>NZ_CP026362.1:412500-717500 GCF_004116955.1 Bacillus vallismortis | reverse complement strand
GCCTGTCAGCTTGCTTACCAAATCGCTTGTTCGCTTAATTTCGTTCATTGTAATGCCTGTTTCAACTTGATAGAAATCTTTTCTGATATGAAGGGCAACGGCAATTTCCTCTAATGCGGCGTTACCGGCTCTTTCACCGATCCCGTTGACAGCACATTCGATTTGATCAGCGCCACTTTCAATCGCAGCAAGAGAGTTTGCGACCGCCATTCCCAAATCATCGTGACAGTGAGCTGAAAGCTTTGCTTGATGAATGTTCGAAACGTTTTCCTTCATATACTTAAAGATATTTCCGTATTCTGCTGGAGCCAGGTAGCCGACTGTATCCGGAAGATTGATCACACTGGCGCCAGCGTCAATGACTTTCTCGACGATTTCCGCTAAAAACGGCAGTTCAGTGCGGCAGGCATCTTCAGCTGACCATTGCACAACCGGAAAACGCTCTTTTGCGTATTTCACCATTTCAACGGCTCTTGCGATGACTTGCTCGCGAGTCATGTTCAGCTTGTGTTTCAAATGAATGTCCGATGTGGCAATAAATACGTGAATTCTCGGGTAAGCACCATCTTTTAACGCTTCCCAAGCAGCATCAATATCACCCTTTACACAGCGGGCAAGACCAGTCACCGAGCAATTTTTAATGGTTCTTGCGATTTCCTGAACAGCTAAAAAGTCACCTCGGGACGAAGCGGGAAACCCCGCTTCAATGATATCTGCCCCGAGTCTTTCGAGCTGCTTTGCTATGGCAAGTTTCTCCTGTGTATTTAAGTTCACGCCAGGAGACTGTTCACCATCACGAAGCGTCGTATCGAAAACATTAATTTTGCGCAACGGAGACCACCGCTTCCTTCTTCTTGCCTTGTTTCACAAACGGCATCATTTCACGAAGCTTTCTTCCCACCACTTCGATTTGATGTTCGTTTTCGCTCGCGTTGATAGCGTTGAAACGAGGACGGTTTACTTGGTTTTCGACGATCCACTCTTTTGCGAATGTACCGTTTTGGATATCTTTTAATACTTCTTTCATCGACTCTTTTACTTGAGCATCAACAACGCGCGGTCCTGATACGAAATCTCCCCACTGTGCTGTGTCAGAGATTGAATATCTCATGCCCGCAAGCCCTTCTTCATACATAAGGTCTACGATTAGTTTCAGCTCGTGAAGACACTCGAAGTATGCAAGTTCAGGCTGGTAACCTGCTTCAGTTAATGTTTCAAATCCAGCTTTTACAAGCGCGCTTAATCCGCCGCAAAGAACTGCTTGCTCACCGAACAAATCCGTTTCTGTTTCTTCTTTAAATGTCGTTTCCAAAACGCCAGCTCTCGCGCCGCCGATTCCTTTTGCATACGCAAGGGCTTTGTCTCTTGCTTCTCCAGTCACATCTTGGTAAATCGCGAACAATGCCGGTACGCCAGCTCCTTGCTCATATGTTCTTCTGACCAAGTGCCCTGGACCTTTAGGCGCTACCAAGAAAACATCTACATCCGCTGGCGGAACGATTTGATGGAAATGAACGTTAAATCCGTGAGCGAACACCAATGATTTTCCAGCTGTCAATTCCTCTTTAATTTCAGCTTCGTAAACTTTTTGCTGCTGTTCATCCGGAAGCAGCACCATGATGATTTCCGCTTGGGCTGCCGCTTCTTTTACTGTAAATACTTTATGTCCGTCTTCTTGGGCCTGTGTGAAAGATTTTCCTTGTCTAACACCGACGATCACGTCAACTCCGCTTTCTTTAAGGTTCAGGGCATGTGCATGGCCTTGTGAACCGTACCCGATAACCGCTACTGTTTTCCCAGCCAATACATTCTCTTTGATATCACCGTTATAATATACTTTTACCATTTCAATCTCTCCCTTGTTATGTTTTATACAATAGATATTGTTTTATTGGATGACGCCTTTTGCTGGGTTCCCCTCGCAAAAGCCGTTGTACCTGTTCTCGCGATTTCTTTAATGCCATAAGGTTTTAACAATTCAATAAGCGCTTCAATTTTGTTAGATTCGCCTGTCACCTGAACAACGATACTGTCTCTGCTGACATCAACGACAGAGGCTCTGAACGGTTCTATCATTCCATTAATCTCTGATCTCGTTGACGGTGCGGAAACGACCTTGATTAAGGCCAGCTCCCTCTGAACAATCGATTGATTCGTGATGTCTGTGACTTTCAGTACATCAATCTGTTTGTTGAGCTGTTTTGTCAGCTGTTCAACATCATTTTCTCCATCAACGTGAACGACAAAGGTGATTCTGGAAACGCCGGTTGTTTCTGTGTGGCCAACCGTAATGCTTTCAATGTTGTAATGTCTTTTGGTAAATAGACCGGTGATCCGGTTTAATACGCCGGAACGGTTCACCACAGTCAATGTGATAATTCTTTTCAAGGTTTCACCCCCACCATTTCATGCAGCCCTTTCCCCGGAGCCACCATCGGGAACACTTTTTCTTCTCTTGCAACCCGTACGTCAATGACAACCGGTTCTTTTGATGTCAATGCCTCTTCCAGCTTTTCTTTCGCTTCCGCATCTGATGAAATTCTGATGCCTTTAATGCCGTAGGCTTCTGACAATTTGACGAAATCAGGCTGAGAAGCAAATTTAGATTCTGAATAGCGTTCTTCATAGAAAATTTCCTGCCACTGTCTGACCATTCCGAGACAAGCATTATTTAAAATGATAACTTTGACCGGCAGATTCAATTCGCGAATGACATCGAGTTCTTGGAGCGTCATTTGAAAACCGCCGTCCCCAAGAACCGCCACTACAGTAGCCTCTTTATCAGCCAGCTGTGCGCCAATTGCTGCCGGAAGGCCGAATCCCATCGTTCCAAGTCCGCCTGATGTGACCCATTTATCTGCTTGTTGGAATGGATAAAATTGCGCTGACCACATTTGATGCTGGCCGACATCCGTTGCGACAATGGCCTCGCCATTTGTAAATTGATGAATATATTCAATCAATTTCTGAGGTTTAAAGCCGTCTTCTTCATGATCTACATACCAGAGCGGGTACTCTTCTTTCCATTTGGCGAGCTGTGTTTTCCATTCGCTTGAATCGCTTTGTCTTCCGTCTTGTTTGATCAGCTCCTGCAGGACCATTTTGCTGTCTCCGACTACAGGAATCTGCGTTTTCATGATTTTTCCGATTTCAGCCGGATCAATATCGATATGGGCAATCTTTGCGTTTCTTGCAAAGTGCTTCAGGTTTCCTGTGACGCGATCATCAAAACGGGCGCCGATACTGATTAAAAGGTCACAATCATGAAGGGCCATGTTGGCTGTATAAGTGCCGTGCATTCCCGCCATCCCCAAGAAAAGCGGATGGTCCGCCGGGAAGCCTCCAAGCCCCAAAAGGGTGTGTGCCACAGGGATTTGCTGCTGTTCTGCATAATTTTTTAATTCTTCTGACGCTTTTCCATGCAATACGCCCGCACCCGCCAGAATCACCGGTTTCTTCGCGCTGCTTACCGCTTCGACAAGCTTGCGGATCTGCAAATAATTCGGCTCTATTGTCGGCTGGTATCCCGGGAGATTCATTTCATGATCGTAGCTGAATTCTCCTTCAATTGTTGCGACATCTTTCGGAATATCAATCAGCACAGGTCCGGGTCTTCCAGTTGTTGCAATATGGAATGCCTCTTTAATGATGCGCGGCAGATCTTCAGGCTGGCGTACCTGATAGCTGTGTTTTGTCACCGGCATCGTAATTCCTAAAATATCCGCTTCCTGAAATGCATCACTCCCGATAACGGATGTGGCTACCTGCCCTGTAAAGACGACTAGTGGCAATGAATCAATCATGGCATCCGCAAGGCCTGTAACGAGGTTTGTCGCTCCCGGGCCAGACGTGGCAATGACGACGCCCGGTTTTCCAGAGACTCTTGCGTATCCTTCCGCTGCATGAATCGCACCTTGTTCGTGACGGGGAAGGATATGTACCATCCCTGAATGATAAAGCTTATCGTAGATCGGAAGCACAGCCCCGCCCGGGTAACCGAATATCATTTCTACTTTCTCTTTTTTTAATGATTCAATCAGCATTAATGCTCCGCTCATCGTCTGTGTACATTTGGCAGATGCTGAATCCACCTGTACATTAGTCCCCATTTTCAGTTCCTCCTTTTGGATTTTCATCCTCTAAAGATCGTTTTATTAGTTTGATAGCTGACTATTCAATAAAAAGAGCCTTTCCACCCACAATCAGCCGCGCAGTGATGCGATAGCTAAAAGGGGCGAAAAGGCTCTTCTTTCCGCGGTACCACCCTTGTTTACGGCCTATTGAATCAGCCGTCTCATGGATATTTCTATCCGCTTTAATAACGAGTGAATCAAGTTCACCCGGCCAAGTCCTACTATGGTTTCAGACTGGCACTCTGAGGCGAGTTCACCTTGTAAAGCTTCGCCGGTTCTCAGCTACCCCGGTTCTCTGTGGAAAGCTTTATCAAGGCTACTTATCCTCATCTGCGCTTTTCATATTCAGCCCCCGAAACAGCTTTTTCAGCTGTTGAAGAAGGTCGTTTGTTTTTTCATTTTTCAGAATCATATTGCGATCTTTTTTGCTTGTGAAGCTTGCGTTTATCTTTTGTTGAACTCATATTACGCCGCTTTGGACGCAGTGTCAACAGCATTTTTTAAAATTATTAGACAATTTTGATTAATCAATCTATATTGTATACGCTTTCATTATTGGTGTATAAGGAATTGTAAATGTTAAAAGTTTTTATAATTTTTTTATTAATCTATCAATAATACAACAGAATATCCCAATCCGATAGAAACATGTCATAAAATATAACGTGTTATCGTCTCGACAAGATTATAGGTATGGAAGATCGGATAGGCACTTCCATTACTCCCCCAGCATACATTGAAGGTATCTTGCAAAGAAAAGGTGATACGATGAATAAATCATTAGCTGATATGCAAGGGATTCCCTTGGGCTTTCCCAGCTTGCCTCAGCCATATTATCCGGCAGCTCCTGCCTTTTATCAGCAGCCATTTGGAAACATTGGGTACGGACAGCCGTACAGCCAGTCATACAGTCCCATGAGCACTCCATCTGCTATGTACTCTTCATTCCCATATGCATCAGGATTTTACGGACAGCAATTTGCAGGGGCTGGCTATAGCGGCCACGGGGTCGGTTTCGGTATCCCGGCGACGCACGCCGTTGAATTCAGCGGAGCACCCGGCGCTCACGTAGGGTTTCGATAGTAAGGCCGAACATTGTTTTCGGCCTCTTTTTTTCACTTTGAAATGCCTGATACAAAACAAATCATGCCAAACACGATTCATACCGGCAGATTTTCTGTCTTTCTATTTGGAAAAAGGACGTAATATGCATATGATGAAATCAGTTATGTTCTGAAAACCCGCGAATTTTTGAGGAGGAATAGAATTGTTTATAAAAATAGATGATGTAACTGGACACGAAGTGATTTCATTTGTGAATGAGCATTTACATAGCATGACACTCATGTCCCCGCCAGAAAGCATCCATGCTCTAGATGCAGAAAGGCTGAAAGGGCCTAAAATGACATTTTGGAGCGCATGGGAGGACAACGAACTAGCCGGCTGCGGAGCGCTTAAAGAACTGGACAGCAGGCATGGAGAAATCAAGTCGATGCGGACCGCTGCATCCCATTTAAGAAAAGGCGTTGCCAAACAAGTTCTCAAGCACATCCTGAGTGAAGCTAGGAAGCGAGGCTATGAGCGGATAAGCTTAGAAACGGGTTCAATGGCCTCATTTGAGCCGGCAAGAAAATTGTATGAAAGCTTTGGTTTTCAGTACTGTGAACCGTTTGCTGACTATGTTGAAGATCCGAACAGTGTGTTTATGACGAAGAAGCTGTGAATTTTTATAGGATAGATAAGTGCAGAGGAGGATCTGACTTATCTATCCTTTTTTGTCCCTTGAATCTCTCCCAATGCTTTTCATTTTGTTTATTTCAAAGTTCAGCGGGAATTAAAAACGACATGAACGATAAAATCTAACATTGATAAAGGAGGAGATTGATATGAAAAGCATAGTTGGTGTATACGAAACTCCGCAGGAAACCATTGCAGCGATTGAAGGCTTATTAACAAAAGGTTTTGATTCTGACGATATTTCAGTTGTGACAAGCCGGCGAGATACAGATGATCTTGAGTCACGTACTGGAACAGAAGTCAATCAGGCCGTCGATGCACATAAGGGTGAATCCGATTCATTTTTTGATAAACTGAAAGATTATTTTACAATGGATGATACTGCCGCACACAGCAAGACATTATCAGATTTGGATATTATGACTGGAGAAATAGACAAGTATCAAGAGGATCTGGATGACGGGAAACTACTTGTGGCTGTTGATACAGATGCAGAAGTCAATCCGCCTATTGATAACGGCAATGCTCTTTCAGGCGGCCTTTCGAGCACAAATGAAATGGCGGATTATACAACGAAAGAAGAAAAAACAATGCCACTGCGGGAAGAGCAGCTGAAAGTCAATAAGGAAGATGTTCAAACTGGAGAAGTAGAGATCGGAAAAGAAGTGAAAACAGAACAAAGAGATATGGACATCCCGGTGAGACACGATGAAATTTATGTTGAACGCCGCCCTGTGGATGAAAATACAGCGGACGCTTCCTCCGTCAATGATTCGGAAGAGATCAGAGTGCCAATCGTTGAGGAAAAACTGGAAGTGACTAAAAAACCGGTTGTCACTGATGAAGTGGTTGTCGGAAAACGGACTGTCAAAGAGAATGAGCATATTTCTGAAACGGTGAAAAAAGAAGAGCCTCGCATGAACAAAGACGGAAAAGTTGATGGCTTGGATGATGATACACTGAATAACAAATAATCATCAACCTACAACAAAAAACCTCAAATCCTTTAAGGGGACTGACCCCATAAGATGAGACAAATAAAAACACCTTCAAGTTTGAATACGGATGATTGTTATCCGAAATTAGACTTGGAGGTGTTTTTTCTATGGGGACAAGAGTGAGTTATCCGCTTGAAGTGAAACAGAAGGCTGTAGAAATGAGATTGGCAGGCGTACCTATGAAAGAGATCATGCAGGAGTTGAATATCAAAAATAATACGCAGATTAAGACATGGGTCAGATGGTATAAGGCTGGGGATACACATCGATTTGAACAGCCTGTTGGTAAGCAATACACTTATGGAAAAGGTCCGGAGTATTCTTCCGAATTAGAGAAACTGCAGGCAGAGAATCGTTACCTGAGACAACAGAATGAAGTTTTAAAAAAGTACAACGAATTGGAAAGGAAGTTGATAGCCAAACGTCAGTCGAACTTGTAGAAGTAATGCACCGATCAATGACCGTACAGGATATCTGTGTTCATTTAGGTATCTCCCGAGCGTCTTATTATCGTTGGAAGAAGAATCTGATGAAGGATCATCCCAAACGCCATTTGGAAAAACAAATCGGCACGTTGTGCCGAGAGCACAAGTATCGATATGGATATCGAAAAATCACAGCCATATTAAAAAAGGGAATGTGTATTAACCATAAAACGGTTCAGCGTATTATGCAGAAAAATCAGTGGCAGTGCCGGGTTAAGGTGAAAAAGCGCAAGAAGAATGGGCAGCCATATGCCGTGGTCGATAATATATTAGATCGGAACTTTCAGTCTGATCATCCTCTTGAAAAACTAGTAACGGACATCACGTATTTGCCTTATGGACAGAAGCAATTGTACCTTTCCAGTATATTGGATGTATACAATGGAGAAGTGGTTGCTTTTACGATTGGAGATAAGCAGGACACAGACTTTGTCTTACACACACTTGATCAACTGCCAACACTGCCTGAGAACTGCGTGTTACATAGTGACCAAGGATCTGTGTATACATCTTACGAGTATCAGAAAGCTGTTAAAACAAAAGGCATTACCATGAGCATGTCCCGCAAAGGGACGCCCGCTGATAATGCCTCCATCGAATCGTTTCATTCCTCACTAAAGTCTGAAACGTTCTATCTTAACAGCATTGATCGAACCACGACCGCCATCGTAGAACGCACTGTCATAGAATACATTCATTATTATAACAATATTCGTATTCAAACGAAACTAAACAACCAATCACCGATAAACTATCGGCAATTGGCTGTTTAAAAGGTGTTTTGATCCCTGTCTTAAAAACGGGGGTCAGTCCCAAGGATTTGAGGTTTTTCTTTTTGGTACGTCCCAGGAGAGATTCGAACTCCCGACCGACGGCTTAGAAGGCCGTTGCTCTATCCAGCTGAGCTACTGGGACATGTTTTGTTATTTCGTTTTTCGCTTTAACTATCAGCGACAAGATTTATTATATATGGGATGCAACAATAAGTCAACGGTTTTTTAGAATTTTTTTCATGAGGAAGAAAATTTTCTTCCTCATGACATTTTCATAGTGTGACACGGTTGTGCAGATCCTCAATTTCATGGCCAGCTTGGTCGTAAAAACGCACTGTTGCGGCATCATTTTCTAAAGTCAGTATAGCATAGCTTTCTGTCCTGCGCACCCTTGGAAGGCGGATGCTGCCGGGATTAATCATCAGCTTTCCGCGCAGCACTTCGCTTCCCGCGATGTGCGAATGCCCGAAACAGATCATATCCACTCCGAGCTCCTCTGCCCGATAGTATACGTTTAACAAGGTCTGTTTTATACCGTGAAGATGGCCGTGTGTGACCAGTATTTTTTTTGAACCGGCATTCAAAAGAAGCTCGTCCTTAAAATCGCCCGCAAAATCGCAATTGCCTTTTACAACCTTATAAGGATCCAATGCCGGATGCCCGGTTTCGAGTTCAGAGTCTCCGCAATGAATCATGAGATCTACTTCCGCTTCATGCCGTTTCGCGATGGTTTGGAGTTCTTCTTCAAGCCCATGGCTGTCACTGATAATCAGCACGTTCATGTACAAGCTTCCTCCTTATGCCTCTAAAAGCTTAGACAGCTTTTTAAGCGCGTCAGCCCTATGGCTGATTTTATTTTTTTCATCACTTGTCAGTTCAGCCATTGTCTTATCTTTATCTTTCACGATAAAGATTGGGTCATAGCCAAAGCCGTATTCTCCTCTCGGCTCTTCAGCAATATACCCTTCCACATGGCCTTCGACTGTTTTTGTTTCTTCACCAGGGATACTCACAGCCAGCGCGCAGCGAAAACGGGCCGTACGCTGTTCTTTTTCAATTCCTTTCAGTTCGCCGAGCACTTTAACGATATTTGCCTGGTCGTCTTTCTGTTCCCCTGCATAGCGCGCGGAGTAAACGCCGGGGCTGCCGCCAAGATTATCGATTGACAGGCCGGAGTCATCCGCAATCACCATTTTATTCACTGCTTTTGCAACAGCTTCCGCTTTCAAAACGGCATTCTCTTCAAACGTATGGCCTGTTTCCTCGATCTCCTCTGTGTATCCGATGTCAGCTAACGATTTGACATCATAGCCTTTTGGTTCAAGGATTTCTTTAAATTCTTTCACTTTTCCTGGATTATGTGTCGCAATGATTGCCTCTTTCATGATGATCAAGCCTTTCTATCATTATTTCAAATCTGGCAGAGAATCACCTAACACTTCTTTTTGTTTATCAATCAGTTCCTGAATGCCTTTTTCTGCAAGACCGAGAAGACCGTTTAGATCATCCCGTGAAAACGTCGCCTCTTCTCCGGTTCCCTGCAGCTCAACAAAACGGCCGCTGCCTGTCATAATGACATTCATGTCCACTTCAGCGGATGAATCTTCTTCATAATTTAAATCTAACAAAATCCCCTGTTCCTTATCAATTCCGACAGAGATCGCTGCAAGAAAATCAGTGATCGGGTTCGCCTTGATTGTTCCCGCTTTGAGCAGCTTGCCAATCGCAATTGCCATGGCAAGAAATGCGCCTGTAATAGAAGCGGTTCTTGTTCCGCCATCAGCCTGAATGACATCACAGTCAATCCAAATCGTCCGTTCACCGAGCTTTTCTAAATCTACGACTGCCCGAAGCGCGCGGCCGATCAGGCGCTGGATTTCCATTGTTCTGCCGGAAACTTTCCCCTTCGAAGATTCTCTGATCGTTCTTTGGTTTGTTGCCCGCGGCAGCATGCTGTATTCAGCTGTAATCCAGCCTTTTCCTCCGCCCCGCAAAAACGGCGGCACGCGATCTTCCACAGACGCGTTGCAGATTACTTTTGTATTTCCTGCTGTTATTAGAACAGAACCTTCCGGATGGCTGATAAAATCCAAATCTAATGTGATTGGGCGCAGCTCATCATGTTGTCTTCCGTCATGTCTCATGTTTTACCTCCGATTGTATGTACATAAACCATTTTTGTCCCGGAATTGAATAAAGAAAGAGGCAGCCGGAACGCTAACCTCTTTCTTTCTAGTATATCAAAAATTTCAATTTAAAAACTACCCGTATTCACTTGAGAAGGTCTGGAGACCGGTTCTGTGAGCTTTTCGCCTTTTTCATTGACAAGCTCCGATTTCCCGTTTACTTTGACGGAAACGCTCTTTACATCCGGCTGTTCTGTTAACGTCAGCACAATGCTGTTCAGCACTTCTGAAGAAATCATTTTTGTCTTTTCATCCGCGCTGCCGAATATGGATTGATTGAAATCTAACGTCACGCGTCCGTCTTTGATTTTCGGTTTGCTGACCAGCTTTACGTCATCACTGAAATCTGTTAACAGCCCGCTCACCTTGCTAGGGCCTTTAGCCAATTCATTGATTGCTGCTGTGATGTCGTCTTTTTCCGAATTGTCGATCCGTTTTGTCACCGGCACATAATACTCACTGTCTTCGTTTTCCGCCAAATAATAAACGGTGAGCGGATGTGTTGCGGTGAGATCATTTACGCCTGATGTTTCCATATTAATCCCGTCTTTACGGCTTAAATCATCTGAGATTGGCGTGCCTCCTACAGGCATCTCCTTCAGTTCATGGCCGTTTATTCTCAGCTTCACTTTATCTATCGAGCTGAATTGCGTCAGTGTCCACGTCACGGATTGAACAATTTTCTGCTCGTCTTCCTTCTTATAATTTTTAAATTCATTAGAGAAATCCGCTATTGCTGTGCCGTCTTTTTTGATGTCAACGTTAACAGTTGTGTCAGCCGGCAATACGGCTCTGAAGCCATTCGGAAGAATTTCTGACACCGGCCCGCCCTGAACGAGGTATTCAAGTGCCTGCTTAGCCGTGCCTTCACTTTTCGGAAGAGGCAGCGTTTGCGCAACAACGTACCCGTTTTTATCAATGAGATAAAGCTCCCTCATGACTGTAGATGAGACTTGATCCGCTTTGGCGGTATCGTTTTTTTTACTTTCTGCTTTTTCGGCTGCTGTTGTATTTGAATCGGCCCCCGCTTCATCGTTCACGTATGTAACGTCTTGAGGCGGATCAATTTCCTCGGCTGCCTTATCAGATTGGAACAAACCGCATCCGGATAAAAGCAGGGCAGAGGTGAGACAAGTGGCACCAATGACTGCAGGTCCTTTTTTCAGCATACTTTTCCCTCCTAAGGCTGTTTGTACTATTATGTATACGAGCCTTATTTGGAAATAGACCGAAGAATTCCGGCAAAACAGAAAAAAACCGCAACAAGACGTTGCGGGTCAAAGCTATTTTCTAATCGGTTCTTGCAGTGAGATGCATTCCACATGGCCCACCCCATGGCCAAACCAGTCGTCTGCGATTTTCGCAAACTGATCACGCGCTCCGGTTGTCAGGAACTGATGATTCGGGGCAACCGAAGACTGGTTCAGCAGCCCTTTATATGAAAGAATTGTGCTGACTTCCCGGGCTGTTTCATCGCCGGACGAAATCATATTTACGTGTTCTCCCATATATCTCTGAATGGAATCTTTTAAGATAGGATAGTGGGTGCAGCCTAAAATCAGCGAATCAATCGATGTGTCTTTTAACGGATACAGCGATGTTTTGACAATCTCGTCTGCTGTTTTGTCAAGAAACTTCCCGCTTTCCACAAAAGGCACAAGGAGCGGACAGGCAAGGTTCTCAACCTTCAGATCAGGATTTAATGCCAAAAGCGCCTCTTCGTACGCGTTGCTCTTCATCGTATTTTCCGTGCCAATGACACCGATATGCTGATTTTCCGTCATTTTTATCGCTGCTCTCGCACCCGGCTGAATGACTCCGACCACAGGGATGCCGACGCTGCGCCGGATGTCTTCCAATGCGATCGCTGTTGCTGTGTTGCAGGCGATCACGAGCATTTTAATATGGTGGTTTTCAAGTAGATAATTCGTCAGCTCCCACGTGTATTGAAGCACTTCTTCTTCAGGACGCGGCCCGTACGGACACCGTTTCGTATCCCCGACGTAGATAATATTTTCTTTTGGTAGCTGTCTCATGATTTCCTTTGCAACGGTTAAACCGCCAACCCCGGAATCAATGACTCCTATTGGTTGCTCCAACAAAATCGCCTCATTTTCTCTTCATTTCATGCTGCAGTTTCATCAATGATTTTTCGAAGATGGCTACTTCTTCATCTGTAAACGTTTCGAACATATCACGCAGGTATTCCTGCCTTTTTGTAATGACCTCTTGGATAATCCGCTCTCCTTCTGGCAGCAGATGTATCCGGACGACACGTCTGTCCGCCGGGTCCTTGACCCGCTCGACAAGGTCATTTTTCTGCATGCGGTCGATTAAGTCCGTTGTTGTGCTGCATGCCAGATACATTTTACCCGACAGTTCGCCGATTGTCATATCTCCCAATTCATAAAGCCATTGCAGGCCGACAAATTGCGGCGGCGTAATCGCATATTGGTTAAGGATTTCTCGTCCTTTTTGCTTAATGATCGCGGCAATGTGGCGGAGTGACTTTTCTATATCCGCAACATACTCCAAATGTTTTGATGTCATTTGTCCATCCCTCACTCAAGGATCTCTTACGCACAAAAGCGTTCCGTGTCTATTTTCCTTCTTTTTTGAAGAAAATGCAAGACTCCGCAAGAGAAATGGAGGACTTTAGGCAAACAACACCAAACAGAAACATGTATTGCTCTATCCGTTGCCATCCAACTTTTTGCATAGCAAGCCAAACACGGTTTGAGAACGTGACGAACAAACAGGAATAACCGGCTCCTTCCTGAAAGAAGGAATACCGGCAAGGATTAAAGCTCTAGTTCACCCATTCTAAGAAGCTCAACAACGGCTTGCGAACGCCCTTTCACACCCAATTTCTGCATGGCATTTGAAATATGGTTTCGAACGGTTTTCTCACTGATAAATAGCTCGCTTGCAATCTCCTTTGTTGTCTTATCTTGAACGAGCAATTCGAACACTTCTCTTTCTCTTTTCGTTAGCAGCGGCTTCGATTGAAATTCTTTCTCCTTCAAGTATTGTAACCCTCCTTGCTAAGGTGAGAGCGAATCAGAAACGAATGGGTTTTGATATAGTCAAGATATCTTATGTAAGAAGGGCACGGGAGGTGACGTTTACAAGAGAATTAGTTTATGGTGCAGGGAGCAGCGTTTCTTTCTCCTCATCTGTCCAGCTGACAGCCCTGCCGCTTTCCTTTGAGACTTGGACCATCACAACGGCTCCGGTGAAGCACGGTTCGCCTTTGCGGTTCTCTCCGAGATAATGCAAGGTAAGGGATGAGCTGCCGACGGCGCTTGTTTTCACATAGATGCGCAGCTCTTCATAAGGCATGACTTGGCGCAGATAATCGCATTGCTGGCTTGCCACGACCGTTATGGTCTGTTTGTTTTCATTCATCATATTCAGCTTTTTAAAATAAGAAATCCGCGCCTCCTCAAAGTATATAAAAGGTGTCACATTATTCATGTGTCCAAACATGTCCGTCTCGGAAAATCGCACGGATACCTGATAAAAAAAAGAAAAGGACGACTTCCATTCTTGAAACGGCATGTCAATATAAGCGGGAATCTTCATCTTTACTCATCTCCTTATGGTTAAAAAACCTCTCCCATGCGGAAGAGGTTTCAGCGTGTCGACAAACCCTCGCATTCGTTGTCAGGCCTGCGCGTCGGTGCTCACGAATCCCTACATTCGCTGTGCTCCGATGCTCGCCCTTCCTAGACTTCAAGGGTTTTCAATCACGCTGAAAAGATGACAAAGTCATAAAACGAAAACCGTTTTATGACTTTGTCTACAGTCTGAAACCTCTCCCATGCGGAAGAGGTTTTTTCTTCTTATACTCTGTCGCTTCCGAAGAAATTACGGAACGCTTGTAAGTTTGTATCTCTGTTTAAGGCTGCAATCGAAGTGGTGAGCGGGATGCCTTTCGGGCAGGACTGAACGCAGTTTTGCGAGTTTCCGCAATCTGCAAGGCCGCCGTCATCCATCAGTGCTTCTAATCGGTCAGATTTATTCATGGCGCCTGTCGGATGGGCGTTAAACAGGCGGACTTGAGACATCGGTGCCGGCCCCATGAACTTCGATTTGCTGTTCACATTCGGGCAGGCTTCGAGGCAGACGCCGCACGTCATGCATTTTGATAATTCATATGCCCATTGACGGCGTTTTTCCGGCATTCTCGGCCCCGGTCCCAAATCATACGTACCGTCAATCGGTATCCAGGCTTTTACTTTTTTCAATGAATCAAACATTCTGCTCCGGTCAACCTGCAAATCACGCACGACCGGGAAAGTTTTCATCGGTTTTAAGCGGATCGGCTGTTCAAGCTGGTCGATAAGCGCCGTACAAGATTGGCGGGGTTTTCCGTTTATGACCATTGAACATGCGCCGCATACTTCTTCAAGACAGTTCATATCCCATGTGACAGGGGTTGTCTTTTCACCTTTCACGTTAACCGGATTCCGGCGAATTTCCATCAGTGCGGAAATGACATTAAGGTTTGGGCGGTATGGTACCTCAAATTCTTCATCGTAAGGCGTGCTGTCGGTTGTATCTTGCCGTGTGATAATAAATCGTATCGTTTTTTGTTCACTCATGATTATTTCGCCACCTTCTTCTTCGAGTAATCCCGTTTCCGAGGCGTTATCAGTGAGACATCGACATCCTGATATTCAAATTCCGGCGCTTCATACGGGCTTACATGTTTAGCTATTGTTGTTTTGAGCCATTCATCATCATTACGTTCAGGATAATCCGGTTTATAATGGGCGCCCCTGCTTTCATTGCGGTTGTAAGCGCCAAGGGTAACCACTCTCGCAAGCTGAAGCATGTTCGAGAGCTGGCGTGTGAACATCGCCCCTTGGTTGCTCCATTTCGTCGTATCATTGATGTTAATCTTTTTAAACCGCTCCATTAATTCCTGAATTTTGTCATCCGTTTTCAATAGCTTGTCGTTATGGCGGACAACCGTGACGTTCGCCGTCATCCACTCACCAAGCTCTTTGTGAAGAACATAGGCATTTTCTGTTCCGTCCATACTCATAATCTCAGCCCATTTTTCTTCTTCTTTTTTGACGTGAGCGTCGAATAAAGAGGAAGACATGTCTTCTGCTGAAGATTCTAAGCCGTTTACATATTTCACCGCATTCGGTCCGGCCACCATTCCTCCGTATATCGCGGAGAGCAGGGAGTTTGCCCCCAAGCGGTTGCCGCCGTGCATAGAGTAATCACATTCCCCGGCTGCAAACAGTCCCGGGATGTTCGTCATTTGATCGTAATCCACCCATAATCCGCCCATTGAGTAATGAACCGCCGGGAAGATTTTCATTGGAAGCTTACGCGGGTCGTCTCCCATGAATTTCTCATAAATCTCAATGATGCCGCCGAGCTTAATGTCAAGCTCTTTCGGATCTTTATGAGAAAGATCGAGATACACCATGTTTTCGCCGTTAATGCCGAGTTTCTGGTTGACACACACATCAAATATTTCGCGTGTCGCAATATCACGCGGCACCAGATTCCCGTATGCCGGGTATTTCTCTTCCAGGAAGTACCACGGCTTTCCGTCTTTATATGTCCACACGCGTCCGCCTTCACCGCGCGCCGATTCACTCATCAGTCTTAGCTTGTCATCGCCCGGTATGGCTGTCGGGTGGATTTGAATGAATTCTCCGTTTGCATAATACGCTCCCTGCTGATAAACGATCGAAGCTGCAGACCCTGTATTAATCATGGAGTTCGTCGATTTTCCAAAAATAATTCCCGGTCCGCCCGTCGCCATAATTACAGCGTCTGAACGGAAGGATTCAATTTGCATGTTTGTCAGGTTTTGCGCAACAATTCCGCGGCAGGTTTTGTCGTCATCCAATACAGCGCCAAGGAATTCCCAGCCTTCGTATTTTGTAACCAGACCCGCAACTTCGTACCTGCGCACTTGCTCGTCCAGTGCGTAAAGCAGCTGCTGCCCCGTTGTCGCACCCGCATAAGCAGTTCTGTGGTGCTGTGTGCCTCCGAATCGGCGGAAGTCAAGCAGGCCTTCTGGCGTCCGGTTAAACATGACGCCCATACGGTCTAATAAGTGGATGATAGAAGGCGCCGCGTCACACATCGCTTTGACCGGCGGCTGGTTCGCAAGAAAGTCTCCCCCGTACACAGTGTCATCAAAATGCTCCCATGGAGAGTCGCCTTCCCCTTTAGTATTGACCGCTCCATTTATGCCGCCTTGCGCGCAAACCGAATGAGACCGTTTGACAGGAACGATGGAAAAAAGCTTAACCGCCATTCCTGATTCCGCTGCTTTAATTGTCGCCATGAGGCCGGCAAGACCCCCGCCGACTACGATAATGCTTGATTGACTCATGATAGCCCCTCTCCCTCTAGTAATCTAGTACTCTTATACAAATGCAAAAATCGCTTTTAAGCCTACGTAAGACAGTGCAACAAAAATAATCAGCGTAACGTAAGTCGAAATTCTTTGAGAACGAGGCGTTACCGTGATGCCCCATGTAACAGCGAACGACCATAAACCGTTCGAGAAGTGGAAAATCGTTGATAAGACACCGACAATGTAGAAGCCAAGCATAGCCGGAGAGCTCAAAATATTCGCCATCATGTCAAAGTTGACCTCAGCGCCCATTTGCGCTGCAATACGGGTTTCCCACACATGCCAGCTGACGAAAATGAGGGTGATGATACCGGTTACACGCTGCAGGACAAAGAGCCAATTTCTCATATAGCTGTATTGACCTGCGTTATTTTTTGCAGTAAACGCTATGTACACACCATAAATTGCATGATAAATTAATGGTAAGAAAATAATAAAAATTTCCAAGGCATACCTGAAAGGCAGACTATCCATAAAATGCGCAGCACTATTGAATGCTTCAGCGCCCCTTGCAGCAAACTGGTTGACGACTAAATGCTGAATGAGAAAGATGCCGACCGGTATGACGCCAAGCAAGGAATGCAATCTTCGAAAATAAAACTCTCTGTTCCCAGACATTACTTTACCCCCTGTTTGATAAGTGCGAAATGTGCTAATTCTCTTCCCCCACTTCTTTCAATTGTAAGCACTTTATTAAGATTTATTGACAATTTCATTTTACTCCTCCCTCAAAAGGGCGTCAAGAAAACGCGTACATAAATTACAATTTTCCGAATTAATTAGTTGATTCAAAAATTTTATTTTATCAGTATATATTTCTCCCTTAAAATTTCATAAGAATTACAGGATCATTCTGTAATACCTCCCCCTCTTTGGGCTATAATATACGAAGGAGAGAGGGGAGACAGATATGAAGTCTAAATTTGAAGCATCTATTGATCATTTAAAAGAAATCGAAATGAACGCCTACGCCTACGAACTAATACGAGAGATCGTTCTCCCAGATATGCTTGGCCAAGATTACTCTTCCATGATGTATTGGGCAGGGAAACATCTCGCCCGTAAGTTTCCTCTTGAATCATGGGAGCAATTTCCGGCTTTCTTTGAAGAAGCGGGCTGGGGAACCCTTACAAACGTAAGCGCAAAAAAACAGGAGCTTGAATTTGAACTTGAAGGGCCGATCATTTCCAACCGGCTTAAACACCAGAAAGAACCATGTTTTCAATTGGAAGCTGGTTTTATTGCTGAACAAATTCAATTGCTGAATGAGCAGATTGCCGAATCATATGAACAAGTGAAAAAGAGAGCCGATAAAGTGGTTCTGACTGTGAAATGGGATTTGAAAGATCCAGTGTAATCAAAAAGGCGGTGACTTCAATAGTCCCGCCTTTTTGATTATCGTTACACAGCTGAAGGGTGTTTTGAAAGCTCAAATGCATCGTGCAGCGCTTCGACGGCTTTCACCATGTCATTTTCGCTTACGACTGTTGACACTTTGATTTCAGATGTGCTGACCATTTTGATTAATATGTTTTTTTCCGCCAGTACAGCAAACATTTCTGCCGCTACACCAGGGTTTGAGACCATGCCGGATCCGACGATGGATACTTTGGCCAATTTGCTTTCTGTCTCGATTTTCGCGAATTCAAGCGCGCCCTTATACTCTTCAAGCACTGCAACGGCTTGGTTTGCGTCTTCTGTTTTGACAGAGAAGGAAATTCCGGTCTGATTGTCTCCGGCTTGCGTTTGGATAATGATATCAACGTTAATGTTCCTTTTGGCAAGTGTTGTAAATATTGTAGACAAGGTTGTCAGGCCGCCAGTCAGCCCGTAAATAGTTACCCTTGTGATTTGGTCTTCGAACGCAATGCCTCTGACAATTAAATTTTGCTCCATGGATGATTCCTCCTCAATTAATGTTCCCGCTTCTGTTTCTGTACTTGAACGTACTTCTAACGGCACTTCGTAATTTTTCGCAAATTCAACGGCTCTCGGATGAAGAACGCCGGCGCCTAAATTGGCAAGCTCAAGCATTTCATCGTATGAGATTCCGGCAAGCTTTCTCGCTGATTTCACATAGCGCGGATCGGTTGTAAACACGCCGGGCACATCTGTGTATATGTCACATTTATCCGCTTTTAATGCGGCAGCCAAAGCGACTGCTGTTGTGTCTGAACCGCCACGGCCCAATGTTGTGATCTCGCAATTGTCCGCCATGCCTTGGAATCCTGCGACAATCACAATCTTTCCTTGCTCAAGCTGGTCTGTTAAAACAGAAGTGTCGATATCTGTAATTCTGGCGTTTCCGTGTACGGATTCCGTGCGGATTCCCGCCTGCCAGCCAGTATAGGACACCGCGTCATAGCCTTTTTCATGCAGTGCCATTGAAAGCAGGGAAATCGTGACCTGTTCGCCTGTCGCCAGCAGCATATCCATTTCGCGTTTGCTCGGCTGGCCAGTGATGTCTTTTGCAAGGCTGACCAATGCGTCAGTGGATTTCCCCATAGCTGAAACGACTACGACGACTTGATGGCCTTTCTGTTTTTCTGCAATTGCACGGTTTGCCGCATTTTGAATTTTTTCGACTGAGCCGACGGAAGTACCTCCGAATTTTTGTACGATAAGACCCATGAATGACCACCCTTTACATTTTGGTTCGTGCGGGTGAGGAGAAAGAGCGCTTTGTCCACAATAAAAAAAGCAATGAGAGGAATTTGCTCTCATTGCTTATCAATTAATCATCATAAATGATTATGAACAACGAGATAGCCCTCCAAGAAAATGATTTCTTGACAGCCTTACATTTATTCAATGCACGGCCAGCAAATAATACCGATGGGGTTTTATTTGCTTCGGCGACGCTCCCCTTTCAGCCTTTTTCACAGAATCCATCTTTCTCCAAAGGCTTACTTTTGAAGTTCGCACCTCTATCTTCACCATATAACACGATCTAACTATGAAATTAGTTCACATTTTATCAGATCTTTTTTAAAAGGACAACACTATTTTTGCAATTTGTCGTAAAGGAGCTGAGCCGCCGCTGCCGGAACACCCGCTTTTTTGAGGTCCTCAAGGCTTGCTTCCTTCATCTTTTTAACCGAACCGAAATGCTTTAACAGCATTTTCTTTCTTTTCTCTCCGATGCCCGGGATGTCGTCCAAGACGGATTGAAACGCGCTTTTTCCGCGGATTTGCCGGTGAAAGCTGATCGCGAATCGGTGCACCTCGTCCTGAATGCGCTGCAGGAGGTAAAATTCCTGGCTGTTTCGTTCCAGATATACCGCCTCCAGCGGTTCCCCGATGAGTAAATTTGAAGTTCTGTGTTTTTCGTCTTTTGCTAAGCCGGCGATGGGAATATCCAGGCCTAATTCATTTTCAATGACATCCTTTGCAGCGTTGATTTGCCCTTTTCCTCCGTCAATGATGATCAGATCGGGCAGCGGCAGGTTTTCACGAAGCACTCTCGAATAACGCCTTCTGACAACCTCTCTCATTGAACCGTAATCATCCGGCCCTGTAACGGTTTTGATTTTATATTTGCGGTATTCCCTTTTGTTCGGTTTGCCGTCGATAAATACGATCATCGCGGAAACCGGGTTTGTCCCCTGTATGTTTGAGTTATCAAACGCTTCAATTCTGTGCGGTGTATAAATATTCAAAGCTTCACCGAGTTTCTGCACAGCCCCGATTGAACGCTCCTCGTCCCGTTCAATTAAAGAGAATTTTTCTTTCAACGCGATTTTCGCGTTTTTATGAGCCAGCATAAGCAGTTCTTTTTTCGGGCCTTTTTTCGGCTGGTGGACGTTTGTTTCCAGCAGCTGCTCAATCATCGATTGATCTACGCTGTCCGGAACTAAAATTTCCTTTGGAAGGAAGTGGTTGTTTTTTGAATAAAACTGCCCGATGAACGTAAGGAACTCATCATCAGCTTCCTGATAGAGCGGAAACATGCTGACATCCCGCTCAATAAGCTTTCCTTGGCGGATGAAAAAGACCTGCACACACATCCAGCCCTTATCATATGCGTACGCGAATACGTCACGGTCGACTAAATCGTTCATCGTCATTTTTTGTTTTTCCATCGTTGAGTCAATATGGGCGATTTGGTCGCGAAGCTCTTTTGCCCGTTCAAACTCAAGATTCTCCGCAGCTTCCTGCATCTTCTCTTCAAGCTCTTTTTTGACATCATTATAGCCGCCCTTTAAGAAACGGGTAATGCGCTCAACCAGCTCTCTGTTTGTCTCTTCGGAAATGTCCTTTACGCACGGAGCGAGACATTGGCCCAAATGATAGTAAAGGCATACTCTGTCCGGCAGCTTGGAGCATTTTCTGAGAGGATACAGCCGGTCTAGCAGTTTTTTTGTTTCCCTTGCAGCCTGTACATTCGGGTACGGCCCGAAATAGCGCCCCTTGTCTTTTTTGACATTGCGGGTGACAATCAGCCTTGGATGGCGTTCATGGGTAAGTTTTATGAAAGGATAGGTTTTGTCGTCTTTCAGCATGACATTGTATTTCGGATCATGCTTTTTGATCAAGTTCATTTCTAAAATAAGCGCTTCAAGGTTGGAGGACGTCACGATATATTCAAAATCCTCGATTTCCGTCACAAGCCTTTGGGTTTTCGCATCGTGAGAACCGGTGAAGTAGGAGCGCACTCTGTTTTTCAGCACTTTAGCTTTTCCTACGTAGATCACAGTCTGCTGCCGGTCCTTCATGAGATAACACCCGGGCTGATCAGGAAGGAGGGCGAGTTTTTCTTTCAGTTGTTTGTTCATCTGTTACCCTTCCTTATATTTAGTCCTTTATTTCCAGTTTAACACGAACGTTTGTTTTTCTCTACGGTTCACAATTGGCGAATAAAAAAAGCGATCCCTCAATCGGAATCGCTCTGGCATGTAAGCAGCCGTAAATTAAAGATGTTTGTTTACAAGCTCTTGAAGCGCTTCTTTCGGTTTGAAGCCGACAGAAGTTTCAACAACTTCTCCGTCTTTTAACACAAGAAGTGTCGGGATGCTCATAACGCCGTATTTTCCGGCTGTTTCTTGGTTTTCATCCACATCGATTTTTACGATTTTGAGTTTGTCTCCCATTTCTTGATCCAGTTCTTCAAGAACAGGTGCAATCATTTTACAAGGTCCGCACCAAGGAGCCCAGAAATCAGCCAGTACGACGCCTTCGCTTGTTTCAGCTGAGAAAGATTGATCAGTTGCTTTTACGATAGCCATTATTGAATTCCTCCAATTGTGAATGATGATGTTTAGTATAGCATCTCCCATTCGTTCACGCTATTTTAATGCTTAGAAATTATTTTCTCCTGATCGCAATCGGTTTACTCATTTTTGTCTTGATGGAATGGGATATGTCTTTTTTCATTAAAACACAAATCTGATAATGGCCCCGATCACTACAATTGCCCCGATGATCATTAGAATGGTACGAAGCATAGAATAACACTCCTCTTTACTGTCATGTACTTTACCATGCCCTCCCGGAGCAATTTTCAAACATGAAAGAGAGCGCCGGCATGAACCTCCGGCGCTCTCGCTTGGTTAAGAATCAGCCCGCAGCGTGAGTAAGACAACTGACATAGGCGGGAGTTTTACTTTCAGTTTGTTTTTGTTGAGCGTGTATTGGCTGAAAGATTCCGGTTTGACGTGATGAGGATCGTCAAACGTGTTATGGGCATTCATTTTTTCTGCCGTGAGAATGACTCCGGAATGGTCCGCAGTCTTGTCAACACCTCTCAGTTCAATCTCGGCCTCCGCTTTGTTTTGATGGTCAATGTTGCAAATCGTAATATTGATATCGCCTTCTGCATGTTTCGAGGCTGAAACACTGATTTGCGGCAGCGTTTCTTCCTTCCATTCATAGTCAGCAGACGTTGTTTCAGTGTCTAAAAGAGAAGCATCCTGGTGTACCTTAAACATATCAAATACATGGTACGTCGGTGTCAAAAGCATCCGCTCTCCCTCAGTCAAAATCATGGCTTGAAGAACGTTTACCGTTTGGGCGATGTTGGTCATTTGCACCCGGCGGCAATGCTGGTGGAAAATGTGGAAGTGAGAAGCCGCCACCAGTGCATCGCGAATGGTATTTTGCTGATAAAGGAAACCAGGGTTCGTGCCCGGCTCAGGATCAAACCACGTGCCCCATTCGTCAATAATCAGGCCGACCCGCTGCTCCGGATCGTACCGGTCCATAATTGTGCCGTGTTTTTGAATCAGTTCGTCGATATATTTGGCCTTTTTCATTGTAATGAACCATTCATCCTCTGTGAATTCTGTCGCTGACCCTTTGCCTTTCCAGAAATCACCCGGAATCGTGTAATAATGAAGGCTCAATCCGTCCATCAGGCCGGCGGCTTTTTTCATAAGCACGTCCGTCCAATTAAAGTCATCTACATTTGCGCCGCCAGCAATTTTATAGATTTCATTGCCGCTGTAATTTCGCACATAGGTTTGAAAACGCCGGTACAGATCAGCATAGTATTCAGGGTGCATGTTTCCGCCGCAGCCCCAGTTTTCATTGCCCACCCCGAAATATTTCAGCTTCCAAGGCTCCTCTCTTCCATTTTGTTTTCTCCAGTCTGACATTGGAGTGCCTTCTTCAAACGTCATATATTCGATCCATTCCGCCATTTCCTGAACCGTTCCGCTTCCGACATTCCCGCAGATATAAGGCTCGCATTCAAGCAGCTCGCAAAGCATCATAAATTCATGCGTTCCGAATTCATTTGATTCAACTGTTCCGCCCCAGTGCGTGTTAAGCATCGTCTTTCGGTCTCCGACACCGTTTGCCCAATGATATTCGTCTGCAAAACACCCGCCAGGCCATCTGAGGACAGGAATATGAAGCTGCTTGAGCGCTTCCAGCACATCCTTTCGTATTCCGTTTATATTGGGAATGCTCGAGTCTGTTCCGACCCAAATCCCCTCATAAATCCCTCTTCCTAAATGCTCCGCAAAATGACCGTATATATTTTTGTTAATCGTTCCTTTTACAATATCTGTCTGGATCACTGCTTGATGTTTAGACATGCCTGATCATTCCTTTCATACGAATATGAAAAGCACCACAGTCAAATATGTGATCTGTCTTTCGCCTGAGGAGTCCGCATGAATGTAAGCGCTTTTAAAGTAACGATATTATATATGTTCGTACATGTCAATGATATTTTTTATTACGTATACATTTGTACGTATATATTTAAACATACAAAAACCCCGAACTTCAGCAGTTCGGGGTTTCCTTTACGAGTGTATATTTAATTGTTTGAATTCCTCAGTTAATAACGGAACCACTTCAAATAAATCGCCTACGATGCCATAATCAGCTATTTTAAAAATATCGGCTTCGGGATCCTTATTAATGGCGACAATGATCTTGCTGTTTGACATCCCGGCTAAATGCTGGATGGCGCCGGAAATGCCGCAGGCGATGTACAAATCCGGGGTGACGACTTTTCCGGTCTGCCCGATCTGGAGAGCGTAATCACAATAATCAGCGTCGCACGCCCCGCGAGAAGCCCCAACTGCGGCTCCGAGCACTTCGGCAAGCTCCTCTAGCGGCTGAAATCCTTCCTTGCTTTTGACTCCGCGGCCGCCTGCAACGATAATTTTGGCTTCGGAGAGATCAACGCCGTCCGTTGTTTTTTTCACAACCTCTTGGATAACGGTGCGGAGGTCAGTATGAGAAACATCAAGGCTTTCGATACTCCCTGACCTGCCGGTGTCTTTTTCTGAAGCTTGAATGTTATTAGGGCGAATCGTTGCAAAAATCAGCGGATCGGTTGATATGACGCGTTCAAATGCTTTCCCCGAGTAAATCGGCCGTGTGAATACGACATTCTCTCCGGCAACGCTTACATCAGTAGCATCAGAAATTAAGCCTGTTTGCAGCCGGGCCGCGAGCTTCGGTGATAAGTCTTTGCCCATTGCTGTGTGCCCGCATATGACTGAATCGGGTTTTTCTTGGCCAATAATGGCATTCATGACCTGGCTGTATCCGTCTGCCGTGTATGCTTTCAGCTTCGGATCCTCGGCTGTGAGAACTTTATCGGCTCCGTAATGGATAAGCTCCTGTGCAAGGCTTTGAGCATTTTCTCCGATCAAAACACCGATGACTTCTCCATCACCTGAGATGGTTCTTCCTGCAGCTAATGCTTCAAAGGTGACATTCCGCAATTCCCCATCGCGAATTTCTCCAAGTACGATCACTTTTTTTCCCATTCTAACATCCCCCTGTTTCTTTGAATGTCCAAGCTTTACATGACTTTAGCTTCGCTGCGGAGCAATGAGACGAGCTCTTTTGCCTGTTCGGCAGGCTCACCTTGGAGAAGCTTCCCGGCTTCTTTTTTCGGCGGAAGAAAACGCTCTATGGTTTTCACTTTTGGTTCGGCATCCTCTTCGTCAAGATTAAGATCATCTAGCTCCAGCTCTTCAAGCGGTTTTTTCTTGGCCTTCATAATTCCCGGAAGCGATGGATAACGCGGTTCGTTTAAACCCTGCTGAGCTGTGACAAGCAATGGGAGAGTCGTTTTGATCTTCTCAACATCCCCTTCAACGTCTCTTTCTGCTTCTGCATCAGTGCCGTTGATTTCGAGTTTGGTGATCGTCGTGATGCACGGAATATCCAGCAGCTCGGCAAGCCGAGGGGCGACTTGTCCTGACCCTCCGTCAATGGCAACATTTCCGCCGAGAATCAAATCAAACTCCTGATCCTTCATATAGTGGTATAAAATTTGAGATATAGAATATTGGTCGGGTTCCTCGAGATCATCTTCTATGTTGATTAAAACGGCTTGGTCACATCCCATGGCAAGCGCCGTACGCAATTCCTTTTCCGCTTCTTCACAGCCGACAGTGACGGCGGTGATCGTGCCGCCGTGCTTTTCCTTCAGCTGGATGGCTTCTTCTATCGCGTACTCGTCGTATGGATTAATGATCCATTCCGCTCCGTCGTCCTGAATCTTTCCTGCTTCAATGACGATTTTTTCTTCTGTGTCAAACGTCCGTTTCATCAGTACAAATAGATTCATGATCATATCCCCTTTTATTCGCCCTTGAACTGAGGCTTTCTTTTTTCGAGAAATGCCTGGATGCCTTCTTTGGCGTCCTCTGACTCAAATGCTTCACCAAACCGCTTTGCTTCAAGCTTTAAGCTGCCATCATAGGAATACACCTTGTTTGAATAAAGAAGCTCAAGCAGTGATGCCAGCGTTTGCGGGCTTTTTTCTGCAAACTTAGCGGCAAGCGCTTTTGCTTTTTCAAGCACTTCTGCTTCATCCTTCGCTCCAATTGAAACAAGTCCGAGATCAAGCGCTTCTTTTCCGGATATCGGTTCTCCGGATCCAATGAGCTCTAATGCTTTGGCTATCCCGATATATCTCGGTAGACGCTGTGTTCCCGCAAAACCCGGAATGATACCGAGGTTAAGCTCAGGGAGCCCCAGTTTGGCATCTTCCGCGGCGATTCTGATATGACACGCCATCGCCAGCTCAAGTCCGCCCCCAAGTGCAGCACCATGAATCGCTGCGATAATTGGTTTAGGGAAGCCTTCAACTCTTTCCATCAGCTGCTGGCCGCGCTCAGCCAGCAGTGAGGAATCCTCATTGCCTTTAAGCGATGTAAATTCTTTAATATCAGCACCGGCTGAGAAAAATCTTCCCTCACCGTGAATGATAATGCTTCGTACGCCTGCATCTGTCTCACATTGATCTAGACAGGAGGACAGCTCTTCTAATATCCGGCTGGAAAGCGCATTTGCCGGCGGATTGTGAATCGTCAAGACTGCCACAAATTGATCAACCGCCAGTGATATTGCATTCATAAGACAGAACCCCTTTACTTATTATGAATTCCGGACACCAACAATTCTAAAACGCTGTCGGATAAGGCAGCGAGATCGTACTTTTGGTCATTCATCACCCAAGTTGTCACGGTTTCGTCAATCGTACCAAAAATCATCTGCCGGGCGAGGCGGACATCGAGGCCTTTTTTTAATTCGCCTGATTGTATACCTTCCGTCAAAATGCCATCCAAAATATTTAAGTAGCCCTTTAATATTTCATTGATTTTCTGGCGCAGCTCCAAGTTGGACTGACGGAGCTCAAGCTGAGTGACAATCGCGAGATTATGGTCATCCGCTAAAAGAGTAAAATGCTTTGAAATGACAAGCGCCAGTTTTTCTTTGGCTGTCTTTTTTTCTTTGATGCCCTCTTCCATCCGCTCAATAAATTGGCCCATTTTTTCTTTAAATAGAGAAATTAAAATGTCTTCTTTATTTTTGAAATAAAGATAGATGGTGCCGTCCGCTACTCCGGCTTGTTTGGCGATTTTGGACACCTGTGACTGGTGGTAGCCGTTTTCCGCAATGACTTCTACTGCTGCATCAATAATCTGCATATACTTTGGCCGTTTTTGCTTCAATGTTCATCGTTCCTCCCTATAAAAATGAATGACTATTCATTCATATTTTCATGATAAGAAGGATTTTCGGCTTTGTCAAGTTTATTCATAGATGTTCTCTTTTTTCTTATGTCATTTGTGGTTAATATGATGATTTTCGGCATCTTCTTCGAGTAAACGCCTTCTTAAAATTTTCCCTACCGCCGTTTTCGGCAGTTCTTTTCTAAATTCATAGGCTTTCGGCACCTTGTAGGGAGCGAGACGGGATCTCGCAAAAGCGTCCAGTTCTTCTGTATCGGCTTTTGCGTCTTTCTTTAACACGACAAATGCTTTTACTGTTTCTCCCCTGTAGGAATCCGGCACACCGGCAACGACAATTTCCTGAATGGCTTCATGTTCATAAAGCGCTTCTTCGACTTCACGCGGGTAAATATTATAGCCGCCGGCGATGATGATGTCCTTCTTCCTGTCGGCAATATAGAAAAAACCCTCTTCATCCATATAGCCCATATCTCCGGTGAACAGCCAGCCGTCTCTCAGTACAGCGGCGGTTTCCTCTGGTTTGTTCCAATATCCTTTCATGACTTGCGGGCCTTTGACAATGATTTCTCCATGCTCATACGGTGCGGCAAGCTCACCCGTCTCTTCTGAATAGATCGCTGCGTCAGTACCCGGCCAAGGACAGCCAATACTGCCCGGCTTGTTTTTCCCCCAGATAAAATTGGAGTGCGTCACAGGGGATGCTTCAGACAAACCATAGCCTTCCACAAGCTTTCCGCCAGTCACTTTTTCAAATTGCTGCTTTACCTCCACAGGGAGCGCGGCTGATCCGCTAAGACAGCTTTTAATAGATGACAGATTATAGTGCTGCAATTTGGGGTGATGCAAAAGGCCAATGTAAATTGTCGGTGCGCCTGGAAAGAGCGTCGGTTTTTGCTTGTCGATGATTTTAAGCGTTTCGAGCGGGTCGAACTTAGGAAGAAGAATCATTTCGAAGCCTTGCTTAATCGAATAATTCATCACTGCCGTGAGCCCGTAAACGTGAAAAAACGGTACAATGGCAAGCACTTTTTCAGCAGCTTCCTCTACATCGTACATCCAAGCCGTGCACATCTCGGCATTGGCCAAGATATTCCGGTGTGTAAGCATGACCCCTTTGGGAGCCCCCGTTGTTCCTCCAGTATACTGAAGAACAGCGATATCATGCTCAGGCTCGATCTTCGGGATTGTCACGAGCTCCATATTTTCCTGCTTCACGCTGGAGGCAAACGTGTGAATGTGATCATTTTTGTCAAAATCGATGTGCACTTTTTGTTTTTGTGTCAGCGGGTAAAGAATATTTTTCGGAAAAGGCAAATAGTCTTTTATGCTGGTTACTAAAATCTGATCCACTATTGATAACGTTTTCATTTTTATTGCCTTCGGAAAAAGCAAATCTAAGGTGATGATCACACTTGCCCCAGCATCTCTCAACTGGTACTCAAGCTCATGCTCGGTATAGAGCGGATTCGTCTGGACCACGATGCCGCCGGCAAACAAGACGCCATAATAAGAAATGACTGATTGCGGGCAATTGGGCAGCATAACAGCCACTCTGTCTCCTTTTTGCAGGCCATTGGACTGTAAAAAAGCTGCGAGTTTAAGCGCATCCGTCAGAATGTCATGAAAGGTGAGTTTTTTTCCATAAAACGTTACGGCGGTTTTGTCAGGGAATCGTTCGGCGGAGTCTGTCAGGATGGATTGCAGGGTTTGGTTCGGCAACGGAAGATCATGCGGAATTTCGTCGGGATACTCGGCAAGCCAAGGCTTTTGAGACTGCATAAAACCTCCCCTTTCGGTTTTAGAGTTCCACCCTATCATTATAGCAGATGGACGGCAAAAAAAAGAAAAAGAAAGGTAAATCTTTCTTTTTCTCATGATACGAACAGATAAATAAGACCGATTAACAAAAAGATTCCCGCCGCGGCGAGGAGTGCTTTTGCAAGCTTTTCCATCGATTCTCCGTCCCCTTATATTCCGGCTGCCACCACAAATGAAAGCCCGACAGAAATGACAAATGAAATAAAACCGACAGCCCGGTTATCATTTTCGATTTCCTTATCAATTTTAAACCGCGGAGTCAAAAACTCAAAAATAAAGTAGCTGAGCAGAAGCATGACAAACCCGTAAACGCCCCAGCCGATCATTTGCAGCAGAGAATTGTGCTGGGAAATGGAATGCTGAAATACGTTTGCGATTCCTAAAATTTTTCCGCCGGTCGCCATTGCCACCGCAAGATTTCCTTTTTGAATCTCTTCCCAGTTTTTATAAGCTGTCACCAGCTCAAACACAGTCAAAAAGAGGACGAGGCAGAGAACCGCGACACTGTAATACGCCGCGATTTCCACAAGCTCGTTTTCCCAAAAATCACTCATGGCCATACTCCCTTTTATTTTAGTTCAACAACCGTAACGCCTGATCCTCCCTCACCTGCTTCACCGAAACGGGAGCTTTTGACGCTGCGATGGTTTTTCAAAAGATCCTGCACGCCTTTTCTTAAAGCGCCAGTTCCTTTTCCGTGGATGATTGACACTCTTGGATATCCCGCTAAGACTGCATCATCCAAGTATTTTTCAACACGGCTGAGGGCATTTTCATAGCGTTCGCCGCGAAGATCAAGTTCGAGCGATACGTGATAATCCTTTCCTTTAACAGCCGTAATGATTTTTTCTTTTTTGGGTTCCGGAGCTGATTTGATAAACTCCAAATCTTTTTCTTTTACTTTCATCTTTAAAATGCCGATTTGGACATTCCATTCACTGCCGCCGGTTTTTTCAAGCAGTGTTCCTTTTTGCCCAAAGGTGAGGACTTTCACCTCATCACCAGGCTTGAAATTGCGTTTTTGCGTTTTCGGTTTTTCCGGTTTTTTGGACTTTTCAAAGGTAGGAACTGCGCCTTCTAGCCGTTTCTTCGCGTTGATCAGTTCGTGATCCTTGAAGGATCTGTGTTCTTGTTTGATTGAGCGCAATTCGTGAATAATGTCTTCGGCTTCTTTCGTTGCCGCTTTTACTTTTTCAGCCGCTTGCTGTTCAGCCTCCTCGAGCATTTTGTCTTTTTTGCTGTTGAGCTCGATGATTTGCTGCTGTAGCTCTTTATGCAGCTTATCTGCTTCTCTTCTGATAGCCTCCGTCTCAGAAAGCTCTTCTTCCGCACGTTTTTTGCTTTGTTCCAGCGACGCAATCATCGTATCGACTTCGTTGTGCTCGGCCGTCATTTCTGATTTCGCCTGCCCGATGATATGGTCCGGGAGCCCAAGGCGTTTTGAAATTTCGAAGGCGTTGCTTCGTCCCGGCACACCAATTAACAGTTTATAGGTCGGCGACAGCGTTTCGATGTCAAATTCGACGCTCGCGTTCATGACGCCTTCTCTGTTATAGCCATACGCCTTTAATTCCGGATAGTGCGTGGTGGCTAACACTCTTGCATTGGTGCGATGCACGTCATCCAAGATGCTCATGGCGAGGGCAGCCCCTTCTTGCGGATCTGTCCCTGCGCCCAGCTCATCGAAAAGGACCAGGCTGTTTTCATTGACCTGTTCTAAAATGCCGACAATGTTCACCATATGGGACGAGAACGTACTTAAGCTTTGCTCAATCGACTGTTCATCACCGATATCAGCGAATACATGCTCAAATACTGCCGCTTCTGATCCTTCATCTGCCGGAATATGAAGACCGGATTGCGCCATTAAGGTTAATAGGCCTAATGTTTTAAGGGTGACTGTTTTCCCTCCGGTGTTTGGCCCTGTAATGACCATGGTTGAAAAATCGCCGCCAAGTTCAATATCATTAGCAACCACCTGTTCAGCCGGAAGCAATGGATGGCGGGCTTTTTTCAAACGAACAAAGCCGCTGTCGTTCATCAGCGGTTTTGTCGCTTTGACCGCTTTAGCGTATCTTGCCTTTGCAAAAATAAAGTCAAGTGTCTGCAGCACGTGCAAATCTTGAAAGAGCTCTTCTGTGTGTTCCGCCGTTTGCTCTGTCAGCATGCGCAAAATCCGTTCAATTTCTTGTTTTTCTTTCACTTTCGCCTGCTGAAGCGAGTTGTTCATATCGACAATCGCCTGCGGTTCAATGAACAGTGTCGCGCCAGAGGAAGAGGTATCGTGCACAATTCCCCCGTAGCTTGATCTGTACTCTTGTTTGACTGGAATCACAAAGCGGTCATTCCGAATCGTAACAATCGTATCAGACAACATTTTTGAAGCGGAGGAGGAACGCAGCATTGACTCTAACCGGTCTCTGATTCTCGATTCGAGTGTCCTGAGCTGTGTGCGGATTCCTCTTAATGTTTCTGACGCGTGATCAAGCACTTCTCCGTGATCATCGATGCAGGAATTAATGTCCCGCTCTAAATCGGACAGCGTAATCAGCTGTTCCGCATGCTGATGGATCAGCGGAATGTCGACACCGTCTTCAGCCATTTGGCTGATAAAATGTTTCATTTGTTTCACTGCGTAAAGCAGGCCTGAGATTTCAGTAAATTCTGCGGGACTGAGAACGCTGCCGATTTCCGCCCGCCTTAACGCACCTCTGATATCAACAAGGCCGCCAAAAGGCGCCTGGCCTCTCAGGCGGATAATGGCAGAAGCTTCGTCTACTTCATCCAGCTGTTTTTTGATTTCGTCTATAGAAGCAGAAGGCTGAAGCGCGAGTAACATCTCTTTTCCGAGCGATGATGCGGCGTGCTCAATCACCTGTTCTTTCACTTTATGAAATTCGAGAGCTGATAATACTTTTTGCTGCACGATTGTGTGAGCCTCCTTACTTAATCGTTGCGCTTCAGGAATGCCTCTACGTCTTCAAGCGATCGGGCATTCAGAACGTTTTTCGTTTCCGTCCATCCTTTGCGCGCGGCAGTAACGCCGGTTTTCATATCGTCTAACATTTCAATGTTATGGGCGTCGGTATTAATGACCAATGTAACCCCTTGTTCGTTTGCTTTGATTAAATGCTCTGTGCGCAGATCGAGACGCGCAGGGTTGGCGTTGAGTTCTAGCGCCGTATTTGTTTTCTTCGCAAGCTCAATCAGCTTGTCAATGTCGATTTCATATCCGGCTCGTCTGCCGATCAGGCGACCGGTCGGATGTGCGATAATGTCAACATGCTTGTTGGCCAGTGCCGTCTCAAGCCGTTTCATAATGACGTGTTCCGGCTGATTAAAGCTGGAATGAATCGATGCAATGACGATATCCATGTCTGCCAGCACGTCGTCATCATAATCAAGCGTGCCATCAGGCAGGATATCCATCTCGACGCCTTTCAAGATCCGGAAATTCTCGAATTCCGCATTGAGCGCGTCAATTTCTTTTGCCTGCTGCTTGAGTCTTTCTGCAGTCAGCCCGTTGGCGACCTTTAAATATTGCGAGTGATCGGTGATCGCCATATATTGATAGCCTTTATTCATGCATGCTTCAGCCATCTCTCTGATCGAAAACGCGCCATCGCTCCACGTGGAGTGCATGTGGAGATCTCCTTTGATGTGCCCGGGCTCTATCAATTCGATGCTGTCGCTGTAGGTTTCCACTTCTTGCCCGCTTTCGCGGAGCTCCGGCGGAATCAGCGGCAGTCCGAAATGCGCATAAAATTCACGTTCACTCGGGAATGTTTTGATGTCTCCGGTTTCAACTGTCTCGACGCCGTATTCACTGATTCGCTCGCCGCGTTCTTTGGCGATTTGGCGCATCTTAATATTGTGATCTTTTGATCCTGTAAAATGATGCAGAGTTGTCGGAAACTGCTCTTCCGTTACAAGACGGAAATCGACGCTTGTTTCATATTCAAAGGAAAGAATGACAGACACCTTCGTATCTCCGCTCGCGATGACGCTTTTGATGTTTGGCAGTGCAAGAAGCTGCTCTCTTACTTCAGCCGGGTGATCTGTGGCGATGATATAATCCAGATCCTTCACCGTTTCCCGGGCTCTGCGGAGACTACCGGCACGAGAAAACTTGATGATATCTGTAAATTGAGAAAGATGCTCCTCAATGTCCCGGGCGATCCGAAGGGCGTAGCCGATCGGGAACCGTTCAGGCTGTTTTCCGGCTTCACCGAGCGCCTGTAATATTTTTTCTTCTGATTTTTTGCCGAAGCCCGCAAGACCTTGTACCTTTTGCTGTTCACAGGCTTCTTTCAGGGATTCTGCATCATGTACGCCGAGCTCCTTATACAGCTTTGCGATTTTTTTGCCGCCGAGCCCCGGCAGCTTTAATAATGGCACGAGCCCTTCCGGCACTTCTTGCTGCAGCGCTTCGAGCGTACTTGACTTTCCTTCATCTATATACTCTTTTATGACGCTGTACGTTCCTTTTCCAATGCCGGACAACGACATGATATCGTCCATTTCTGATAAACTGCGGTCATCCTGTTCCAGGGCTGCCGCTGCTTTTCGGAAGGCGGATACTTTAAACGGGTTGTCCCCTTTCAGTTCCATATAGACTGCAATGGTTTCAAGCAGCCGGATAATATCTTTTTTATGCATTTCATAACCCCCCAGATGTTCACATATGTTTCCATCATACTTGAAAAAAACTTCTCCGGACAAGAGAAGTTTTTATGCTCCGTACTGTGTCCACAGCTCTTCTAAAAGCCCTGACAAATACGGTGTATGGTTAATGATCACATTTGCCAGAGACGATTGCCCCATCATTTGCTGTAAAGCATCTACCGGTAGCACGGATGCGACATACAGCAGCACAAATGTAAATAAATAGACTTCCAGAAAACCGAGCACGGCGCCCAGCACTTGGTTGATTTGTTTAATGACCGGAATGCCCGCTACAATACTCAAGAATGAGCCTATGATTCTCAGTAAAATTTTCGCGGTAATAAATAAAATGATAAACGCAATCGCATTATAATAGGCTGCTTCCAGATTTCCCGTAAAAAAAGAAAGAGCCGGCTGTCCCGCTGAGAAGTCGGGCGCGGGAATCCACTTTACATGGGGCGCCACATCTTTATAAAATAAAGCCGCAAAGGCGATCGATAAAATAAAGCTCGTCAGGCGGATAAACTGCAAAATAAAACCGCGTTTTAATCCCAGTAAAGTCCCCATCAGGAGCAAGATTAAGATGATGATATCCAGCATAGTTGTTCAATCCTTTTCTTTAAGCTGACGCTCCAGTTTCTCATATTTCTCTTGTAATTTGACATAATCGTGCACCACATTTACAGCTGTCAGCACTGCAAGTTTATTTATATCAAGGTATGGATTTTTTTCATTGATTTCTCTCATTTTATCATCAACAATTCCGGCGACATACCTCATATGGGCTTTGCTTTCTTCACCGATCATCGTGAAGTGCTGGCCGTAAATGTCAACGGTTGTTTTTGTTTTTTTGCCGTCAGACAACGTTTCTCCTCCATTCCGTGAGAATCCTAGTACTTATCATAACACGTTTATTAAATGAATGGAAAGACGAGCCTCCCGCTGTTATGATACACTGGTAGATACAGCGAAAAGTGTAAAAAAAGGAGATTATTACGTGTCCCATTCTGTGATAAAAGTATCGTTGTCTGCTATTGACCAAATGAAAACGACATACAGCGGTTCGCTTACTGCTTCTGTTCCGCAGGGAGCTGTTTTTCAGGCGAAACCGCCAGGCTGTACCATTACAGCATACCAATCCGGCAAGGTCTTGTTTCAAGGCAAAAACGCAGCGGCAGAATCCGCACGCTGGGGAACAGCAGTGCCGCAGGAAAAGAAGAAAACGTCCAAAAAGCCGGCCGACCCCCGCTACGCCCCTCCGGCAAATATCGCCGGAATGTCTATTATCGGCTCTGACGAGGTCGGAACCGGAGATTACTTTGGCCCGATGACGGTTGTATGCGCGTACGTCGACAAAACCATGATTCCTTTAATGAAAGAACTCGGTGTGAAGGACTCTAAAGACTTAAAAGACCCGCAAATCATCGAGATTGCCCGAAATCTGATCAAAACCATTCCGTACAGCCTGCTGGTCTTAAAAAATGAAAAGTACAACAGCATGCAGGAAAAAGGCATGAGCCAAGGGAAAATGAAAGCATTGCTTCACAATCAAGCCATCACCCATTTGTTGAAAAAAATGGACGGGGTAAAGCCTGAAGCCATTTTGATTGACCAATTCGCTGAGCCTGGCGTCTACTTCAATCATTTAAAGGGCAGAGACATTGTGAAGGAGCGGACCTATTTCAGCACGAAGGCTGAAGGCATTCACTTGTCAGTCGCCGCCGCTTCCATCATTGCGAGATATTCGTTTTTAATGGAAATGGATAAACTGTCGCGTGAGGCAGGAATGACACTTCCGAAAGGGGCAGGCCCGCACGTGGATGAAGCGGCCGCCAAGCTGATCCTTACAAAAGGGGCCTCCGCTCTCAGAACCTTTACAAAACTCCATTTTGCCAATACGCAAAAAGCGCAGCGCCTTGCTGATAGAAAACGTTCATAGAAAAAGCTTGCAGATTTCTCTGCAAGCTTATTTCTTAACCTCTCAAAACAGCCTGATACGTGTCTTCCAGCGCTTTCAGCACTTTGCTGTGGGCCTTTGTCACTTCTTCTTCAGTCAGTGTTTGTTCAGGGTTGACATATTGAAGGGAGAAAGCGACTGACTTTTTGCCTTCCTCCATATGCTCGCCTTCGTATACGTCAAAGACGGATACGTCTTTCAGAAGCTTGCCGCCAGCCTCTTTAATCACGCTCTCGAGTTGGCCGCTTGTGACGGATTTATCTGTGACAAGCGCGATATCACGTGTCACAGACGGATATTTTGGAATCGCCGTGTAAACAAGCGGCGCTGTATCCGCTGCGAGCAACGCATGAAGATCAAGCTCAAACACGTATGTCTCTTTGATATCCAGTTCTTTTTCCAATGAAGGATGGACTTGGCCGATGAAGCCGATAAGAGAACCATTTAATAGAATGTTCGCTGTTCTGCCCGGGTGCAGCTGTTTGCGTTCAGATTGAACAAATTCAATGCTGTCAAGGACATTCAATTTGTCTAACAACCCTTCCACAATGCCCTTGGCGACAAAGAAATCAACTGGTTTTTTCTCGCCCTGCCACAGCTGCTTGCGCCATAATCCGGTAACTGCTCCTGCCACACGTTCTGTTTCAACAGGTTTTGTATCCTCTTCTTTTGTCAGGAAAACGGAGCCGACTTCGTACAGTGCGACTGAGTCCGTCTGTCTCGCCAAGTTGTAAGAAACGGAGTCAAGCAGATTCGGAACAAGACTGTGTCTGAGAATGCTTCTTTCTTCACTCATTGGAAGTGCAAGCACAGTGTTCAGTGATTTTTCAATTGCAAACGCTGCTGCTTTTCTCTCGTTTGTCAATGAGTAAGTGATCGCTTGTGACAAGCCTGCGCCTTCAAGAAAACGTCTGACTTTACGGCGTTTTGCCTGATATGGCGTTAATCCGCCTGTTGTTCCCGCTGTCTCAGGAAGCGTTGACGGAATGTTATCGTAGCCGTACAGTCTTGCGGCTTCTTCAATTAAATCCTCTTCGATTGTAATGTCACCGCGGCGTGATGGAACTGTCACAACGAGAAGTTCATTCGCTTCACCGACAGTAAAACCTAGACGATTGTATATGCTGATCAGTTCTTCTTTGCTGATTGTCATGCCGAGGACGCTGCTCACTTTGTCAGCAGAAACATGAATGTTATTCGCTTCGATTGTCAGGTGATCTTCTTCAACCGTTCCAGCGAGCACTTCACCGCCGGCATACAGATGGATTAGCTGTGCAGCCCGTTCTGCCGCAAGACGTACGCGCGCCGGATCGATGCCTTTTTCAAATCTGACGCTTGATTCACTTCTCAGACCAAGATCTTTGGAAGCCTTGCGAACCGTCTGTCCGTTGAAGTACGCAGCCTCAAGCAAAATCGTTTTCGTATCTTCCTGAACCTCTGACTCTGCTCCTCCCATGACACCGGCAACGGCTTGCGCTTTCGTTCCGTTCGTAATGACAAGGTGATCGGCAGACAGCTTACGTTCTTGATCATCAAGGGTTACGATCGTTTCATTTTCAGCTGCTTTTCTAACTACAACTTCCTTGGAGCCGAATCTGTCATAATCAAAGGCGTGAAGCGGCTGTCCGTATTCCAGCAGGACAAAGTTTGTGATGTCAACGACATTGTTGTGCGGGCGAATGCCTGCATTCATCAGCTTCGTCTGCATCCAAAGCGGTGACGAAGCAATCGTGACGTTTTTAATGATTTTTGCAGTGTATAGCGGGTTCGCTTCTTGATCTTCGACTTTGACAGCGATGTAATCAGACGCTTGCTCTGATGCTGCCGCATAATCAGTTTGCGGAAGTTTTACCTCTGTATCTAAAATTGCCGCAACCTCGTAAGCAACACCAAGCATGTTCATGGCATCCGCGCGGTTTGGCGTTAAACCAAGCTCAAGGATCGCATCATCGAGCTGCAACGCCGCTAAGGCATCGTTTCCTGTTTCAGCGTCATTCGGGAATACGAAAATGCCTTCCGCATACTCCTGGGCCACTAGTTTGCTTTCAATGCCAAGCTCCTGCAAAGAACAAATCATGCCGTTTGATTCTTCACCGCGAAGCTTTGCTTTTTTGATCTTGAAATTGCCCGGCAGCACCGCTCCGACTGTTGCAACTGCGACTTTTTGTCCTTTATCCACATTCGGCGCGCCGCAAATGATTTGTACAGGTGCTTCCGCTCCGATATCCACAAGGCACTTATTCAGCTTATCAGCATTCGGATGCTGCTCGCGCTCCAGCACATGGCCGATGACAACGCCTTTGACGCCCTCTCCTTTGTATTCAATTCCTTCAACCTCTATGCCGGCTCTTGTAATTTTTTCAGCAAGAACCGCCGGGTCCATGCCTTTTAAATCAACATAATCCTCTAACCATTTATAAGAAACAAACATCCTAGCATCCTCCTCTTACGCCTGTTTAAACTGCGAAATAAATCTGACATCGTTTGTATAGAAGTGGCGGATATCATCAATGCCGTATTTCAGCATCGCGATACGCTCAACGCCCATTCCGAATGCGAAGCCCTGATATTCCACCGGATCAAAGCCTGCCATTTTCAGCACGTTCGGGTGAACCATGCCGGCGCCGAGGATTTCGATCCAGCCTGTTCCTTTACATACTGAGCAGCCATGTCCTCCGCACTTAAAGCATGTCACGTCCACTTCTACTGAAGGCTCAGTAAACGGGAAGAAGCTTGGACGGAGCCTGATTTCGCGATCTTGCCCGAACATTTTTTTCGCAACAAGCTCAAGCGTTCCTTTTAAATCACTCATGCTGATGTTTTTGTCAACGACAAGCCCTTCAATTTGCATAAATTGGTGAGAGTGCGTCGCATCATCATTATCGCGGCGGTATACTTTACCCGGACAAATAATTTTAACCGGCCCTTTGCCTTCATGCTTTTCCATTGTCCGTGTTTGCACAGGAGACGTTTGCGTTCTCATCAGAGTCTCCTCTGTAATGTAAAAGCTGTCCTGCATATCGCGCGCAGGGTGTTCTTTCGGCAGGTTGAGCGATTCGAAGTTGTAGTAATCCGTTTCAACCTCAGGCCCTTCCTCTACTGTGTAGCCCATACCGATAAATAAATCTTCAATTTCTTCAATGACAACAGTGAGCGGATGGCGGCCGCCGACTGCGACAGGGTTGCCTGGCAGCGTGACGTCGATTGTCTGTCCCGCAAGCTTCTGCTTCATTTCCTCTTCTTCAAGCTTCTCGTTCTTGACAGCAATCGCATTGGCGATACGCTCCCTTACTTCGTTCGCGAGCGCACCCATTTTCGGACGTTCCTCAGCAGAAAGTTTGCCCATTCCGCGCAGCACTTCTGTAATCGGCCCTTTTTTTCCGAGATATTGCACCCGAATATCATTGACAACCTTTAATGAGCTTGCCGCTTCTACTTGTTCTAAAGCTTCTTGTTCCAGCTGTTTTAGCTTTTCTTCCATTTTGCATCCTCCTTTTATGTAAACAAACCGTCATATGTCTTTGGAAAACAAAAAAACCCGTCCCTAGTGCAAGGGACGAGTTGTGGCCGCGGTACCACCCTTATTTGAGACAGACTGATGCTGTCGTCAGCTTCATTGACATAACGGAATCAGATTCCGGTTCACCTTTACGCGCAGTATGCGCGGTCCCGGTGACAACTCAAGAGGTGAAGCCCATTCCCGGCTGCGTTAAAAATGCTCTCAGTCAGCGGCATTTTCTCCCTGGAAAACAGCTAATCAGAAATGAGGTCCTCTGTCACGGTTTTTCAAATATTATGTTCTATTATAGAGAAATCCTTCGCTTGGCGCAACACTATCCTCGCAAGTGATACACGAGGATGGCAGCCGCAATCGCAACGTTCAGTGATTCAGCCTGTCCGTAAAGCGGCACGTACAGGTTCAGATCTGTTTTCTCCAACAGGGCGGCATCCACCCCTGCCCCTTCATTTCCTACAATGAGCGCGAAGGATTCAGACTGATGTATTTCCCGGTAAGGCGCCCCGTTTTGCAACGCCGTGCCGTACACTTTTACGCCCTCTGCCTTCAATTCATCCACATATGTATGCAGGTTTTTTCTCACCACAGGGATATGAAAGTGAGATCCTTGCGCGGATCGCAGCGTTTTTCCGTTATAAGCGTCCGTCGTGCCGTCACCAAGCACAACCGCATCTAAACCAGCCGCATCAGCCGTCCGAATCATCGTGCCGAGGTTTCCCGGATCTTGAACAGCGTCAATCAGCAGCACCCGCCGAGGCGACGCCAGTTTTTCTTCAGGCATATGGCACACAGCGGCGATTTGCTGCGGCGTTTCGGTTTCAGTAACAGCTGAAAATGCATCTTCACTCAGCACGTAGCACTGGATGCTCACATCAAGAGCTGACGGAATTTTCGTTTCATCCTTTACAAGGATTTCTTTTACCGTGCCCTCGCTCTTCAGCGCCTCTTCAACAAGATGTTCTCCTTCTATGAGGAATGTATTCGTTTTTGTTCGTTCTTTTTTTGTATGAAGCTTTTTCCAATCCTTCACTTTTTGGTTTTTTGCCGATTCTATTTGTTTCACTGTCTGTGTGGCTCTCCTTTTTTTAACATGATGTTATTATATCGCAAGAACAGCACATAATAAACCAGGTGCAGGGTTAGAATATACGTATTACATTTTAGAAAAAAAGGAGCGTTTCACATGGATCTTAATTTACGTCATGCCGTCATTGCCAATGTTACCGGCAATAATCAGGATCAGCTTGAGCATACGATTGTGGATGCCATTCAAAGCGGTGAAGAAAAAATGCTTCCGGGGCTCGGCGTTTTATTCGAAGTCCTTTGGCAGCACGCATCCGAAAGTGAGAAAAATGAAATGCTAAAAACACTTGAAGGCGGATTAAAACCCGCCGAATAAGACATGAAACCGGGTGACAGCGCCCGGTTTTTTTCTTATAGAAAATGATGTTTTTACAGCCGTTATCAACAGTAAAAAATCATTGCTGAAGAACTTTTATTTGATTTATCCTTTTTACTAAAAAATACAATCTTTTGAATGAGGAAAATAAAGCTACATAAGAAATAGGCGGAAGGGTTCAAACTGAAAAAAATGGCGGCGAAACTTTTGTCTGTTAGTCTTTACCAGTTTTTCTGAAGTGCCTGCGATAAGGCAAGCAAAAATTGAACTTGAAACAAAGATTTACTGGGCGCATCGCCCATACGAAGTCAGTGAACAAAAAAGGCGGAAAACGAAGTACAAGCCTTATGTTTCAAATCGCTTTATGGCGCCAATATAAAACTGGACCGAGATATAGACAACAAAATGGCATATGTACGCTGATATATCCAAAAAAGATCCCTGTTAAAGGGTCTTTTTTGGATATATCAGGAAATTTATGAAAACAAAAGACTGCTGAAACATAATCTTAACAAAGCAAACCTATAATTTGGCAAGAGATAGGAAATATAAGGGGAGTGGATGATGTGTCAGCTTTATTAAAAAAATTGATGTTCTCTTCATTGATCGGGATTTCCATCGGATCAGCCCTGTTTGCACCGAACGCGAAGGCATCAGAACCGGCGGCCAAGCCTAAAAAAGTCGATATCATTGCTCACAGGGGCGCTTCAGGATATGCGCCGGAAAACACGATGGCTGCCTTTGAAAAGGCGCTTCAGATGAAAGCAGATTATATAGAGCTTGATGTTCAAATGTCCAAGGATGGGGAGCTTGTCATCATCCATGATACGACCGTAAACCGTACAACAGACATTAACTCAAAGCTGCCGGTTGCCGTAAAGAACTTGACGCTTGCCGAGCTGCGCAAGCTCGATGCAGGCAGCTTCTTCGCTCCGCAGTTCGCCGGGGAACGCATTCCGACATTTGAAGAAGTGCTTGACCGGTATAAAGGGAAGATCGGACTGCTGATCGAATTGAAAGAGCCTTCACGCTATCCGGGAATCGAAGAAAAAGTATCAGCAGCATTGAAAGAGCGGAGAATGGATAAGCCTAATAACGGAAAAATCATTGTGCAATCGTTTGATTTTAATTCTGTTTACAAAATTCATCAGCTGCTTCCATCGATGCCGACAGGTGTTCTAACGTCAAAAGCGGCGGACTTAACAGATGCAAAACTCAAGGAATTTTCCGGCTATGCCAAATATGTGAACACCAACTTAAAAAATGTGACCACTGATCCTACACTTGTGCCGAGGATTCATGCGCTCGGCATGAAAATTACCCCTTGGACCGTCCGCTCCCGTGATGAAGTGTCTCCGCTTTTAAAAGCTGGCGTAGACGGAATTGTGACAGACTTTCCAGATTATGTTCCGAAAAAATACGTTAGAAACTAAAAATAAAGCCTGCAGTTCCCTCTTTAGGCTTCAGATTGTTGACAAAATCCTAAAACGGTTTTCGTTTTAGGATTTTGTCATCTTTTTTCAGCGTGATTGAAAACCCTTGAAGTCTAGGAAGGACGAGCATTGGAGCACAGCGAATGTAGCAATTCGTGAGCACCATCGCGCAGGACTGACAACGAATGCGAGGGTTTGTCGACATGCTGAAATCCTGCAGTTCCCTCTGCAGACTTTTCATTCATCAATAAAACTGAGCTAATAGCTGCGAACGGCAGCTTAACAGTTATCACTCCGTCGTCTAATGGCTTGAGGGCTCTGCGGCGCTAGAATGGACTCTAACCTGAATGGCAGGCATTGATAACCGCAGTTCCGCTCGGATACATGTTCAGCCACTTCCCTGAAAAGCCGACGGTTATTACGCTCTTAATAATATTGGCGATATAAACGGATATGTCTTTGAAACAAACAGCAAAAGACATGCTTATATTGCGTTACCATCGCCGCCGTCTAGGCTGTCACGATAAATGGCACTCTATTTTAGAACAAGATACAAAATTAGAGTGTTTTCGTTTCATTTTTTGTATGTTACTCTATGGAAGCTTTTCTATTATTCTTTTACAATAGAATGAAAGCGCTTTTTTTGAAAGGGGTCGGGGAAAATGATCACAAAAGATGTAAAGGAACAGCTTATCCGAATCGTTGGACCGGAAAACTTTGATGACTCCACCGCCGGCTGTCTCGTCTATTCATATGATGCGGCACCGCAGTTTCAGTCTATGCCTGACGCCGTGATTGCACCGAGGAGTACAGATGAGGTATCTCGAATTGTAACCATTTGCAATGAACATCGAGTTCCGATCGTTCCTAGAGGATCTGGGACAAATTTATGCGGCGGCACGTGCCCGACTGAAGGCGGACTTGTACTTCTCTTTAAGCATATGAACAGGATTCTTGAAATTGATGAAGAAAATTTGACCGCGACAGTCCAGCCTGGCGTTATTACATTGGATATGATCCGTGCGGTTGAAAGCAAGGGTTTATTTTATCCGCCTGATCCGAGCTCCATGAAAATATCAACCATGGGCGGAAACATCAATGAAAATTCCGGCGGGCTCCGCGGATTAAAATACGGCGTCACCCGCGACTATGTCATTGGACTGGAAGTTGTACTCGCTAATGGAGACATCATCCGCACCGGCGGAAAACTCGCAAAGGATGTGGCCGGATACGATCTCACACGCCTTTTTGTCGGCTCAGAAGGAACGCTCGGCATCGTGACAGAAGCAATCGTCAAACTTGTTCCAAAGCCGGAAACAAAGAAGACGCTGCTTGCCCTTTATGAACATATAGACGCCGCTGCTCAAACCGTATCAAACATCATTGCCGCAAAAATCATCCCCGCCACGCTGGAATTTCTCGACCAGCCTACTCTTTTGGTGATTGAGGATTATGCCAAAATCGGGCTTCCGACAAACGCAAAGGCCGTTTTGTTAATTGAGCAAGACGGACCGTTTGAAACCGTTGCAAGGGATATGAAAAAGATAGAAGCAATCTGCAAAAAAGGTGACGCCGTTTCCGTTCAGGCAGCTCAAACCGAGGAAGAAGCATTTGCCCTGACTGAAGCCCGGCGTTCTGCACTATCTGCCCTAGCCCGCCTCAAGCCGACGACCATTTTAGAGGACGCGACCGTTCCTCGCTCAGAGGTCGCCAATATGGTAAAAGCGATTAATGATATTGCCGCTAAATACGACCTTTCCATTTGCACCTTCGGCCACGCGGGAGACGGGAACCTCCATCCGACATGCACGACAGACATTAGAAATGAGGATGAGATGGAGCGTGTCGAACACGCTTTTGCCGAGATTTTTGAGAAAGCGATTGAACTTGGCGGCACGATAACCGGAGAGCACGGAGTCGGATCCATGAAAGCGCCTTACTTGGAAATGAAGCTGAAAAAAGAAGGCATTGCCGCGATGAAAGCAATAAAAGCGGCATTTGACCCCCGTAACATATTAAATCCAGACAAAGTGTTTGCCAAAGATGCCAGAAAACGTGTGGTGACGGAAAGATGACAACAGAAAAAGAAATGGAACAAATCCAAAATGAGTTCAAAGAGCGAATGGATGAAGGCGAGCTTTTGAATTGTATGCGCTGCGGCTTCTGCCTTCCTTCCTGCCCGACCTATATTGAATCGGGGTTTCAGGAAACTCACTCTCCGCGCGGGCGCATCGCCTTAATGAAAGCCGTAGTCGACGGTGTCATTGAACCGGATGAAGATGTCGAACGTTCGCTGTCACTTTGCCTCGGCTGCCGGGCCTGTGAACCTGTATGCCCGTCAGGTGTGAAATACGGACAGCTGCTTGAGGAAGCGAGAGATATTATCCACCAAAATAAAAAACACTCGCTCGGCACACGGGTCATGCGAAAGGCCGCTTTTCACGAGCTGTTCCCGCATCAAAACCGCATACGTTCAGCTGTCAGCCTTATCGGTTTGTATCAGCGGTCAGGGCTGCAAACCACTGTGCGTAAAACCGGGATGCTTCGCTTCCTGCCCGAGCATTTGCGGAAGATGGAAGCTGTTCTACCTGATGTTCCTAAAAGTAAAGACATGAAGCGTCGGCCGCGTTTACTCCCGTCAATTGGCCCCGTGAAAAAACGGGTCGCCTTTTTTTCAGGCTGCTTAATGGATACAATGTTTTTGCCGACTAACAATGCCACACTGAAGCTTTTGCAGCTTGCCGGCTGCGACATTGTCATCCCGCCTGAACAGGCTTGCTGCGGGGCACTGCATGGGCACAGCGGTGAAAAAAACGCGGGGAAAGAGCTCGCGAAACAAAATATCGCTGCTTTCGAAGCATTAGACGTCGATGCTGTTATCACAAACGCAGGGGGATGCGGGGCCTTTCTCACTGAATATGATCATTTGCTAAAGGATGACCCTGAGTGGGCGGAGCGGGCCGCTTCATTTGTTCAGAAGCTGAAAGACTTTTCGTCCGTTTTGATTGAACTCGATTTTCATCAAATGGAGCTTATCCTAGATACGCCGCAGGTCATTACCTATCAAGATTCATGCCATCTGAGAAATGTGATGCATACGTCGCTCGAGCCCCGCCAGCTTCTTCAAAGCATTAAGGGGGCCGAATTCAGAGAAATGGAGAAAGCGGACAGCTGCTGCGGATCAGCTGGAATTTATAACATCGTGGAAGCTGACATGTCTATGAAAATACTGGACAGTAAAATGGCTGCGGTTAAAGCAACCAAAGCGTTCGTCATTGTGACTGCAAATCCCGGTTGCCTGTTGCAGATGAAGCTTGGCATTGAGCGCGAAGGACTAAGCGGGAAAGTCAAAGCCGTTCATCTGGCTGATTTGCTGCTGGAAGCAGCTGGACAGAAAACATCATAAGAAAGCCCAAAACAGACATTGTTTTGGGCTTGTTCGTTATTCCATCGGACTGCAAATTTCAATATAATGTCCATCCGGGTCAGCGATATAGGCGACCGTCTGCCCCCATGGCTTCACTTTTGGCTCCCCAATAATCGTAACACCTTGTTCTCTTACCCTTTTCATAACCTCTTCTACGTTTTCAGTGACAAATCCGATCTCAAATGTGTTTGAAGCAGATGTATTCGGAATGTCTAGCCGCGTGATTTCTCTGGCGCTTTCTCGCGTATTAAGCGCCAATATCGTAGATCCTGTTTCAAATTCAACATACGTTCCGTGTTCTGCACGAATCGGCAGTCCTAAAGTATCCCGATAAAAGTGAATGGCCCGCTTACTGTCCGATACGTAAAGAATAAGATATTTCATTGATAGATTCATTCCCCATCCTCCTCAACATTTTCATTAGCCTTTTTATCCCGGGATAGAAGCTTCCATCCTTAAGCTCGGATCTCTCCACATCTGCGCCCATTTTTTCACAGCCGCCACGATAATGATGAAGCCTAACAGCAGCATAATGATCGATAATACGCCATTCAATACACTATAGCCTGCCGCTTCAGGATTGAGATACACATTGCGCACCATCCAATAGCCTGCATAATTGACAGTGACATATAAATAGGCAAGCGGGATAAGGCAGGTCAGAATGTAACGGCGTTTATCGGCGATTTTCAGTACGATGGTGGCTCCGATGATCAGCCCCACCGAAGCCATCAGCTGGTTGGACACGCCAAACAGCGCCCAAATGGAACCGATATCCCCCGAATACAGCAGATAGCCCCACATCAGGCAGGCAAGCGCGCTGGCAAATACAGATCCCGGAATCCAGTCTGTTTTCTTCAGCGGTTTATACACCTCTCCGAAGAAATCCTGAATCAAGTAACGGGCGACACGTGTGCCGGCGTCAATCGCGGTTAAAATAAATACAGCTTCAAACATAATGACAAATTGGAAAAAGTATGAGGCCAAATGGCTGAAAAACGGCATTCCCGTAAAAATATAAGTCATTCCCACCGCAAGCGTAACGGCCCCCCCTGTTCTTCCTTCTAAGTCCAAACCGATTTCCCTGCTCAATTCAGGCAAATGGACGACATTCATGCCGAGCGTACGAAAAACCTCAGGCGTGCTGTTAATCGCAAAATAATCAGCAGGCTGCAAGGCGGTCGCTGCAATCAGCGCCATAATGCCCACAAGACACTCGACAAGCATTGCACCAAACGCAACCGGCTTCATATCACTCCATTTATTCAGCATTTTCGGCGTTGTACCAGAACCGACAAAGGCATGAAATCCCGAGATCGCACCGCAGGCGATTGTGATTGAAATGAACGGCCAGACGGGTCCTGCCAACACCGGCCCGCCCCCTTTTACGAATTCCGTAAACGCAGGAAACGGGATGGACGGATTGACAACAAATACACCGGCAATCAAAGCGATAAAAACACCGATTTTCATAAAGCTGCTTAAATAATCACGCGGTGCGAGAAGCAGCCAAACGGGAAGCGCCGCTGCAAAAAACGCATAAACAGGAAGTGCGATTGCAAGCGTTTTCGTATCTAGTGTTAAAAAGTCACCGAGCGCGGTAGTCTGCACCCATGGGCCGATAAAGACTCCTGCCATTAAAAAGAGGAAACCGATCGTTGATGCGAGCTTTAAATTTACCGTTTTCTTATAAAATAAGCCTACGGCCATCGCGATCGGAATCGTAATCCCAACCGCAAATGTTCCCCACGGATTGCGTTCTAGCGCGTGCAGCACAACCATCGACAGCCCCGCCATCGTAATCGTGATAATAAACAGCATGGAAAGTCCCGTGCAAAAGCCGGCAACAGGACCGAGCTCATCCTTCGCCACTTCTGATAGCGATTTTCCACTTTTGCGCATCGATGCAAACAACACAACAAGATCATGGACGGCTCCCCCTATTACCGCCCCAATTAACAGCCATAATAACCCCGGCAAATAGCCGAACTGGGCCGCCAGAATGGGTCCGACCAGCGGCCCGGCCGCTGCGATCGCCGCAAAATGGTGGCCGAACGAGACCCATTTGTTTGTAGGCACATAATCTTTTCCATCCTCAAGCGCGTGAGCAGGCGTCGGCTTGTCATCATTCACTTTGAGAACCTTCACCATCATAAATGTTCCGTATAAGCGATAGGCAATAGCCAAAACGCACATTGACGCTATCACAATTGTAACCGCATTCATTATCTCCCAACCCCTTTGCTGTTTTTCATAAATATATCATAATTTCATATTGAAAAGCGGTCATTTTTTCCTATACAAAAAAGCCGGCTGGAATTGGCCGGCTCGGCGCAGTTAGTTTAGTTCAATGTCTCCAGAGGTTGTGCAAATGTTTAAACGATTAGAGGTTCCGCTATCACCTATATATCCTGCAATACGCTTCTCTGATTATTCTTGATACATAATTTGATCTAGGTTGACTGACGTCTCACCTTTGAACATTACAAGGTACTGAATCATATCTACCGAGAAAAAAAGAAAAACCGGAGAGAGCTCTCCGGTTTTGTTTCGCTTTATGACTGTTTTTTCAAGCGGATCACATTCCAGGAAAGCGGCGTGAAATGCGCGGTTAAGCCGTTTTCGCTAACAGACGATGTTCCGTTGGAATGCGGGACGACATTTTTTCTGTTATGCTGGTTTGTCGCTTTGATATCCTGATGCTCGAGTACAATGTGCTCTGCGATTTGATAAGATTCAAAACCTCTGAGCGAAATCTCTGTCTCCATCTGCTCCTCAGCTTTGTTTACCGCAAAAATCGTGAGGGTTTCTTCCTCTTCGGAATACACAACAGCGGCATCAACATATGGCACATCCGTAAAATCAGTGCAGTCGTACTTCGGCGAAGAAATAAGCGGCTTCAGTGACTCACCTCTTCCGTAAACAGAAGCATGCATGTACGGATAGAAAATCGGCTGTCTCCAGGCTTCTCCGCCTTTTTCCGTCATGATCGGCGCGATGACATTTACAAGCTGTGCAAGACACGCGATTTTCACACGGTCTGCGTGCTGCAGCATCGTAATGAGGAGGGAACCGACCAGTAAGGCATCTTCAAAATTATAAATATCCTCTAAAATCGGACGCGCAGTTATCCACGGCTCAACTTTTTTATCCGCCTCATTTGAGTGATACCAGACGTTCCATTCATCGAGAGAGAGATTGATGGTTTTCTTGCTGCGTGTTTTTGCTTTTACATAATCACATGTTGCAGCGACAGATTTAATAAAATGATCCAGATCCATAGAACGGGCCAAGTAGTTTGGCAGATTGTTATCCCGGTTTCCGTAATATGTGTGAAGAGAGATATAGTCGACATGCTCGTAGGTATGCTCCAGCACCTTTGCTTCCCAATCGATAAAGGTCGGCATGCCGCTGTTTGAGCTGCCGCAGGCAACAAGTTCAATTGACGGGTCAACCCACTTCATGACCTTTGCCGTCTCCGCAGCAAGCCGCCCGTATTCGTCAGCTGTTTTGTGGCCAATCTGCCACGGGCCATCCATTTCGTTTCCTAAGCACCATGTTTTGATGCCATACGGCTGTTCATAGCCATGCGATCTTCTTAAGTCACTCCAGTATGAGCCTTTCGGATGGTTGCAGTATTCAACGAGATTGCGGGCAGCGTCTATGCCTCTTGTGCCAAGGTTTACGGCCATGTTGACCTCAGTGTTCACCTTTTTTGCCCAAGTTAAAAATTCATTTGTCCCCACTTCATTCGTTTCTGTCGTTTGCCATGCCAAGTCAAGCCGTCTCGGACGGTTTTCGACAGGTCCGACACCGTCCTCCCAATTGTATCCGGATAAAAAGTTTCCGCCTGGATAGCGGATAATCGGAACCTGCAATTCTTTGATCAGCGACTGGACATCCTTTCTAAATCCATCTTCATCCGCGTGAGGGTGATCAGGCTCATATATGCCTTCATATACCGCACGTCCCATATGTTCGATAAACGAACCGTAAATCCGTTTGTCCACTTCACCGATTTTATATTCTTTGTCTACAATCATTCGCGCTTTTTTCATTACACGTTTCCTCCCTTTTTAACCTTTGACTCCGCCTACTGTCAGGCCGGAAATAAAGTACTTTTGGAAAAACAAGAAAATGATAATTACCGGCAAAATCGCAAATACTGAGCCGGATATCAGCATGTCATAGTTGTTGCCGTAAGGGCTCAACAAGCTGGACAGCCCAATTGGAAGCGTAAACATTTCTTTCGAACGAAGCACAATCAACGGCCACAAGAAGTTGTTCCAGCTGTTTAAGGACTGGAGGATAATCATTGCGCCGAAAGCCGGTTTCATCAGCGGCGCCATAATCCGGAAAAAGATGCCGAATTCCGTACAGCCGTCCATCCTTGCAGAGTCCAGCAAATCTTTTGGAAGACCGAGGGCATACTGCCTGAAAAAGAAAACAGCTACCGGCGAAACGATGAATGGCAGGATGACACCCGTATACGAATCGATCAAGTTCAATCCGACGGTCAGCTTAAACAACGGAAGCATCATTACTTCAAGCGGGACCATCATAATAATCAGCACAAGAACAAAGATGATATTTCTGCCCTTAAATTCGTAAACCGCAAGCCCATACCCAATCATCGAAGAAAAAAACAGAGTGAGCACGGTCGTGAAAATCCCAAGCACAAGACTGTTAAAAAACCATTTGAAATAAATACTGCCGCCATTAAACAGAAATGTGTAGTTATCTAAACTCATCACTTTTGGATCAATATCAACATTCAGCCCTATACGCAAAAGCTCAGATGACGGCTTTAATGATCCTAAAAGCAAACAGAAAATCGGAAAAATATACAATAGGCTCAGCATGATAAAAAACAGGGTAAGCGCGATTTTGTAAACGCTGTACTGAGGACTGTGCCGCAACATTTATCCCTCCCCCTTAAACGAGCCTGACAGCTTTAACGAAATCAGGCTGACAACAAGTATCACAATCAAAAGCACAATGCCGATGGCCGCTCCGTATCCCATTTCGTTGTAGGCAAGCCCCTGCTGGTACAAATATCCGACAAGCGTCAAGCCGATATTACCCGGGGAATTATTTTGCCAAAGGACGTAGCTTTCCTCAAACATCCTGAATCCGCCGATGATGCTGATGGTGAGCACATAAACCGATACAGGCTTGAGAAATGGCAGCGTAATGTGCCGGAATTTTTTCATCGTATTCGCGCCGTCAATATCGGCGGCTTCGTACAGCTCTTTCGGCACATTTTGCAAACCGGCCATAAAGTAAAGGATGTTGATTCCCATCCATCTCCACGAAGCAAGCAGCACCATTAAAAACATGCCGGTGTGTTCATTGTTCATCCAGTTCTGAGGTGAAAAGCCGAGTTTAAGTAAGATGGAATTGGCCAGCGACGTTTCCATTTCTCCGAAGATCAGCCGAAATATGATCCCCGCCACAATGGTAGAAGTCAAAGCCGGAATGAATAGCGCAGATTTGAATATATTTCTGAATTTGACCAGCTTTGAATTCAGGAATATGGCCAGCAGCAATGGGACTGGAATCAGCACAATCAGTGTCCAAAAGGTGTATTCCAATGTATTCCAAAGGGCGGTATAGAACGTCGGATTGTTTAGCGCAGTGTAATTGGACAATCCGACAAACGTCACCTCTCCCGGCAATATTCTTTGAAAGCTCATGATGAAGACGCTAATGATGGGGTATAAAAAAAATACGAGAAAAGATAAAATGAATGGCGCTGTAAACAGATAGGGCGCCGCTTTTTTCGAATAAAATAGATCTCGCCAGCCTGATTGTTTTGCAGCTGAGGGAACGGGATGAACCGTTCCCGTTTTCACAGGTTTCATGAGAACCTCCCCGCTTTCACTTTTTGAATGGGATTCTATTTCTTTTTCAGTTCACCTGCCGCTCTGTCCAAGGCTTGCTTAGGCGTTTTTTGCTGAGATTTAAGTGCGTCGAACAATACGCTTCTGTTGACAAGGTCTGAAGCCTTGGCAAAATCCTCATGTAAATAAATTGGATTGATTTCATCCTTGATATCGAGCAGCATAGTAAAAATGCCTGTTCCGTTTTGGAAGTAATCTGTGTATTTGTTTTTCTCCTTCAATTCCTGAGAGCTCCAGACATCCCAGCGAAGCGGGTCAAACCCGAGTACGCTCCAAAGCTTTTTGTTTCCTTCTTTAGAGCCCTTCGCAAAGGCCAAAAACTCTTTTGCTAACTCAACATGCTTGGATTGCTTCGGAACAACAGTTGCCGTACCGCCCAAACCTGCCGAACGGTCGCCCCCCTCTTCCCAAGCCGGAAGCGGCCGGATGGCAATCTTTCCTTTTAAATCAGGCATATAATCTAAAAATCTTCCCATATACCAAATCGGCATCAGAACAGACGCTGCTCCGCCTTGGTTCATAAAGCCGTAATATTCTTCACTGTGATGCCCGCCGCCTGGTGCGGCAATCATCGTTTTATCATTAATCATGTCCTTTAAAAATTGAATTGTTTTTACATTGGTGTCATTATTGAGGATCAGCTTGCCGTTTTTATCAAAATAACCTGAGTTTTGCTGAGAAATCATGGATAAGAACGTTGTGGAATCATTGGTTTCCACCGTTCCCATCGGCTTTCCGGTCACTTTGCGCACTTTCTGCCCGGCTTTATGGTAATCATCCCATGTTTTGATATCATCAGGATTGACACCGGCTTTTTTCATCACATCCATGTTATAAAACATAACTGTCGTTCCTACATGCGTGTCCAGCCCGTACAGCTTGCCGTTTTTGCTGTACAAGGTAAGCCGCGCCTCAACGAATTTATCGCGGTCCTTTTCAATCAGCGGAGTCAAATCCGCAAGCGGTATGTCAGAGCCCTTCAAAAAGTTTGAAAAACGGGCCAATTCGACATCGGCAATATCAGGGACACCTTCTCCCGCAATTAAGGAGATAGACAAGTTATCGTGCATTTGTCCATATGGATAAACAACCGTATTCAGTTTAATTTTGCGGTCAGGATATTTTTTGTTCCATTCCTTCATCATTTCTACATAAAACTGCTCATGAAGTCCGTTAAATGTCCAAAAGGTCAGCTCGGTTTCACCCGATTTCCCGGATGATCGTTCTGCCGAACACCCAGCAATGAATAATGTCAGCAGCATCATGAGCACAAAAAAACAGGCAGTCATTTTTTTCATTTGCGTTACCCCTTCCATTCGAGGTGCAGGCTATTCATATAGACCATGATTGATCAGCGTTTTGTTTTCATTAATGATTCTTAATCCGGTGCAGCGGTCTCTTAAGGTGTGAGCGTTTCTGAAGGCATTTTTGACGGAATCCTGCCCGACACCTATTTCGTCAAAAAACGCAGGGCCTCCGGCTGATCTCAGCCAACCGGCGAGCACTTCTCCTTTGGGAAGCGTTTCATAAGCTGTTTGAATCGCATGCCGCCGGCGCGGAGAAAATTCGTTCAGCCCGTCATCCTGAGCGAGCTTTCTGTATGTGTCAGTTAATAACACAGCGGCACAGCCCACCTTTGCCCCGTGAAGAATCTGAGGCCGGTTTTTCTTCATTAATTCCATCTCAATCCAATGGGAAATGTGATGCTCTCCGCCAGATGCCGGGCGGGAATGATCTAAAGCCAGCATGACAAGACCCGATACAATTAAAGATTCCATTAAAACCTGTATGCCTGTTTCCGTTTTCATCGCAATGTCTTCTGTATGTGCGATACAGGCTTCCAGCGCCTCCTGAACGATCTTAGCCCCCGTTGGAGAATAAGGCTCGCCGGCAAGGTGGCGGGATATTTCCCAATCAGCTAAAGACGTGATTTTCCCGAGCATGTCGCCAAATCCAGCCGCCACCATTGTCCGGGGTGCCGCTTTTAATAGATCCAGATCAGCGAACAGCGCAGACGGGGCCTTCGTTTGGATGGTTGTTTTCGTCCCGTATAAAATAAGCGGCGCCCCTGCTGACGTAAATCCATCTACAGATGGAGCAGTCGGATAGGATATAAACGGCAAATCCCTCTGAAACGCTGCAAAGCGGACGATATCATGAATCGTGCCCGAACCGACCGCGATCATGAGATCCGTTGTTTTTTTCGTATGGATCTGCGCATGAATGAGCGAGCGTTCATCAGCTGTCACATCTCCGGCTTCATTTTCCGGAATGATCAGGCACTCCGCCTGAAACCCTTCTTGATGCAAGCGGTTTTCCAAATCGGTTCCCGCAATGCGATGTGTATTCGAGTCGCAGACAAGGACAATCTGTTTGTTGTTTTTTCTTTTTACATAATCCAATAGCGAATCAGCTGCTTGTTTGCCGATAACAATTTCTTCAACTTCTATAGGAAGTGTCTTTTCTCCGGCGAGTTCAAAAGCTTGCTCAACGTCAGCTGCGATACGATTCATAACAGAATCCCCTCCTCAGCCAATTTGGTTATATCCATAATGGATTCCAGCACATAATCCGGCGTGTACAAACGCTGTTCACCCGGTTTCGCAGAACCAGTAAGCACTAAGGCGCTTTTCATGCCATAAAGCTTTCCCATCGCAATGTCAGATTCAAGGCTGTCTCCGATAATCATGCATTCATGCGCGGACAGCCCCATTGCTGTGCAGGCAGCCTCCGCCATCAGCCACGACGGTTTTCCGACAACTAGCTCTGTTTTCGCTTGAGCAGAAGCCTCTATCGCCCCGATCATCCCGGCCACATCGATGGCATTGCCGTCTTCGCCCGGAAAAGAGCGGTCTTTGTTCGTAGCCATGATACGAGCGCCGGCGGCGGCAGCTTGAAAGGCATGGTTTAAATCTTCGTACGTGAGCGTTTCATGAAGGGAGATCACCAGCCAATCCGCTTCCTTTGGCTCGTTCGCGTGCTGTACACCGGCCAGACTCATCTCGTCTACCAAACCTTGTTCTCCAAGCACCCACACCTTTGAAAAACGATAATGTTTTTTCAGAAAAGCCGCTGTGACACTTGACGACAGAACAATATCGCTTATGTCCGCTTCAATCCCCGCGCCGAGAAGTTTTTTTCTGCACATGGCACGGGAGATATTTCCACGGTTGCTCAGAAAGACGATTTTCTTCCCCATTCCCCGAAGCGTACTAATCGCTTCTCTTGCCCCTTCAATCAACTCATTTCCTCTGAATACAGTACCATCCAAGTCAATCAAAATGCCGGCCGGTGACGCAACGGGATCATGACTGGCCATAATACGCATTTGCTCCGTGTTTTCGATAAAAATGCTTTTCATGAAGGACTGTATTGATTGGGTTTACATCCTTGTTCAGCATAACGGAGTGATAGGCCATTTCCGCAACCGTTTCTAATACAACTGCGTTATGAATGGCATTTAAGGCGTCCGTGCCCCAGCAGAACGGGCCGTGATTATTCACGAGTACACCCGGAACTTGTTCGTAGTTATGGTGCTGAAAGGTTTCAGCTATGACTTTTCCTGTATTCAGTTCGTAGTCATGAATGATTTCTTCATCGTACATTTCTCTTGTACACGGAATCGCGCTGTCAAAATAATCAGCATGGGTCGTGCCTAAAGGCGGTATGTCTCTGCCCGATTGCGCCCAGCTTGTCGCCCATTGAGAATGGGTATGGACAATTCCCCCGATGTTCGGAAAGGCTTTATACAAATAAACATGAGTAGGTGTATCTGAAGAAGGCTTGAGCGAGCCTTCGACGACCTCTCCTTCAAGGTTCAAAACAACCAAGTCATCAGCTGTCAGGTCGCTGTATTCCACTCCGCTTGGTTTGATGACAATTCTTTCTTTCTCACGGTCAATGCCGCTGACATTTCCCCACGTAAAGGTTACCAGCTGATGCTCTTGAAGCTTCAGGTTGGCAGCCAGCACTTCTTTTTTTAATGTTTCAAGCATGCTCCATCACCCTTCATGAATTCTTTTTGGCGGCAGATGAAAATTGAAGATTTTTGATTGTTTTCAGACGCTTCATGACATGGTTTTCTTTTCCGAAGTAGTGAACCAGCTCTTTATATTCAGCGTACAATTTTTCATACACTGCGGCGTTTTCGGCGTTTGGCGTATAAGATATATCTTTCATTTTCCCCATGTGCGCCGCTGCCTCTTTGATGTCATCGTATCCGCCGTTTTCTTTACCTGCCGCAAGCGCGCCGAAAATGGCAGATCCTAAGGCAGGGGCTTGCGGAGAACCGGAAATTTTAATGTCCATGTTTGTCACATCCGCATAAATCTGCATGACAAACGGGTTTTTCTCAGCAATTCCGCCGGCTGCGTATAGCTCCTCAATCGGAACCCCGCTTTCTTTGAACGTTTCGATAATCATCCGCGTTCCGTAAGCTGTCGCTTCAACTAACGCTCTATAAATCTCTTCAGGCTTCGTTAGCAGCGTCATGCCAAGCAGCATTCCAGTTAAATCAGCATCAACAAGAGTTGAACGGTTTCCATTCCACCAATCTAAAGCAAGCAGGCCGCTTTCACCCGGTGCTTGAAGGTTTGCTTTCTCACTCAGCAGCTCATGAATGCCAATGTTTTTTTCCTCTGCTTCCTCTCGATACGCTTGCGGGACACATGTTTTTACAAACCAGTCAAAATGATCGCCGACACAGGACTGCCCTGCTTCATATCCCGCGTAGCCCGGAAGAATTCCGTTGTCCACGACACCGCACATACCGGGCACGATATGTACGTCTTCGCCTAGAAGCACATGGCACGTTGAGGTTCCCATAATCATCAGCATTTTCCCTGGCTCTGTAATGCCGACCGCTGGTACGGAAACATGAGCGTCCACATTTCCAACCGCGACAGCTGTCCCTGGAAGAAGGCCTGTCAGCTGAGCCATTTTTTCAGTCAGTCCTCCGGCTCTTTCCCCTACTGAATGAATAGAACCCGCTAATTTGTCATTTGTAATCGTTTTCATTAAAGGATTTAATTTGCCAAAGAATTCATCTGACGGATATCCCGCTTTTTCACTCCAAATCGCTTTATATCCTGCTGTACAATTACTTCGTTTGAGCGAGCCGCACAGCTGGTACACGATCCAGTCTGCAGCCTCGATGATCCGGTCAGCCGCTTCATAAATGTGCGGCGCTTCTTCCGCAATCTGCATGACCTTAGGAATCATCCATTCTGATGAAATCTTCCCTCCGTACCGCTGTAAAAAAGCCTCTCCTTCTTCTTCAGCAATTTGATTCAGCCGATCAGCGTGTTTTTGGGCCGCATGGTGCTTCCAAAGCTTCACATAGCTGTGCGGCTCCTCTTCATATTCCGGCAGCATGCATAACGGCTGCCCTGTACGGTCAACCGGCAGGATCGTACATGCCGTAAAATCAATTCCGATCCCGATGATGTCTTTCGGTTCAACACCCGTCTGTTCGAGTAAAGCCGGAATGGTCGTTTCCAAGACTTCCAGATAATCAGCCGGATCTTGAAGCGCCCAGTCCCGCGGCAGCTTATGGCCCGTTTTTGGAAGAACGGTATCAATGACAGCATGTCTGTATTCTTTTACAGCAGCCGCCAGTTCCTCCCCTGTTTCGACATGAACGAGCACCGCTCTTCCTGATAAAGTTCCAAAATCAACCCCTATAGTGTAAGCCAAGTGAATTCCCCCTTTCTACTTTTGAAGCCGGTAAAGCGCCTCGTTCCATTTTAATTCGTGTTTCAGCTTGTGAATTGTCGTATCACGGGAAATGAAAACACTTTCGATCCCCGCCATTTCTGCCCAATCGAGCATTTGCTCCGCTGTTAGTTCATAAGACAAGCAGGTATGGTGTGCGCCGCCGGCTAAAATCCATGCCTCGGCCGCTGTTTTCAATGATGGCTCCGGCTTCCAGAGAACACGGGCGACCGGCAGATTCGGCATCTCTTTTTCAATTTCCTGTCCATTGACCTCATTTAACACAAGGCGGAAACGCCCTCCGATATCAACAAGGCTTGCTTGAATGGCTGAACCGCTGATGCCGTTAAATACAAAACGCGCAGGGTCCTCCTTGCCGCCGATAGAAAGCGGGTGAACCTCGATTTTCGGCTGATCCAAAGCGACAGTCGGACACACTTCCAGCATGTGCGAGCCTAGAATCATTTCATTTCCCGGTTCAAAATGGTACGTATAATCTTCCATGAAGGACGTTCTTTTTCCTTCAGCCATGATTTTCATCATCCGTACAAGAGCCGCTGTCTTCCAATCTCCTTCACCGGCGAATCCGTAGCCCTTCTCCATCAGGCGCTGAACGGCAAGCCCTGGGAGCTGTTTCATTCCATGCAGCACTTCAAAGGATGTTGTAAAAGCTGAGTATCCGCCTTGTTCAAGAAAAGCGGTTAAGCCAAGTTCAATTTTCGCCTGTTCTTTAATCGACGCTACCTTTGCTTCGTCACGTTTTGTTTCCTCACTGATCACATAGAGACGGTCATACTCCGCATAGAGCGTGTCAACTTCATCGTCCGTAATGCGGTTCATCACTTCGACAAGGTCTCCGATGCCATATCCGTCAACCTGCCAGCCGAATTGAATATGCGCTCCTACCTTGTCTCCGTCTGTTACCGCGACGTGACGCATGTTATCTCCGAATCTGGCAACCTTAATATGTCTGCTTTCATTTAATGCAGCCGCCGTATCCATCCACTGGGATATTTCTTTCTTCACTTCTTCATCATCCCAATAGCCGGCAACGACTTTTCGGCTCAGTCCCATTCGCGAGTTGATATAACCGTACTCACGATCGCCATGTGCGGATTGATTGCTGTTCATAAAATCCATGTCAATCGTACCCCAAGGGATATCGCGATTATATTGAGTATGCAGATGCATAAGTGGTTTTTGATAAGAGGAAAGACCCTCAATCCACATTTTTGCGGGAGAAAATGTGTGCATCCATGTAATGATGCCGGCGCATGTCTCACTGTACTCCGCTTCTCTTAACAGCTGTCTGATGGTTTCCGATGAAGTGACGACAGGCTTGTGAGTGATTTTATATCTGGACGAAATCCCGCTGAGCCCCTCACAAATGCTTTTCGCATGCTGATCGACCAGCTCTAGCGTCTCTTCCCCGTATAGGTGCTGGCTACCTGTCACAAACCAAAATTCATAATCTTTTGTCTGAAGCATGTAAACTGCCCCTTTCTTCCTATAGTAAAACGCTTTCAATTACCCAAACAGATACGGACTAATAACAACAAATAAACTACTAACAATTAATTTGTACGAACAACTTCATTATATTAGTAGGTTTATTTACTGTCAATCATTTTTGTATTCTTTTACAAAAAGAAATGATTGGTTACAAGGTTTTCAGGTAAAAAAACGTGTTCTTACATTTAGATTGCTCCGTCAATTCATCTTCCGATTCCGCTTCCCATTAGAAAAAGCCCTGATGTATCAGGGCTAAACAAAGAGAATAAGATGTGAACGAATGGCTTTATCTTAATAAGACGGCCAGCCTGAGCTCCAATTCAAATCATTGATTAACATCTTTGGAGTTCCGTTGTCTTTTGCGTCATAAGCATGACGCACGAGTATGTTCCCGTTTACGATATCCTGTCCGCCCGGCCCTTTCCACTGTTCGTTGCCGGCATCAAGAATCGTACCTCCTCCATCCATCATGCTTCTACCGCTTCTGTCTACATAAGGACCTGTAATATTTTTCGATCTGCCATAAGCAATTTTGTACGTACTATTTACGCCTTCACAGCATTTATCGAATGAAACCATTAAGTAATAGTAGCCATTATGGTATGTTAATGTAGGGGCTTCCAGTGCGCCGCCGTTATTTGGTCTGGCTGCTATTGAATATAATGAACCGGTTGGTTTCATCGTAGACTTATTTAATTTTGTTAATTTAATTCCGCCCCAAAATGAACCGAATGCAAGCCAAGGGTTTCCATCTTTATCAATGGTTAACTCAGGATCAATGGCATTATAATTATTGGCACTTGTTGACCGAGTAACTAGCCCTTCATCCTTCCAGTTGCCCGAACTGAGATTAGTAGCTGAAGCAAGGCCAATTAAAGAGGTATTGCTTCCAAACGAAGAAACCGAATAGTAAAGCCAGTACTTTCCGTTGTAATATGACACATCCGGAGCCCATTGGTTTCGTTCGAAATGAGGCACGTATTGGCGCCACCATGATAAAGGACTGGTGAAAATGGATTTTTGAACTCTCCATACCCCGTTGCTGTCCGCTTTCAGTACACGAAGTCCGTTTTCCTCTGCAAGCCCTGTCCCGAAGGCATACCAAGTATTTCCTTCCTTTGCCATCGTCGGATCATGCAGAAGCTCATTCGATGCCCCCCAAAAAGCCGCTGATGCCGGTAAAGCGGACAACATTAAAGCACCAGCTGTTAAAGCTGCACAAGAAAAACGCAATAACCCAGAAAACGCTTTCTTTTTCATGTTCTTCAAATCCCCCTTTTTTTGAGATATAGAAAACTTGTCTAACCTCCAGACTAGCACATATTTTCTATATATATCCTTATTGTAGGGCTGCTTATTGAATTTGTACAGACAAAAAAATAGAATCCGCCTTTTATAGCGGATTCTGATGATTTTTATTCGTATGTGATTTGGTCAACTGTCTTTCGGTCTAATTTTTTAATCACTTCTGTAATTAATTTGACCGCATTTTCATAATCATCACGATGCAGCATAGCCGCGTGTGTATGAATGTAGCGGGTTGCAATGGTAATGGACAGCGCAGGAACACCATTTGCCGTCAAATGGATGGCTCCCGAATCCGTTCCGCCGCCGGCAATGGCATCAAATTGGTACGGAATGCCAGCTTCCTCCGCCGTAGCGACAACGACATCCCGCAAACCTTTGTGAGAAACCATGGATGCATCGTATACGATAATCTGCGGCCCTTCGCCCATTTTACTTTGCGCTTCTTTCTCAGAAATCCCAGGTGTGTCCCCTGCTATTCCTACATCAACACCAAACGCAATATCAGGCTGAATGGTGTAAGCTGCTGTTTTCGCCCCTCTCAGGCCGACTTCTTCCTGCACGGTACCCACGCCATACACAATGTTTGGATGGCCTGTGTTTTGTAAATTTCTTAACACATCAATGGCAATCGCACAGCCGATGCGGTTGTCCCACGCCTTCGCCAAGAGGAATTTTTCATTGTTCATGACTGTAAATTCAAAATGAGGAACGATCATATCTCCCGGAAGCACGCCCCATTCCAAGGCTTCTTCTCGGCTTGAAGCGCCGATATCAATAAACATCTCTTTTATTTCCACTGATTTTTTTCTCGCTTCAGGAGATAAAATATGAGGCGGCTTTGAGCCGATAACCCCTGTGATTTCCCCTTTTTTTGTCACGATGGTGACACGCTGGGCCAGCATTACCTGAGCCCACCAGCCGCCAACAGTTTGGAAACGGATAAAGCCTTTATCAGTGATTTGTGTCACCATAAAGCCGACTTCATCCAAATGCCCGGCAATCATAATTTTCGGGCCGTTCTCCACACCTGTTTTTTTGGCAATTAAACTGCCCAGCCGATCCGTAGTTACCTCATCAGCAAATGGTTCTATGTATGATTTCATCACTTGCCTTACTTCTCTTTCATTGCCCGGTATGCCTTTTGCATCTGTTAAATCTTTCAGCATGGTCAGTTGTTCATCTAATTTTGCCATGTTCCAAAAACCTCCTTCTTGTCCTGCATTCTTATTATACAAAACCTGACGCTAACCATACGACTATTTCACTTGAAAATCGGGTATATGTTTTTAGAACTTTTCTTTTAAAAAAGTGAAACCTTTTTCTGTTCTCTTCGTATTACATCAGATCATCACAATAAGGGAGGTGCCTTCACCCAATGTTTACCATGGTTCTAAGACTGATATTGCTTGCACTTTTTGCTTATTGTATTTATGCTGCAGTCAAATATGTCGCCAGTCCAAAGAGAAGGCTCAAACTGGCCCAATCAAAAGAACTTTTTTATATTATCGATGAACAGAACAATGCCCGAAAGAACTTTCAACTAACGTATAAAGGCGTGCTTTTTGAGGGAGAAAAGCATATTCCTTCCAAAGATCATCCGCTGTTTATCCATACCATTTTTGTTTGGACAGAATCTCCTGAGAAGCTGAAGCATTTCTCTGTAAAAGATTTCAAGAACATTGAAGAAAAAGTGCTGGAACGATATCCGAATTGCAAAATTGACTGGGACCAGCCCATTAAATTCACAAAAAAAGCAGAAGAGCGCTAAAACGCTTTTCTGCTTTTTATAAATCAAACGGGCTGTAATAAATGCCGATCAAGATCGCTTCAATGACCAGAAGAAGCGGGACTCCGTACTTAAAAGAGGCGTGCTTCGTTTTATGTCTGAAGGTTTGCATGCCAAGCCAGACACCGAGAGCTCCAAACACGATCGCTATCAGCCACAGACTGTCTTCAGAAATTCTCCATTTGTGCTGCTGCGCTCTTCGTTTGTCAGCGCCCATCACCCAAAAACCGCACAGATTGATCAGCACCAAATAAACAGCAATACCCATGTTTCTCATCCTTTATATAAAAAAGCCGCTCTGCTGGAGAGCGGCTCTATGTGATTACTTGTTTAATTGAGCTTTAGCAGTATCAGCAAGCTGATTGAATGCAGTAAGATCGTTTACAGCAAGATCAGCAAGCATTTTACGGTTTACTTCGATACCAGAAAGCTTAAGACCGTGCATTAAACGGCTGTAAGAAAGACCGTTCATGCGAGCAGCTGCGTTGATACGAGTGATCCAAAGCTTACGGAAATCACGTTTTTTCTGACGACGGTCACGGAAAGCGTAGTTTCCAGATTTCATGACCTGCTGGTTTGCTACTTTGTATAATCTATGTTTTGAACCGAAATAACCTTTTGCTAATTTAAGAACTTTTTTACGACGCTGACGCGACACAGTTCCGCCTTTTACTCTTGGCATTAAATTTCCCTCCTAATTGTTCCTTGTCCGATTACTTGATGTTAGCAAGCTGTTGTTTGATGCGTTTGAAGTCTCCTGCGCTTACAACAGCACTCTTGCGAAGCTTACGCTTTTGCTTTTGAGATTTGTTGGCGAATAAGTGACTTGTATATGCGTGAGAACGTTTTAACTTCCCAGAACCTGTCTTTTTAAAACGTTTAGCAGATCCGCGGTGAGTTTTCATTTTTGGCATGGGATTTCCTCCTTATTGCTTTTCGTTTTTCGGCGCGAGCATTAAGAACATGCTGCGGCCGTCCATTTTTGGTTTTGTTTCGACAGTCGCAACGTCAGCACAAGCTTCAGAAAAACGGTCTAACACACGCTGGCCGATTTCTTTATGAGTGATTGCGCGTCCTTTAAAGCGGATAGAAGCTTTCACTTTATCGCCTTTTTCAAGGAATTTAATCGCATTTCGCAATTTCGTATTAAAGTCATGCTCATCGATTGTCGGACTTAATCTAACTTCTTTTAAGTTAATGATTTTTTGATTTTTGCGTGCTTCTTTGTCCTTTTTCTGCTGCTCGAATCGGAACTTACCGTAGTCCATAATGCGGCATACAGGCGGTTTTGCATTCGCTGCAACTAACACAAGGTCAAGATTTGCGCGGCCGGCGATTTCAAGTGCTTCCTGACGGGACTTGATTCCAAGCTGGTCGCCATTTTGTCCGATTAGACGGACCTCACGTGCACGGATACCCTCATTAACCAATTGATCTTTGCTAATAATGAGCCACCTCCATAGTTTCTTCGAATTGATTCACAACTCATTTTGACTGCATTCTGCAGGCAAACAAAAAGTGCGGGCATTATAAAACACCCACACTACGAACATCTGTATCAATAAAAATGTACGGTCAACCTGCCAACTACATGCGTGTGTCAATCAGGTGAGAAGCGGGTGCTTCTGCTTGTGATTTATATTCAATTCAATAACTATTCTACACAATGCCGGATCTTTAGTCAAGGACGACTTCTCCGGAACAACTTTTTCATTGTAACATGGGTTTTCTATGAGCGCAAGAGAGAAAAAGAAAATCTTTCATCCTCATCCAGAATGCAAAGCTTCTGATCCGCTCAGCCGTGCACCATGTCCTATTGAATAAACTTGCGTTCAGCCCTTGCGATGCACCATGACCAATCCCCTGAAATACTAAAATAGCTGATTTACTGCCCTCTTACCCAGTAACTTTCAGGAAATAAAGTTAACACTGCCGATATAAGAAGTGGAAAGGAGCCCGACATATGAACAAACCGATACAGCTTGCTTTATTTTTCACATTGATAGTAACCGGTTGCTCGAATAGCAGCACATCTGCCGAACCAAAAATGGCAGATGTTAAGACAACCCCGTTTCATCAAGAGCAGCTAGAAAAAGAGCTGAAAAAACTAAAACCTGTTTCATTGGAAAGGACATTTGAAAGTCCGCTCGCTGCTGAATTAGGAAAGCGGAAAGCAAAAGAAAAGGCAGAGAAACAAAGACAAATCGCGGCCGCGAAAAAACGTGAGAAAGAGCGAGAGGCGAAACGAAAGAAACAGCAAGAGGAAGAGGCGGAAAGACAGAGATTGGCAGAACAGCAGGCGGCAGCGGAGAGACAGCGGTTAGCGGAAGCGGAAAGACAAGTTGAGCTCGAAAGACAGCGGCAGGCAGCAAAGACAAAAAGAGCGGGAAGCGCAGGCACAACGGCAGCAATCCGCGACACGCTCCTCTAATAGCCAACATGCACCGTCTTCTTCAAACCAGACAGATGATACCATTCAACAGCCGGCACCAGAGCTTCCTGATAACGACGGCTATGGTTATGAAGAGCGAAAAAAGTGGCATGACGATCAAGTGGAATGGGGCATTAAACAAGGATATATCGATCCCGAAGACGCACCTTAAAAGAAAAACCCAAGGCCGCGGGCCTTGGCTTATCCTCCGATCAGCTGCACGAACACAGGAATGACCAGAACCGTTACCACTCCAACTACAACAACCGCAATACTTGCCATCGCTGCTTCGACTTCTCCCATCTCGATCCCGACGGCTACACCGAGTGCATGTCCGGACGTACCAAGAGCCAATCCTTTAGAAATTGGATTCTTTACTTTAAACACCTTCAAGAACAATGCTCCGAGCGCATAAACAATAACAGCGTTAAAGATGACCGCGAAAGCTGTGATATTGCTGATGCCTCCGATGTCTTTTGATAGAGGAAGCGCAATCGCCGTTGTAGCCGCCTGCGGAAGCATGCTTTTCATCACGGCCGCATCGAGGTGAATGCCTTTTGCGAGCAAATAAACAATCGTGACAGAGCAGATAGAGCCGGCAATAATGGAGGACATGATTTGCCACCAGTATTTTTTCAGCTTATCTCTTTGTTTGTACAGAGGAATGGCAAAAGCGATCGTCGCCGGTTCAAGGAAAAACTTAATGATCTCTCCCCCGTTATTATAGTCCGCGTAGGAAAAACCGCCGATTTTTAAAAATGTAATCCCTAGCACCATAGCAACAAACAAAGGCGTGAAAAGGAAGAAGCCTTTCGTTTTCTTAAATAAAAAGGTGCCGATGCCGAATGCAGCCAGTGATACGACAATTCCGAAATAAGGACTCATTGTGCTTTCCATCTGATGAACCTCCTGTTTCCTTAATGGTGAACGAGTTCGTTATTGTTCTGGGGATTTTGCACTGGTTTTGTTTTCATGTCCGCTGCGGATTTGCGTTTTCCGCTCAGCGAAAGAATCAGCTGAGAAAACAATCCTGTAGCCCCTAGCAAAATGATCGTTGCAAGCAGTATGACAAGGACAATTTGCAGGCCGTATTGCTGCATGACACCGAGCGAATTCATAACAGATATGCCTGACGGGACAAATAAAAATCCGATCAAAGAGGTTAAAGACGTTCCGAGCGTTTCCACTTGTTCCAGTTTAATCACTTTCAAACATAATAGAAGAAATAATAAGGCCAACCCTACAACCGATGCCGGGATAGGTATTGGGACAATAGCAGCAATCATATTCGAAATCAGCATAATGACGGCAAAAATAAATGCTTGTGTTAAAAACCCGTACACTTTTTTAGCACTCATTTTCTTCACCTCTTTCTCTTTGGTACCCTCATTATAAATAAGAACACCTCATTATGAAGCGCTTACAAGATAACATGCCGAATTACGGGACTGAGTTGCAGAATCAAATGGCTGAAATGCAAAAAGCCGCCCATCAAATATGGAGCAGCTTCTTCAATTCCTTTGCGTATGTCCGGCTGACCGGTATTTTTGATCCGTCTTTCATCATTAGATTATATGTAGAATTAAACCATGGCTGAATTTCTTTAATATATTCGGTATTGACGACAAAGCTCCGATGGACGCGGATAAAATCAGCGTCAGGCAGCTTTTTCTCAATGACAACGAGCGTATCGCTGACTGTATAAGAATTTTCGAAGGTTTTTACGTTGACATGACCATCTTCCGTTCCGGCATAGATGACGTCTTTCGTATCGACGATTACAATTGATTCTCCAACAGATAACGCGAGTTTATGCTGGCCGGCATGGCTGTTCAGTTCCAATTCAACGATATCCCGACTGGCTTTTTTATATTTTTTCAGCGTTTGTAGAATTCTTTCCTCATCGAAAGGCTTGGTTAAATAATCAAGAGCGTCCACCTCAAATGCTTTGAGCGCATACTGGTCATACGCGGTCGCAAACACAACAGCAGGAGGATGCTTCATTTTCTTCAATCGCTTTGCGATATCAAAACCGTTTTCTCCGGATAAATCTACGTCTAAAAACAGCAAATCAGGTTTTTGATCCATCATTTGGTCAAAAGCAGATTCGATATTTTCCGCTTCATTGATTATCATTTCCTCTTTATTGGCCCGCTTGAGCAAGTAAGCCAATTCGTCCCTTGCCAGCATCTCATCATCAACGATTAACACCGTGAGCATGTTTTTCTCCCTCTTTCATCTGTTGCATTGGCACTTGAAAGGAAACCTCTGTCCCTTTCTGAACCTCACTTTTGATATTCAGTACGGCCTGCTGTCCGAATAAACCGGTCAGCCGCTGATTCAGGTTATAAAGCGCTGTACCGGTTCCCTCCTTAGACGGAAACGGCATCTTTCCCAGTTCCGGCAGGACGTCCGGCGGAATTCCCCGTCCGTTATCCATCACTTTCATATAGACGAATGAATCATCAGATAAGACACAGACCGTTACTTTGCACATGTCTTGTTTTTTCGGAAACGCATGCCGAAGCGCGTTCTCCACAAGCACCTGTAAAACAAACGGAGGGATTTCAATCTGCTCCAGCCTGCTGTCGATATTGAGCTCAACCTTATATTTCCCGGGAAAACGCGCCTGTTCTAATGACAAATAGGCGTGAAGATGGTTCAGCTCCTTTGAGAGCGGAATCAGCAGCTGTCTGGCCCCTTGAAGGTTTGAACGAAAATATACACTGAGCTGCAATAAGAGCTTACGGGTTTTTTCAACATCTGTGCGGCATAATGCAGAAATCGTGTTGATCGCATTAAATAAAAAATGCGGATTCACCTGTGCCTGAAGCGCTTTGATTTCAGCATCCTTGAGAAGTTTGCTTTGGAGCTCCGCTTCCCCAAGCTCAAGCTGTGTCGAAAACAGCATAGCCAGCCCTTCAGCAAGCTCCTCCTCTACCTGGCTAAGGCCTGCAGGGTTTTTAAAATACATTTTTAAGGTGCCGATTGTGTTGCCGTTTGATGTCAGCGGCAACACTATCGCCGCGTGCAAAGGACATTCAGCATGCGTGCATTCAATCTCTTCCTGAGAAATGGCCTTCATGATTTCTCCTGTTTTAATCACCTTTTTGGACAAGCCGGTGATCAAGCTTTTTGATGGGATGTGATGATCCATTCCCGCACCGACATGCGCGAGAATCTTCTCATTATCAGTGAGAGATACCGCATCTGTTCCGGTCAGCCTATGGATAATAGCCGCTACACTTTTACAGGAGTTTTCATTTAGTCCTTGGCGGAAAAATGGAAGTGTCTGGTCAGCAATCGTCAGCACTCTGTGCGTTTCAAGCGCCCTCGCCTGCTCCTCTTTGCGAATGATCGCCTGAATAATCGACAGGAAAATAAAACTGCCTGTTCCGTTGATGAGTATCATCGGGATCCCGATCATGCTGACAAGCTCCCAAGCGTCACTGAACGGCTTTGCCATCAGCAAAATAATCACCATTTGCAGTGTCTCCATGCCGATCCCCACAAGAGCGGCGATACGCGGTGTCGGCATTCGGTAGCGCTTCGTAAAATACCTGCCGATCAGGCCTGCAAGAACACCTGCTAAAACGGATGATACCGCACAGCTTAAGGCCGTGCTGCCGCCGAGCGAAAAGCGATGCAGCCCCGCCAGTACACCGATTCCCGCCCCTACAAACGGCCCTCCGAGGAGGCCTCCGATTTCCACGCCCAAAATACGGGTATTCGCGATAGAACCCGACGGATCTATCGCAAACACCCAGTCATTGTTTACAATCATATTTTTTTGAATTTCGATGCCTGTATAATTGCTGATGATGCTGAAGAGAGAAAAAATAGAGATTAAAACCGCTTTTCCTTTATAGCCGTCCTGATTTTGCAAAGCTTGTCTAAAAAGCTTCGTATGGGCGAGAATAAACCCCAAAATCACAATAATCCCTACCCTTTCAAGCATCATAATCATTAAATGAATCATGCATGTCACCTGTTCTTTCCGTTTTCATTCTAGCATGTTTTCGATCAATGAGCTTCACGGCTGACTGTTTTTTTAAAATCATCTGAAAACATATTTCACAAGGCTTTTATCTATTGTAAAATAAAACATGAGCCTTTTGGCTGAAAGATTTGAATCTGAAGCAGAGGAGAAGATCATGAAAGCCGTATTTTTTGATTTAGACGATACACTACTTTGGGATGAAAAAAGCGTCAGAACAACATTTGCAGAAACTTGTTTACAGGCGGAGAAAAAATATGGCCTTGACCCGCAGGCATTTGAAGCAGCTGTTCGCGAAGCGGCGAGAGAATTGTACATGTCATATGAGACGTATCCATATACAGTGATGATCGGCATTAACCCGTTTGAAGGACTATGGTCCAATTTCTCAGAACCGATCAGTGAAGGATTTGAGAAGCTGAACAAGATTGTGCCGGAGTACAGAAAAAACGCATGGACAAACGGACTGAAAGCACTTGGCATCGATGACCCCGCATATGGCGAATACTTGGGAGAGTTTTTCGCGGCTGAGCGCAGAAAACGCCCGTTTGTATATGATGAAACATTTGAAGTGCTCGATCACTTAAAAGGCAAGTATGAATTGCTGCTTTTGACAAACGGTGATCCGAGTCTGCAAAAAGAGAAACTCGCCGGCGTTCCTGAGCTCGCCCCTTATTTCAATGAAATCGTCATCTCGGGCGCTTTTGGCAAAGGGAAACCGGATGTATCTATTTTTGAACACTGCCTGAAGCTGATGAATATTGAAAAAGACGATGCGATCATGGTCGGCGATAACTTGAATACCGATATTTTGGGCGCTTCAAGGGCCGGTATCAAAACCGTTTGGGTCAACCGCACGGATAAGAAAAACGAAACCGATGTGACGCCTGATTACATTATCAGCAGCCTTCATGATTTGTTTCCTATCATAGAGAAATAAAAAAGCATGATCTCTTCTTTGAGATCATGCTTTTTTCGCTTATTTTTTCGCTTCAGCTACTGCCTTTTTCACAAAATCATCAAGTGAAATGGTGTCAGAATTCTGCTCTCCGTACTTACGGACGTTTACCGCTCCGTTTTCTGCTTCTTGGTCACCGACCACAAGCATGTACGGGATTTTTTGCATTTGCGCTTCACGGATTTTGTAGCCGATTTTTTCATCACGGATGTCGACTTCTACGCGCAGGCCTTCACGCTGCAGGCGTTCCTGCACTTTTTTCGCATAGTCTAAATGCACAGCTGGAGAAACCGGGATGACTTGGAATTGAACCGGTGCTAGCCATGTTGGCAGCGCGCCTTTGTGTTCTTCGATTAAGAAGGCGACAAAGCGTTCCATTGTTGATACAACGCCCCTATGAATCACAACCGGACGGTGCTGCTTGCCATCTTCACCAATATAAGTCAGATCGAAACGTTCAGGCAATAAGAAATCAAGCTGAACTGTAGACAATGTTTCTTCTTTGCCGATCGCTGTTTTCACCTGAACATCAAGCTTAGGGCCGTAGAATGCCGCTTCACCTTCTGCTTCGTAATAGTCATGGCCAATTTCGTCCATGGCCTCTTTCAGCATGGATTGCGCTTTGTTCCACATTTCATCGTCATCAAAATATTTCTCCGTGTCTTCAGGATCACGGTAAGACAGACGGAATGTGTAATCACTTAAGCCGAAGTCTTCATATACATCCTGAATCAATCGGACTGTACGGATAAACTCGTCCTTAATTTGATCGGGGCGCACAAAGATATGCGCATCGTTTAATGTCATGCCGCGCACACGCTGCAGGCCTGAGAGCGCACCTGACATTTCATAGCGGTGCATCGTTCCCAGCTCGGCAATCCGAATCGGGAGTTCGCGGTAGCTGTGAATGTCTTGTTTGTAAATCATCATATGGTGCGGGCAGTTCATTGGACGCAGCACAAGTGTTTCGTTGTCCATTTCCATTGGAGGGAACATGCCTTCCTGGTAATGCTCCCAGTGCCCTGATGTTTCATACAGTTCTTTGCTTCCAAGCACTGGTGTGTAGACGTGCTCATAGCCGAGACTGATTTCTTTATCGACAATGTAGCGCTCGATGATGCGGCGGATTGTCGCGCCTTTTGGCAGCCAAAGCGGCAGGCCTTGTCCGACTTTTTGAGAGTTCGCAAACAGCTTTAATTCTTTGCCAAGCTTTCTGTGGTCACGCTCTTTCGCTTCTTCAAGCATGCGAAGATGCTCTTCAAGATCAGCTTTTTTGAAGAAAGCCGTGCCGTATACGCGCTGAAGCATTTGGTTATTGCTGTCACCGCGCCAGTATGCGCCTGCAAGACTTAACAGCTTAAACTCTTTGATTTTCCCTGTTGAAGGAACGTGCACGCCGCGGCACAGGTCAAAGAATTCGCCTTGTTCATAGATCGAAACGGTTTCTCCTTCAGGAATCGCATCCAATAATTCAAGCTTCAGGTCATCACCGATTTCTGCAAAACGGGCTTTTGCTTCTTCACGGCTGACCTCTTTTCGAACGATCGGGAGGTTCGCATTGACGATTTTTTTCATTTCTTTTTCAATTTTCGGCAGATCCTCCGGCGTAATCGCTTCTTCCATCTCTACATCGTAGTAAAAACCGTTTTCGATGACCGGGCCAACACCGAATTTCACATCTTTGTAAATGCGTTTAATCGCTTGAGCCAGCAAGTGAGCCGTACTGTGGCGCATAATTTGAAGACCTTCTTCAGAGCCTTCTGTAATGATTTCCACTTTACCGTCTTCATTGATCGGCATTTTCAGATCAATTTCTTTACCGTTCAGTTTTCCGGCTAATGATTTCTTCTTTAACCCCGGACTGATGGATGCCGCGATATCTTCTGTTGTTGTTCCTTTCGCAAACTCCTTGACTGCTCCATCAGGAAATGTGATTTTTACCATCTCTGACATCTATGTCACTCCTTTTTTTGCATATAAAAACCCCGCCCCCTATGAAAGGGACGAGGTTGAATAAACGGAATCGTGGTTCCACCCTTTTTTCCGCAAAGCCAATCCTTCGGCACATACGGCTCTAATCTCTGTAACGGGAGTTCCCGTCAGCTATTACTGCTCCTTATGAAGGGGTTCACAGCTGAAGTTCAAAGGCGGTAAAGCGAATGGTCCTTAGCTGGGAAGCTTACAGCCGGGGCTTCCCTCTCTTTGAGCCGGTATCATTCCTTCATGTCCTTATCAATACGTGTGTCTTTCTTAATCTCCTATGTATTATAAATTGTTCATTCCAAAAAATCAACACGATCGCATTGCCTTTTTTTCAAACCGACAGCCCTATATATACAGGCTGCCGGCCCTTATCCTTCTTATTGCTTTACCGGGATTTCAGCGGCTGAAAAAGCATGCAGCGGAAACATTTCCATTCGCTCTTGAAATACGTTTTGAATGGTCCTTGCCATCATATGCTCGGGCTGGTCGGTATAAAGCACCACTTCATCAGGCGCAATGGAGATTAACGGCGCGATTAAATGAGAATCAATGTACATAGGATGATCCCTGACAAACCGCCTGTCTATGTATTTCATTTTTTCCCGTTCCGGCACATAGCGCAGCTCCCATATTGTAAAAGAACCGTCATGGACAATATGCACCTTTTTGATTCTCGGCTGTTTGGCTGTAACATAGTCTCTGAGTGTTTGAATAAAGTTTTGATATTCCTGTTCCATCTTATATTCATCTATCGCCGTTTCCGTAATGTCTCTCAACTGCTTGTAGTATTGTCCAAGCCGGAATGTCTGAAAGGAACGAATGGAAAATACCCCTTCTTCTAAACAGATCGTTTGGAGTTCATCTAAAATAGCCTGTTTCCGAGAAAGCTTTATCGGCTCAAACGGAAGATTGTCCGCTTCGCCTTCAATAATACTGTGTGCGAGCTGAAGGATTTGCTGTTGTTCATCCAGATCGGTGAAACAGTATGTTCCCTCAATCAACGACAGCATATGCTCGTCTTCTTTGCATTCTAAAAAAAATTTGACCAGAATCGGCTCCATAAAACGCTGAATAGAGAAAGCCGGCTTCGCTTTTTCAATCTCGATGTTCCGTATGCCTTCACGGACAATGATATTGTTCCGATCATCCGAATGCTGAATGAGATGTAAAAAAGCAGCTGCGTCATGGTCATCTTCAAAGATTATTTCAAGCATGTTTGTCCCCCCTTACGGCATCTGTTACAAGTATATGGGGGATGTTTTCAAAATAGACGTAAAGGTCATTGGCAAATCTTAATTTGATTCTTGGAACAAGTTTTGCATTTTCTTTCTGAAGAGAAACGGCAGCGAGACAAAAATGATATACAAAGCGAGCACCATAAAGAAAGCCGGCTGATTCCCAGTTAAAACGCTCGCTCCCAGCACATTCAGCGCAATGGTTCCGGGGATGATTCCCGCGGCCGTTGCCGAAAAATACGGCAGCTTTTTGACATTGGAAAGGCCTGCCGCATAGCTGACGAAATCAAAATTAATCGGCAGGATTCTTAAAAGCAAGATATAAAAAAATCCATTGTCCTCCATCTGCTTCTGAATCGCTTCCAGCTTTTCGTACTGGCCGTTCTTTTTTCCCGCAAACAAACCGGCGGCAAAAAACGAGACAGCCGCAGCGCACATTGAACCGAATAATGTGTAAAGCGTGCCGAGAAGCGGGCCAAACGCAAGTCCTCCCGCTATAGAAACAACAGATACAGGAAATAACACAAAAGGTCTGAAGATGGATATTCCAATAAATATCAGCGGTGCAAAGCCCCCGAACGATAATACCCATATCCTGATCTCTTTCGGCGAGAGATTCAAATACGTTTTATTTCCCCAAAAGATTAAACCAGCACCTGCAAGCACTGCCAGCCATTTAACAGCCGTTTTTCGTTTCATACCCTCAGTTCCTTCCCCTTTGAACCGCAGTTTACGGATGTCGGCGGTTTTCTCCGTCCAGGCGGATTGGAGCAGCCAAATATAAGATTCGCTCCATTAATCTTGCGGCTTTCACTTCTTCCTTTTCTCCCCTTTGCGAGTACGTAAAATGGTGCTTCAGCTCGTCAGGTGAGAAATTAGACGAAAAGAAAGTCGGCAGCTGCTGAGACATTCTGTGCTGGAGCACTGTTCCGATGACTTCATCCCTTACCCAGCTCGTCATTGATTCTGCTCCGATGTCATCAAGCATCAATACGGGTGTTGTTTTAACCATATTGAGCTTCTCTTCCAAAGATTTGTCTTGCAGCGAATTCTTAAGCTCTCTCACAAATTCGGGCACATAGACGATCATCGAAGAATACTCTTTTTCCGCGAGCTCATTGGCGATCGCAGCGAGCATAAACGTTTTTCCTACTCCGAATTTTCCGTACAAATACAGTCCTTTCCCTTTTCCCGTCTCATTATAGCTTTTCAGGAAATCCGTTACATGCTGGAACATCGCAAGCCTGCTCGGATCGCTTATATCAACTTGCTGGAAAGTCGCCCCGAGAAGATCCTGCTGAATATACATGCTTTTCATAAGGGATTTTTGTTTTTTCTGCTGATCGAGCTTCCGTTTAACCGGACATTCATAATACTCGATATCAATAGACCGGCCATTGACAACAAGCTTCGGATGGTAGCCCTCCAACAAATTGTTGCAATCTTCATCTTCCGAACAATAAGAACATTTCTTGCTTTGCCCGGTATATTCATAAAGCTTATTCAAGCTCTTTTCGATCATTTTTTGGTCAATTATGTTTTCGTTTTCCTTCAAAAATGCCTGAACATCTTGATCCTTCATGACCTTTTCCTTCATTTGTTCAAGACGTTTTTGGAAATCCGGCCTGCCGGTTACGCCCTGCAGGGAACGGCCGATTGGTTCCATCTATTCCTTCACCCCGCATCTCTGTCTTTAATAGGCAGAGTATTTTTTGAGTTTTTCCATTTCTTCCATCATCTTTTTCTTCTGTTCTTCCAGATCCTGCGGTTGCAGCTTTTGCTGTCCGGATTCTGGATCGGACGCTGTCTCCTTTTCTTTCATCCAATCAGGAAGTTTTTCTTCGCGAATCACTTTTTGGTTTCGTTTTGAAGGCTGATTTGTTTTCCCTTCAGCCCATTCAAGATATTGACGGTTTTCTTCTATCGCGAGCCTCATCGCTTCTCTGACCGTTTTCACCTTTTTGCGGGCCCAATGCGAGGCGATTTTTTGGATATAGTTTTTCGACAGCTTCATGTCGGTTTTCAGCATGACGTAATAAATCAACACATTTGTAACGCCTGGCTCGAGCTTTTGTTCAAACATAATTTCTTCTATGATTTTCAGATCTGCTTTTGACGGCTCTGTTCCATCGGCAATGTCCTGCAAAAGCTTCTTCGGAGAAATCGTCTCCAGCAAGGCGATCAGCTTCCCGTCCAACGAATCCTCTTCCGCCGGTTTTTCGCCCTCACGCAGATGCACCGGCTGTGTTTTTTCCACGATGTTTGGCAGCTGTCCGTTTCTTTCAATTTGATACCAGTCGCTGGCCGCTTTTCTTAAAGCCTCCGACGTAATCACGTCACGTTCATCAATCGCGCTCATCACAACATTTTGCATCTGCAGCGGATCTATTCCGTACAGATAAGAAAGCTTTTTGATTGTGTCCCGCACCTGCTGGGTCATCGCTTTTCTCGGAATCATCGTCTCAGAAAGACCCGCTAAAAACAAATCAAAATCAAACACATCCTCTGTTATGGTGTAGGACGGAGCTTGTCCGACAGAAGTATATTCTGTGCCCGGGGCAAGTCTCACTGTTTCCTCCATATCAGATGTAAGCTTCCATTCACTCGGCTGCAGTGATTCAAACGCATGATTAAACGGACGCGTAATGTCTTTGGCATCTTCTGAAACGGCGGGGTGCGTGAAAAATTGTTTTAATTGCTGGTATTTTGTTTTTCCGACTCTATTATACAGAAAAACATTCAGCATCCCGTCTTCAAAAAACTCATTTGGCCTGAGCGGCGGAAGGATTTCATATATAAAGAGGCGCTCCTGCCGCTCGGACTCTTTCATATATACTTTTAGCAATCCGATGCCCTCGAGCTTCCCCTGTTCCTGATGGATTGTTTTTAAGTTAGACTGTGTCATCCCCATCAGCTGTCTATGTGTGGACTCGCCGCCCCACAGACGGTTTTGTTCCAGCTCTCCCCACAATGTCATATAAAGTGAGAATGCAACAGGGCCGATTAAGGGCTGATACAGTTGTGTGATAATTTGTCTGTCTATATCCTGCAGCATCGATCTGCTTTTGACCACATACGGATCTACAGGCAGTACATCTTTCCAATAGTCAGCCATACATTCTCAAACCTTCCGAATTTGTTTCTACCTTTCATTTTACACCGTTTCGCATATCTATCAAATGCCAATTTTGCACATGAGAAAAGAGCTAGAAGAATCCTCTTAGCTCTTTTACCGCTCTTTCTTTATTAAGTCTTTTAATTCGTCGATAAAGACGTTTATATCTTTAAACTGCCGATAGACTGACGCGAACCGCACATATGCGACTTCATCAATCTTAGCCAGCCGATCCATGACCATTTCCCCGACGAGCTCGCTTTTCACCTCAGAGCAGCCTTGATTGCGAAGTTCTTTTTCAATATCAAAGCACATGTCTTCAAGCGTTTTGAGTGGAACAGGTCTTTTTTCGCATGCTTTTATGAGGCCGCGCAGCATTTTTTCTCTGCTGAATTCCTCCCGCACGCCTTCTTTTTTCACGACGATAAGCGGGGTTTCCTCCACTTTCTCAAAGGTGGTAAACCGGTAATGGCAGGATTCGCACTCCCGTCTTCGCCGAATGGATTTTCCGTCATCAACAGGACGTGAATCTAGGACCCGCGTACCGTTATGCTGGCATGAAGGACATTTCAATAAAATCAGCTCCCAACTATTTCGTTCCCTGGAATGTATTTTCGGCAGCCTCCGCCTTTTTAAAATAGATGTGACATCTGTCGGGAGAGCCGTTGTGTAAAGCTGTATCTACAGCATCAGGTGGTTTGTGAAAATCTCTTTCTATTTTACAAAAAAAAAGAAAAAAGAAAAAGCTGACAGCTTTATTTCTTTATAAAAAATAAAAGGAGCATAAGCTAAAAAGCGCATAACGGCTTTCTAGCTTGCTCCCTTTGTGTTCGTGTTTCCTTTTATAGTACTTTCGCTTGTGCCTGTTTAATTTGCACAGGCCCCATTCCTCTTGGTATTTCAATGTTTTCTCTTGTATCAGCATGTAATGCCTCTGCGATGTAGTCAGCAGCGACATTAGGATCTAAGTCTCCACAAGTATAAACATCAATGCTCGCATATCCGTGCTCAGGAAAACTGTGAATCGTTAAATGTGATTCAGAAATAATCACAACTCCGCTTACGCCTTGCGGTGCAAATTTGTGAAATGCAACCTCGCGCACCTCAGCACCTGATTTTAGAGCAGCATTTACAAACGTTTTTTCAATAAAATCCATGTCATTCAGCTTATCAAAATCGCATCCCCATAGCTCGGAGATAACGTGACGCCCCATTGTTTCCATAGTCATGGACCCCCCTTAACAAGAATTAAAAAGTGAAATTCCAACAACTGGGTCGGCCATTTACCACGGGGGAAAGTTAGTCCGGAGAGGTCCTAACCCTTTAAGTAATTCCGAAACAGTCTCAAGCAAGAAGTTCACGAAAAATAGTATACTGTGTTTAAGTCTAATTTGCAAGGTGCGTTTTTTCAGAAATATGCTGTTAAGGGTTTTTTCTTCAAAAAGCGTCCATGACCTTATTTTATACAGCAGACGGATGTTTCATTCGTGCCGCTACATGGCGGATCAGATCAACGACTCTGCAGGAGTAGCCCCATTCGTTATCATACCAAGCGAGCACCTTTATTTTTCTGTCTTCCATTACCATTGTCGTAAGCCCGTCAATGACCGCTGAATGCGGATTTGTATTATAGTCAGTCGAAACGAGCGGTTCATCAGAATAATCAAGAACACCGTACATCGACGTTTTGGCAGCACGTTTAAATGCCTCATTTACCTCTTCAGCGGTTACGTCCATTTTCAGATCGACAACGAGATCAACCAATGAGACGTTCGGAACAGGGACGCGCAAGGCAAGGCCGTGAAGCTTTCCTTTCAGATGTGGCAGCACGAGCGAAAGCGCCTTTGCCGCTCCTGTTGTCGTCGGAATGATGGATTCACCGCATGCGCGCGCCCGGCGCAAATCTTTGTGGGGATTATCAATATTTTTCTGGTCATTTGTATACGCGTGAACTGTGGTCATCAGCCCGCTTTCAATGCCAAATTCTTCATCCAGCACTTTTACAACAGGCGCAAGGCAGTTTGTCGTGCATGACGCATTTGAAATAATGACATGGCGATCGGCGTCGAATTGGTCCTCATTTACTCCCATCACTATGGTAACGTCTTCATTTTTTCCCGGAGCAGTCAAAATGACTTTTTTCGCGCCCGCTTCTATATGGCCCATCGCTTTATCCTTCGAATTAAATTTTCCTGTCGCTTCCACGACAATGTCAATCTCATATTCCCGCCAAGGCAGCTGTTTTGGATCACGGCTATTTAACAGAAGCACTTTCTTCCCATTTACGATCAGGCTGTTTTCATCAGCCACAACCTCTTTGTGGTACCTGCCGTGAATTGTGTCATACTTTATTAAATGAGCCAGCGTTTCTGCGGAATAGCTGGCGTTAATGGCCACTACTTGAATTTGATCGTCTACCATCGCTTTTCTAAAAACCATTCTTCCGATTCTTCCAAACCCGTTGATCGCTACTTTTACCTTCATGTTGGACACCCCTTATCAATTATGCCATCCTAATTTGTTATCATCTTTAATTAGTATAACACATTAAAATGAATTCGCCAGTACATATTGATAAAAATCAACGATTACAACGCTAATTTATGATGCACGATATATTTTCTTGCACACAAATTTAGTTTGAGAATCAAAAAGCAGCCAGCGCTTCGCACTGACTGCCCCCATTGTTTATGATTCCTGACTCAACTTATCATTGAGCACACTTTCTTCTAGCACTGAAAATGTATCCTCGTACACTCTGTTAATATGGTTCGCCCCCCAATCACACAGCATATCTAAAATCCCTTCTAAGCTGCGGCCGTATTCGCTGAGCTCGTACTCCACTTTGGAAGGCACCTGATTGTACACGATCCGGTTAATAACGCCGTCCACTTCCAGCTCACGCAGCTGCTGGGTCAGCTTTTTTTGCGTGATGTTGGGCATCAGGCGCTTTCATCACTCGTGTGTTTTTTTCCGTGCGTCAGATGGCATAAAATAACGAATTTCCACTTCCTGCCAATCACTTCAAGAGTCGCTTCAACAGAAATGTTATATTTCCCCTTCCCCATACAATCCATTCTCCTTACAGGCACCAAAAAGTGAATACAGCACTTAAAAGTACGTACTTTTCTTTCCTAACGATATGTTTCATAATCACATTTGCCGGCTGATTTGAATCTGCTTTTTTATTTATATAGCTTGCTCGGCAGAATTTCAATCATACAACACATCATACAAAGGAGGAACATGATGACTTCAGCCAAAAAAAGCAGCATTCCCGCCACTTCTGATCTATGATCAATCAAATGGAATTTCACCCGCACCTTAAATAAAAAGAGCTGATGACATACTGCAAAAAAAAGGCATCCAGATGGAAGCTTGGTCACCTTTCATGCAGGTGCAGCTGCCTGGATCACCCTGTACTGGCTGACATTGCTCAAAGATATAACAAATCCGCAGCATGGCATCATAACGATTCCTAAATCAACAAAGGAACACTCATAATAGAAAATGCCAGCGTATTTGACTTTGAAGTAACAAGGATGACATGAATCGCATCGATGCGCTGAATGAAAACCTGCGCGCTGGCCCTGATCTGGAAAACTTTGATTTTTCATGTCAAAAAACACCGTTTGTATTGAACGGTGTTCAGATTGTTGACAAAGTCCTAAAACGGTTTTCGTTTTTAGGATTTTGTCATCTATTCAGCGTGATTGAACCTTGAAGTCCAGGAAGGCCGAGCATCGGAGCAGACTTTCACAGGATGTGATGACGGCGGCGTTTAGGCAGGACGCCTAAGCATTTAGCCGCCGTTCCTTTCGTCTTTCGTGAGCACCGACGCCTAGGCCTGACAACGAATGCGAGGGTTTGTCGACATGCTGAAACACTGTCCGTATTAAACGGGGGTTTTGTATTATGCCCAGCTGCTGATGATTTCATCAAGCTGCCTTCTGGTCTCTTCAAGCGTGCCGCTGTTATCGATGACTCGATCTGCTCTCGCTGTTTTTTCCTCTAAGGGCATTTGAGAGCGGATACGGCTGACTGCTTCTTCTTCCGTCAGCTGATTGCGCTTCATCAGACGCTCGAGCTGAAGCTCTTTTGTCACACTGACCACAATAATTTTATCAACTAAAGATTCCAATTTGCTTTCGAACAAAAGCGGGATATCCAATACAACAAATGCCTCCCGGTTCGCGATGGCTTCATCACGGCGCTTGAGCATTTCCTGCCTGACTGCGGGATGAACAATCGCATTTAAGGCGAGACGCTTTTGTTCATTTGTAAATACCAGCGCCCCTAGCTTTTTCCGATCTATATCACCGTTTGGGAGCAGTATGTCTTCACCAAATTCGTCAATGATTTGCCGGTAGGCCGGCATCCCTTTTTCTACCGCTTGTTTTGCAATGATATCTGCATCAATAACTGTAATCCCTTTATCAATCAGCATATTGGCAACCGTGCTTTTGCCGCTAGCTATTCCTCCCGTTAAACCAATGACTAAGGTCAAGAGATCCACTCCTTTTTACATTTTCCAAAGCCCGATCGTGATCAGCAGAAGCCCCGGCAAAAACGCCATTTTATCGATCCATTTCCACTTAGACAGAAAATGGCCGGCGTTGATTCCGATTGATACAAACAGCGAGCTCATGATCGCCACGGCGATGCTCATCACAATTGGTGAAAAACCGAGAATGGCTGCCCCTATCCCTGCTCCGAAGGCATCAATCGATAAGGCAAATCCCAATAAGACCGCCTCAATTCCAGTAATCACACCCGATTTGTCAATATCCGCACTCATAGGTTTTCTCAAAATATGAATTACAATCCCTAAAGACCGAACCTCTAAATTGAGCAGCGTTTTCTCATGCAATAAGTATTCTTTGTCTTTTGCCGGCTTGAAAAATTGATACAGAACCCACGCACCGATTCCGATCAATATCAACCCGCCAAGCTTCTCCGTTACATATACAGGAAAAAACTTTGTGAGAAAGCTTCCGATCAGCATGGATATAAACATGACAGCACCGGAACAGCAGGCGATAACCAAAATCGCTTTAAACGGTATTTTCATTTTTCTCAATCCGTACGTAAATCCGACCGAAAAACTGTCCAAGCTGACAGCCAACGCCAGCAGCAGTATAGAAACCATTTGCATAGCCGTTTCTTCCTTTCTGTTGGTGCTCTTATATCAGATGTGAAATGCCCGGGATTCATCACAATCATGTATATGGCAAAGTGAAAAATCCGTGTTTCAAAAATGGCAATTCCTACTCGTACAGAGTTACTGATATATGCACTGACAGCTTGGACAAAGAAGCTTTATGCTACTTTTTCTGGCATTTCGCGCAAAAATGCGTGCCCCTGCCTCCGACGACAATTTTTGAGATCATCGTTCCGCAATTTTTGCAAGGTTCGTCTTTTTTTCCGTACACAAAATGCTGCAGCTGAAACATTCCGATTTCCCCTTGGGAGTTGATATACGAGCGGACTGTGCTGCCGCCCGCGTCAATCGCCTCCTGCAAGGTGTTTTTGATTTCAGCGTGAAGCGTTTCAATTGTTTTTCCAGATAACGCATTTGCTTTCGTCTCGGGATGGACACCCGCTCTAAAAAGAGCCTCATCCACATAAATGTTCCCAAGTCCGACAACCGTTTTCTGATCCAGAAGAGCGGTTTTGACAGCGCGGTTTGTTTTGGCAAGCCGCTCTTTCAAATACACACTCGTAAATTCTTCTGCGTCTGGCTCCGGCCCTAACTGAGAAAGCGGGAGCTCACCCGCTTCCTCTCCCGGTTTAAATAAATGCATGGTTCCAAACTTCCGCACATCCCTGTAACGAAGCTGGGTTCCGTCTGTCATCGTGAATATGACATGCACGTGTTTATCGTCCGGCGCCTCCGCTTGATGAAGCCCGTATTTCCCTTCCATTCGAAGGTGGGAAACCATGACATAATGATTTAAATGAAACAGCAAAAACTTTCCCCGTCTTCCGATAGACTGTATCGTTTCTCCTGCTAGATTTCGCGCAAATTCCTCCGGTTCGGCAGGCCGTTTGATGATATTCGGCCATCTGATCTCTACCGATTTGATTGTTTTTCCCTTTACAAGCCCGGTCAGAGTGCGCCGGACCGTTTCAACCTCTGGTAATTCCGGCACATCCATCACTTCCTATCTCTGTTTATTTCGCATCATACCAAGATGGGCCTGAGGAAAAGTCCACCTTTAACGGCACATCTAATGCAAGCGCATGCTCCATCACTTCAGGAACAAGCTTTTCAAGAATTTCAATTTCTTCCTGCGGCGCTTCAAAAATCAATTCATCGTGCACTTGAAGCAGCAGTCTTGCTTTCAGCTGTTTTTCTTTTAGCTTGGCAGCCATATCAATCATGGCTTTTTTGATGATATCAGCGGCGCTTCCTTGAATCGGCGTGTTCATTGCCGTCCGCTCCGCAAAACTGCGGATATTAAAGTTTCGGCTCGTCAGCTCAGGAATGTAGCGGCGGCGATGCATAAGCGTTGTCACGTATCCTTTTTGCTTCGCGTCCTGAACTGAATCTTCCATGTACGCTTTTACGCCTTGGAAGCTTTCCAAATAGCGGTCAATGAATGCGCCGGCTTCCTTCCGGGTAATACCGAGGTTCTGTGACAACCCGTAATCGCTGATGCCGTACACAATGCCAAAGTTGACCGCTTTCGCCTGGCGTCTCATCGCAGATGTCACTTCATCCTCGGCAACATGGAACACATCCATTGCCGTTTTCGTATGAATATCCATATCATTTGTAAAAGCTTCGATTAGATTTTCATCCTTAGAAATATGGGCAAGCACCCGCAGCTCGATTTGCGAGTAATCGGCTGCAAAAATGAGCCAATCGTTTTCAGACGGAACAAAAGCTTGGCGGATTTTGCGCCCTTCTTCAAGCCTGATCGGAATGTTTTGCAGATTCGGATCAGTCGAGCTGAGACGGCCTGTTTGCGTTAAAGCCTGGTTAAAACGTGTGTGCACCTTGTGTGAATCCTGTCTCGTCACCTTTAAGAGCCCTTCAATATATGTTGATTGAAGCTTGCCAATTTGTCTGTATTGCAAAATATAGTCGACAATGTCATGCTTGTCAGCCAGCTTTTCAAGAACATCGGCAGACGTTGAATAACCTGTTTTTGTTTTTTTCACGACTGGCAGGCCGATTTTTTCAAACAAGATGACGCCAAGCTGTTTCGGAGAATTGATGTTAAACGGCTCTCCCGCAATCTCATGGATTTTTTCTTCATATTCCTTCAGCTTCGCGCCCAGTTCTTCACCCATCCGTTTTAAACGGTCAACATCGACCTTGACGCCCGTTGATTCCATTTCGCCGAGAATCAGCGCAAGCGGCATTTCAAGATCTTCAAACAGTTCAAGCTGATCGTTGTTCTCCAGCTCCTGAACGAGCTTTTCACGGAGGGCTTGAATCGCTAACGCTTTTCGGACAAGGTGCTCAGACAGTTCATTTTCTGGCGGCACCGCGCGTTTTGCTCCTTTGCCGTAAACTGATTCGTCACTTGAAACGAGATGCAAGCCGTAATCCTTCGCCACACTGGCAACGTCGTCATATGAATTGGCCGGATTGATGATATAAGCAGCAAGAAGCGCATCAAACTCCGCCCCTTTTAGCTCAATGCCCTGCCAGCGCAAAGCGACGACAGCCCGCTTGCTGTCGAAGACCCATTTCTTCTGCTTGTCATCCTCCACCCATTCCTTAAAAACTTCAGAGTCTACAGCAATGTCTTTCGGAATAAAATAAGATCCTGTTTCATTTACGATTGAAAATCCGAGAATCGGCTCTTCATGATAATTATCGCCAATCTGTTCAACGACAAAAGCGGATGGAGAAACCAACATACCGCTTGTCACGCCTGTGACGGTATTGACATTTATTTCTTCTAACGCCTGTTCCTGCTCCGCTTCTACACTATCTTCACCAAGACGTTCAAGAAGCGTGTTGAATCCAAGATCTTTAAAGATGGAAATGACCTGTTCACGGTGAAAACCTTGATATTCCAGCCCGGAAACGGATACCTCAATCGGCGCATCCGTCATGATTGTTGCAAGCTCCTTGCTCATCAATGCCTGATCCTTAAACTCCTCAAGCTTTTCCTTCAATTTCTTCCCGCTCACCTCGTCAATAGACTCCAGCAGTTTTTCAACGGAGGCGAACTGTTTTAGAAGCTTAATGGCTGTCTTTTCTCCTACGCCGGGCACACCCGGGATATTATCCGAGGAATCGCCCATCAGGCCTTTCATGTCAATGATTTGCTCTGGCGTCAGCCCGTACTTCTCTTTGACGTGCTCCGGTGTGTAAAACTCAACATCGGTAATTCCTTTTCTCGTAATGGCAACTGTCGTTTGATCTGTTGCCAACTGAGTTAAATCCTTATCTCCTGAGAAAACCTTTACTTCAAATCCGTCTTTTTCAGCCGATTTGGCAAGTGTGCCGATAATATCATCGGCCTCGTATTGCTCCAGTTCGTAGCGGCTGATCTGATACGCATCCAGCAGCTCGCGGATAAACGGCATTTGTTCGGAAAGCTCAGGCGGGGTTTTCTGTCTGCCGCCTTTATATTCTTTAAATGTGCCGTGGCGAAATGTTGTTTTCCCGGCATCAAATGCAACCAGCATGTGCGTCGGTTTTTCGTCCTCAAGCATCTTCATCAAAATCATCGCAAAGCCGTATACGGCATTCGTATGAACACCTTTATCATTGCTTAACAGCGGCAAGGCAAAAAACGCCCGGTAAGCCAAACTGTTTCCGTCTACAAGCACTAATTTTTTTCGTTCCGTCATTCAATATCCTCCTAAGAAGCCTCAGGCTTCCGTTCATCTCTTACATAGTCATTAGCTCCTCTTATTTTAACAAAGTTCAATTTGAAAGGAAAATCCGTGAACTGCGAGAAGACACAAAAAAGGACGGGAACACAAAAAGGTTCCCGCCGTCAAAATTGGCTCCTTGGATGAAGGGGTTCTACTACATCCTACCAGCATAGGTTTAACAGTGCATGAAGATATTGTTAAACCTTTGTAAACATTAGGCGGACGTTTCAGCAGCACGTTTCAGCGTCACGGTAAAGACTGTTCCCCTTCCAGGCTCGCTTGTGACATCGATTTTCCCTCCATGAGCCTCTATTAAATGCTTGACGATCGCAAGACCCAGACCGGTTCCGCCTGAATTCCTGCTTCTGTCTTTATCTACACGGTAAAAACGTTCGAAAATGCGCGGAATTTCTTCTTTCTGAATGCCGATTCCGGAATCGGCAACTTCAATTTGAATGTCGTTTTCTCTGGGCTTCACATTGATCGCTACAGAGCCTCCCTCAGGCGTGTAGGTTAACGCATTGTTTACGAGATTAAGGAAGACCTGTTTCAGCCTGTGCGGGTCACCCGATACATAAAGCGGGTCTTTCAGGACGTTCAGTTGTAAGAAGATGCCTTTCTCATCAGCCTTATGCTTAAGAAGCGTTTCAATCTCACTAAGCATTTTGGCTGGCTCAAACCTTTCAATGCTGAGCGTGAAATTTTGCTGCTCGATTTTTGAGAGATCGAGCAGATCCTGAACCAAAGACTGAAGCCTTTCGCTTTCCTTTAGAATAATAGAGAGAAACTCAGAAAGTGCTTCTTTGTCCTCCATCGCCCCGTCCAATAACGTCTCCGTAAACCCTTTAATAGACGTAATCGGCGTTTTCAGCTCATGAGAAACATTGGCCACAAAATCCTTTCTCATCTGCTCTAACTTCTTCGTCTCCGTCATGTCATGGAAAACAAGCACAATTCCTTTCCATTCATCGTCCGGCCCCATAATCGGAACGCCATCCACCTCAAAATAACGCCGTTCAATTTTGATCGGTAGCCTTAACAGCTTGCATTTCTTTGTCTCCGTCATAAAAATGTCTTCGACAAGCTGGATCACTTCTTCATGTTCAAACGCATCATGATAAAGACGGCGCAGCATTTGATTTGGATTGATATGAAATTGCTTGGCGTAAGACCTGTTCACGAGATTGATAAAGCCTCTTCCATCAATCATAATCAGCCCCGAGCCGATATTTTCAATGACTGTCAGCAGCCGGTCTCGCTGCATTTCTTGCGTTCTCGTCATTTCCATCAGATTAACGGCAAGGCTGTTCATTGCGCGGCCGAGCTTATCTGAGCGCCTGATATAGCCGCCGTACGTCCTGGCATCGTAGTTCCCCTTGGACAGCTCTGTTGCTACGTTTGTCGCTGCCTCAATTGATCTTTTGTAACGTGAGGTCATGCTGGAATAAAAATAAACAATGACGATAAATGCGGTACAAAGACTGGCCGTCAGCATCCCCCACATTTCGCCTTTTAAGCCGTAGCTTTTTTCAGAGGCAGAAAGCAGCACATATCCTGTTTTTTCCCCTTCGCTTCTAAGCGAAATTCCGTAATAAAGTTTGTTATCCGCTTTTGATAGGACACCCTCATGGCCAGAAACAAGCGCCTGCACCTTTTGTGAATCTGCCGCTCTCCCATTTGATCCGTACAGCACCTTGCCGTCTGTATCGATAACGGATGCGCTCACATCGAGCGCGCCGCCTGCATCTTTAATGATTTTCTTATTTTCTTGATGATTCAGGTTGCCGGCATCAAGAAGCGAAGCCATGTATTTGGCTTCTTTTTCAATGTGTTCCGCTGCTTTCCTTTGGCCAGATGTTTCAAAGAGCTGCTGCAAAAACAGCCCGAGGACAATAAACACCAGAATCATACAGACAACGAGTACAGAAAAAAGGCGCACACGGTATTTATTCATTCATTTTTGGCTCCTCCAATTTATACCCCAATCCCCTGATCGTTTTGATATAGATCGGTTTTTTTGTATTGCTTTCAATTTTGTCGCGGAGATGGCTGATATGAACATCAACAATTCTCGTATCTCCGGCAAAATCGTAATTCCAGACAGCGCTCAGCAGAAGATCTCTCGTCAGCACTCTGCCTTTATGTCTGCCCAAATAGAGCAGCAGTTCGAATTCTTTCGGTGTCAGCTCAAGCTGATTGTCTTTAAAGTATGCTTCATAATGATCAGGCAGAATTTTCAGATCGCCAATCGTAATCTGACCTTCTATTTCATCGTTCTTAAATTCACTAGAGGGCGCAGCCATTTCGGAACGCCTTAAAATCGCTTTGACTCTTGCATTCACTTCCCTTGGACTGAACGGCTTGGTCATATAATCATCAGCACCGAGCTCAAGCCCTAATACTTTGTCGAATTCCTCATCCTTCGCTGTCAGCATTAAAATCGGAAACATCAGTTTTTGCTGTCTCAGCTGCTTGCATACTTCGATTCCGTCCAGTTTTGGAAGCATCACATCCAGCACAATCAAATCGGGCTTCTCTGTTTCCGCTCTTTTTAGTGCTTCTTCCCCATCCGAGGCGGTAATGACATCATAGCCTGACCGTTCCAAATTGTACTGTAAAAGAGTAACAATAGATTCTTCATCATCCACAACTAAAATTTTCTTGTTCATGCTGTGCCTCCAGTATTATAATTCCCCGACATCCTATTTCTCTATTTTATGTCATCTTAACATGTTTCATGATTTTATTTTAGCGAAAGCAGGATATTCCGGCAATTCGCCTTTTATATCATTTTTAAACCAATTAAAGATATTAATGATAACGCTTACAATCCTAACAAAAAGAGAAAGGCTTCTAGTAAGCAAGCCTTTCTCTCTTTTTATTAAGATAATACTTTCATGACATTTTTGACAGATTCAACTGATTGATTCAGCTGTGCTCTTTCATAGTCAGTCAGTTCAAGTTCAATGATTTGCTCAAGACCATTGCCGCCTACAATGGTTGGAACACCAAGGTAGATGCCTTCATAGCCATATTCTCCTTCAAGATAAGCAATTGTAGGAAGGACGCGGCGCTGATCTTTCAGGATCGCTTCGACCATTTCTGACAGAGAAGCCGCAGGCGCATAGTACGCGCTTCCGTTTCCAAGAAGATTCACGATTTCGCCTCCGCCTTTTCTTGTGCGCTCCACAATGGCGTCAATCCGTTCTTTCGGAATCAGTGTTTCAAGCGGGATACCGCCGGCATAAGAATAACGCACAAGCGGCACCATATCATCACCGTGTCCGCCAAGAACGAAACCAGTCACATCTTTGACTGACAGGTTTAATTCTTCTGCCACAAATGTTCTGAATCTTGCCGTATCAAGCACGCCGGACTGGCCGATGACGCGCTCTTTAGGGAAGCCTGATTCTTTGTACACCGCGTATGTCATTGCATCAACAGGATTTGTCAGCACCACAATGATAGACTCAGGAGAATATTTCACGATTTCTCGTGTAACGCTTCTCATAATTTTTTCGTTTGTAGAGACTAGATCATCTCTGCTCATACCAGGTTTTCTTGCGATACCGGCTGTAATGACAACAATGTCAGAACCCGCTGTATCCTCATAATTGGATGTTCCCGTAATTTTCGCGTCAAAGCCTTGAACCGGGCTTGCTTCAAGCATATCAAGCGCTTTTCCCTTTGTCGGGTTCTCCAATTGCGGAATATCAACAAGAACAACGTCTGCCAACTCTTTTTGAGCGATTAAAAATGCGGTTGTCGCTCCGGTAAAACCTGCTCCGATAACAGAAACTTTTTTACGAGTATTTCCCATGTCTCTCTTCTCCTTTATGGCTAGTTTTAGGCTGTTTCCTTGCTTAGTCCATGTTTTTAATCAATTCTTCTCCGAACTCTGAACATTTCACTTCGGTCGCGCCGTCCATTAATCTGGCAAAATCGTAAGTTACGACTTTAGAAGCAATTGTGTTTTCCATAGATTTGATAACCAAATCAGCCGCTTCTTTCCATCCTAAATGCTCAAGAAGCAGAACGCCAGAAAGAATAACTGAGGATGGGTTTACTTTATCAAGGCCCGCATATTTAGGAGCCGTTCCGTGCGTCGCCTCGAAAATCGCATGCCCTGTTTCATAGTTGATGTTCGCCCCAGGAGCGATACCGATTCCGCCGACTTGCGCAGCAAGAGCATCAGAAATATAATCTCCGTTCAGGTTCATTGTCGCAACGACATCAAACTCGTTTGGACGCGTTAAGATCTGCTGAAGGAAAATGTCAGCAATGCTGTCTTTGATAATGATCTTGCCTGCTGCTTCCGCTTCGCTTTGCGCTTTATTCGCAGCGTCTTTTCCTTGTTCTTCAACAATGCGGTCATATTGAGCCCATGTGAAGACTTTATCTCCGTATTCTCTTTCAGCCAGTTCATAGCCCCAGTTTTTGAAGGCGCCTTCTGTGAACTTCATGATGTTTCCTTTGTGAACAAGCGTTACAGATTTGCGGCCGTGTTCAATTGCATAATCAATAGAAGCTCTGACCAGACGGCTCGTTCCTTCTTCAGAAACAGGCTTAATGCCGATACCTGATGTTTCTGGGAAACGGATTTTGTTGACGTTTAGCTCATTTTGCAGGAAGCTGATGAGCTTTTGCACTTCTTCAGAGCCTTTTGCGTACTCGATTCCTGCGTAAATATCTTCTGTATTTTCACGGAAGATGACCATATCAGTATCTTCAGGGCGTTTAACCGGTGACGGCACCCCAGTAAAGTATCTTACAGGCCTTAAGCAGACGAATAGGTCAAGCTCTTGTCTGAGCGCTACGTTCAAAGAGCGGATACCGCCGCCGACAGGTGTCGTTAACGGCCCTTTAATGGCGATGAAATATTCACGGATCACGTCCAATGTTTCAGCAGGCAGCCACTCACCTGTTTTATTATAAGCCTTCTCTCCGGCATAAACTTCTTTCCAAGTGATTTTCTTTTCGCCTTTGTATGCTTTTTCAACTGCTGCTTCCAAAACCTTAGAAGCCGCGTTCCAAATATCAGGACCGGTTCCGTCTCCTTCGATAAACGGGATAATCGGGTTGTTTGGTACGTTTAATACTCCGTTAGAGACTGTAATTTTTTCACCTTGTGCCACAATAAAAACCTCCCAGTATGTAATTCGTATTTAGAAAACATTTTATTTTTCTTCTATAAAAAACAAAATGATTTTTCCCAATATTCAATTTAAATTGTAAACCATTTTTGATGTTCTGAACAAGAGGCTAACTTCATCAACCCAAGCCAGCCTCCAGTGGTTCTTTAGGCTCTTTCTTCAATTGGAACAAACGTTTGTTTGTCCGGCCCTGTGTAATCTGCGCGAGGGCGGATCAGACGGTTGTTGTCATATTGCTCAAGAATGTGAGCAATCCAGCCGGACATTCTGCTTACAGCAAAAATCGGTGTGAATAAATCATGGTCTATGCCGAGGCTGTGATAAACAGAAGCCGAGTAGAAATCAACGTTAGGCGGCAGCTTTTTCTCTGATGTGACGATCTCTTCTACGCGAATCGACATCTCATACCATTTGCTTTCGCCTGTCAGGTTGGTCAGGCGCTTGCTCATTTCTTTCAGATGCTTCGCGCGCGGGTCGCCATGCTGATAGACGCGGTGGCCGAAGCCCATAATTTTTTCTTTCTTTTCCAGCTTTGCACGGATATACGGCTCAGCGTTTTCCACTTCGGCGATTTCTGTCAGCATTTTCATCACGCCTTCATTCGCCCCGCCGTGGAGAGGGCCTTTAAGCGCGCCGATTGCAGCAGTAATGCCTGAATAGATATCGGAAAGTGTTGCAACGCAGACCCTTGCTGTGAATGTTGATGCGTTGAGCTCATGGTCAGCATGTAAAATCAGCGCTTTGTTAAAGGCTTCAACCTCAATTGGCGAAGGCTCTTCACCGTTTAATGTGTAGAGAAAATTCTCTGCAATGCCGTAGTCCTCTCTCGGTTCAACAGGATCAAGGCCTTTGCGGATTCTGGAAAACGCTGCAACCAGGCCAGGCACCTTTGCCTGAAGGCGGATCGCCTTTCTGTAGTTGGCTTCCGGGTTCATGGTATCAGCCTTGCTGTCAAGCAGGCCCAGTAATGAAATTGCTGTCCGAAGAGCAGCCATGGGATGAACATTTTCGAGGGAATAAGATTTGAAGTGCTCAATAATTTCTTGCGGAACGGCAGCCTCCTTCGCAAACTGCTGCTTTAACTCTTCCAGCTCTTTTTTGTTTGGCAGCCTTAAATGCCAAAGCAAGTAGATGACTTCTTCAAAACTTGCATTCTCTGTTAAATCATCAATATCATACCCCACATATGTAAGGGTATCATCAATAATAGAACTAACAGATGATGTTGTTGCTACAACCCCTTCAAGACCGCGTGTCGCTGTCATATATAACATCTCCTTTTCAATAAATTTCCCCTTTAAGAGTGTTGTAAAAACATGAGGCTAACTTAAAAAGCATGATGCAAGTATTTCTCCCCCCAAAAGAAAATGCTTACATTTTACTGCCTGCTGGCAATGAAACCGCTTGCTTATGAAAGACCATAACAAATTCTTATAAGCTTATTTAAGTTTAAGCCTATTCTCATTATAAACAATAATCAGACATTTGTTAAATGTTTACCTATAATTTTTTTTTTCATTCTGTGATTTCACCGAAAAAACGCCTTTATTTGCGGGTTTTTGCATATAAAAAAAAGCGGCTTTCGGCCGCTTTTTTCACGAAGTGAACAGTTTTACAATCTGCATGGCGATATAAGCAATCCCCGCTCCGATCAGCGGTCCCACCGCCACTCCTCCAAAAAGCGCGACTGCGAGAATGGTCCCGATCACGAGTGCAGTTGTAATATGCGGGTCATTTTCCAACAACGTCAGGCCATTTTTGGCAATCAGCGCCACTGCAATCCCCGCTCCCAAGGCGATCCATGCATAGGAAGACCGCATTGCTTCTCCAAGCTGCTTGAACCCAATTTCACCGGTTGCAATCGGAACCAGAACGGCGATGGTAATAACGGTCACACCCCAGTTAATGCCTTTTGACTGGATGGTTGGCAATAATTTCTGGTCAAGTCCAATGATTTTGATGATCAAGAGGACGGATACAGCAAAAAGCAATGATTGATTTTTTGCGATAAGTGCGATAGCCAAGAGTAAAATTAAAAATAAATTCGCTTGTGTAAACACATGCCATCCCTCCTTTCAGATGAATGTATTCATACTCAGCCGGAGCGTGAATACATATAAAAAATAGGACATGCTGACGAGAGGAGGATTAATTTCATGAATCAATCTTATATCACTATTTTTTTCAGAACCCTCTTTGTCATATCAATTACCGCAGGAGTGATAGCTGCAGCCTATTATTCGTTTCCGTTAACTTATCCGTTCCTGATCGCCCTTATTCTATCATCAGCGATTCATCCTGTTGTCGACTATTTGGACAAGGTGACCGGGTTCCCCCGAACGCTAAACGTTCTGGGCGTGCTTGCTTTTTTTCTTCTCGCAGCCTTTGGCGTACTCACCATTTTGGTAGCCGAAATCGTGACAGGAACAGCCTATCTTGCAAAAACGCTGCCTCCGCATATCAGCACGTTTATCTCCTATTGCGAACAATTATTTACGACTCATATCCAGCCGCTTTATAACGAACTGACGGTTTTGTTTCAAGAATTAGAGACCAATCAGCAAGCTTCCATCGTCACTCATATTCAGACACTCGGTGATACCGCCGCCAAAAATGCCGGGCTGCTGTTGTCACACATATTAGAAATGATCCCGGGGTTTTTCGCGCTTCTTCCAAATACAGCAGCTGTTCTGATTTTTTCTCTTCTGGCAACTTTTTTTATGACAAAGGATTGGCACAAGCTGAAAGGCTTGTTCGTTTCAATTCTGCCGGATCAGGTTACAGCCAGCAGTCGAGCGATCAGCAATGAATTAAAAAAAGCAATGACCGGTTTTATCAAAGCGCAGGCCGTTCTCGTTTTCATTACAATGGTCATTGTATTTATCGGCCTTTCTCTCTTAAGCGTTGAACATGCCGCAACAATTGCTTTTTTAATAGGGCTTGTTGACCTTCTCCCTTATTTGGGTGCGGGCTCCGTATTTGTGCCGTGGATCTTGTATTTATCGGTTACAGGCCAGCTGCCTCAGGCCATCGGAATCGGCGTACTGTACCTTGTTGTTCTTATTCAGCGGCAGCTGACTGAACCAAAAATACTTAGTAAATCAATCGGCATCGATCCTTTGGCAACACTCATCTCTCTATTTGCCGGTTTTAAATTATTCGGATTTTTAGGACTCATTGCGGGGCCGGCTGTTCTCGTCATCATCCAAGCTTTCATCACAACGGGCACATGTAAGGAAATATGGTCGTATATCACCGTTCAGCAAAAATAAAACAGCAGCCCATATTCATGGCTGCCGTTTTTATTTGATGATGATCCGTTTGTTCTTCGACATTCCTCTCAGCCATTTGAACAGAATCGGCTTCCACCAGCTGCGGGTAAACGGAATAAGTAAACAGGCGCCGGCCAAATCTGATAAAAAGCCCGGCAGCATCAGCAAAAGACCGCCAATGAAAATGCACAGGCCGTCAACAATCGTTTCTCCCGGCATCTTGCCATATTGAAGATCACGCTGAACCTTGTGATACACTTCGGTTCCTTGTTTTTTTGCAGCTGCTGCGCCGATAATGCCCGTCAGAATCATGAGAAGGACCGTCGGCAAAATGCCGATCAGCTTGCCTGAAAACAGGAAAATCCCGATTTCTATTGCCGGAAACACAATAAAAAGCAAAAATAAAAATCTCATATCCGAGCCCCCCACACGTGTAACACACCTCTGTCAATATAAGGCAAGATAAAGAGAAAAGGAAGGGATTCCCCCTTCCGTTTTCACCTGTGATTAAAGAACGCTCGCGCGGCCTTGGTAGACTGCCCCTCTGGATGCGTCAACTGTAATATCCTGGCCGTCTGTTAAAGTAGATGTCGCTTTTTCAAGGCCAACGATAACCGGAATGCCGAGGCTTAATCCGACTACCGCAGCATGGCTTGTCAAGCCGCCTTCTTCTGTAATAAGGGCAGACGCTTTTTCAAGAGATGCAATCATGTCACGGTCAGTGCTTTTAGTCACGAGTACCGCACCGTCAGTCATTTTTTGCTCAGCTTCTTTTGCATTTTGTGCAATGACAACCGGGCCAAACGCTGATTTGCGTCCGATACCTTGTCCTTTAGCGATGATATCGCCGACAGTGTAAACTTTCATTAAGTTCGTCGTGCCAGACTCACCGACAGTGCCTGCTGTAATAACGATCAGATCGCCGTGTTTTACAATTCCGCTGTTCAATGAATTTTGGACAGCATCCTCGAGCATTTCATCTGTTGTGTTTGCATTTTGGCCGCTTTCCGCGAATACGCCAGATACGAGCGCAAGTTTTCTGGAAACAGAATCATTCACAGTAACCGCAACAATCGGCGCCTGAGGACGGTATTTTGCGATCATGCGCGCTGTATGACCGCTTTCAGTCGGTGTTACGATCGCAGCAGCGTTCAGGTTAATCGCAGTGTGCGCGACAGATTGTCCAATGGCGTCTGTAATCGTCATGCCTACTTGCCCTCTGCGTTTAGAAAGAATTTCTTTATGATTTAAAGCTTCTTCAGAACGGGACGCGATGTTGTGCATGGTTTGAACCGCCTCAACCGGATAACTTCCGGCAGCTGTTTCACCAGAAAGCATGATGGCGTCTGTGCCGTCGAAGATCGCGTTTGCAACGTCACTTGCTTCCGCACGAGTCGGACGCGGGTTGCGCTGCATGCTATCGAGCATTTGCGTCGCTGTAATAACAGGTTTTCCTAACGCGTTGCATTTTTTGATCAGTTCTTTTTGCACGAGCGGCACTTCTTCAGCTGGGATTTCCACGCCTAAGTCTCCACGTGCAACCATTAAGCCGTCAGACACTTCGAGAATAGCATCGATGTTGTCAACGCCCTCTTGGTTTTCGATTTTAGGGATGATTTGAATATCCTGTGCTTTGTGCTCTTCAAGAAGCTCACGGATTTCAAGCACGTCCGTGGAACGCCGTATGAAAGATGGGGCGATGAAGTCTACTCCCTGCTCAATACCGAAAACGATATCTCGTGCATCTTTTTCAGTGATACCCGGAAGATTGACGCTTACGCCTGGTACGTTAACACCTTTTTTGTTTTTGAGTGTTCCGTTGTTTAATACTTTTGTTTTGATTTCGCGATTAGCGGCATCAACATCAAGCACTTCAAGGCCGATAAGTCCGTCATCTAACAGAATCGTTGAACCCTGTTCAACATCATCGACTAAACCTTCATAAGTCACTGAAATTTTATCTGTTGTTCCTACTACCTCGTCCATTGAAACGATAAGCTCTTTGCCTGTCTCAAGCTCAATGCCTCCGTTTTCCATTGTATGTGTGCGGATTTCAGGACCTTTTGTATCAAGCAGGATACCAACGTTTTTGCCTAGCTTTTTGCTTGCTTCACGGATATTTTTAATTCTTGCGCCATGCTCCTCAAAATCTCCGTGAGAAAAATTCAAACGAGCCACGTTCATTCCAGACTCCATTAATTTCGTAAGCATTTCAATGCTTTCACTTGCCGGACCAATGGTACATACAATTTTAGTTTTTCTCATTTGGTTCACTTCCTTCTGAAATCTTCAGCCTTCAGCTGCGCGTTAGATAGACAGTTCTTTTGAAAGCTTATACATGTTTTGCTCAACTGTGTGTTTTGTCTCCAATATTTCTATAATATCATGGTCTACAAGCTTATTGTTTTGTATACCTACACAGCGTCCGCCTTTTCCTTCAAGCAGCAGTTCAACCGCATAGGCCCCTAGACGGCTTGCCAGCACACGATCAGCAGCGCTTGGAGAACCTCCGCGCTGGATATAGCCCAATACAGATACCCTAGTTTCAAGATTTGTTTCTTCTTCAATGCGTTTCCCGAATTCAACTCCGCTGCCTACACCTTCGGCCACAATAATAATACTGTGCTTCTTGCCGCGATCGTGGCCGCGTTTTAAGCGGGCAATGATTTCGTGCATGTCATAGTCTGCCTCAGGGATGAGGATTGATTCCGCGCCCCCTGCAAGTCCGGCCCACAATGCGATGTCGCCCGCATGGCGGCCCATTACTTCGATCACATATGTACGTTCATGAGAAGTCGCTGTATCGCGGATCTTATCAATTGCGTCAATTACTGTATTTAAAGCCGTATCAAAACCGATTGTAAAATCAGTGCCCGGAATGTCATTATCAATTGTACCCGGTACACCCACACATGGAAACCCGTGTTCCGTTAATTTTTTCGCACCCATATAGGAGCCGTCTCCGCCGATGACAACAAGGCCTTCAATACCAAGCTTCTTCAAGTTTTCTATCCCTTTTTCACGGCCTTCAACCGTTTTGAATTCAGGACATCTTGCCGTATATAGCTTTGTTCCTCCGCGATGTATAATATCGCCTACAGATCCGAGTTCAAGCTTTTCAATCTTTCCGCTGATCAATCCTGCGTATCCGTTGTAAATGCCGTAAACTTCAACATCATGATAAATCGCTTTTCTGACTACTGCGCGAACTGCTGCGTTCATTCCCGGGGAATCCCCGCCGCTCGTTAATACCCCTATACGTTTCATTCTCCATTCACCTCAGCAACATATATGATTAAAGATAACATGATCATTGCCCTAAAAACAATGAAAAGGGATCTCCATCCTCCCTATGAAACCTTACCTATTATACAATTAAATAAATTGTTTTTAAATAAAATTTAAAGAATGTCACAAAAAAGAAACGTGAGCCAAAGGCTTCACGTTTATTTAGTTTACCCCGATAAATTGTTCTTCATTCGAGACTTTGCCAATTGCTTTATATTTTTCATACCGCTGCTGGACTAATTCTTCTTCGCCCAGCTTCAGCAACGTTTTTAGCGATTGCTTAAGGGTTTCGTCCATATAGCTTGCCTGCAGCTTAACATCGTGGTGCGCTCCGCCTTTTACTTCTTTTATCATATGATCTATAATACCTAATTCTTTTAAATCGGGCGCAGTGATTCTCATTGTTTCTGCTGCTTTTTTAGCAAGACTGGAGTCCTTCCATAACAGTGCCGCGGCACCTTCCGGAGAAATAACTGAATAAGTAGAGTTTTCCAGCATATGCAAGTGGTTTCCCACACCGAGACCAAGGGCTCCGCCGCTTCCGCCTTCACCGATGACGATGCAGATAACAGGCACTCGAAGGCCAGCCATCTCAAAGAGATTTTTGGCAATGGCTTCGCTTTGTCCTCTTTCTTCCGCTGCTCGTCCCGGGTATGCTCCCTTCGTATCGATAAAACAAATAATCGGCCTGTTGAATTTGTCAGCCTGCTTCATGAGACGAAGCGCTTTTCGATAGCCTTCAGGATGCGGCATTCCAAAATTGCGGACAAGGTTTTCTTTCGTATCTTTGCCGCGCTGATGCCCGATTACTGTTACAGGAAGGCCATGGAACTTCGCAATGCCGCCGACAATAGCTTCATCGTCACCGTATGCTCTATCTCCGTGACATTCAAAAAAGTCGGTAAACAGATGTTCAATATAATCAAGCGTTGTCGGACGGTCCGGCAGACGAGCGATTTGAACCCGGTCCCAAGGCTTCAGATTTTTGTAGATTTCATCCTGAAGCTTAGCGAGACGGTCTTCGAGCCGTTCAATTTCCGCACTCAGATCCATATCCGAGTCTTGGGTGAATTTTTTCAATTCGGCGATTTTCGTTTGCAGTTCAATTACCGGTTTTTCAAATTCTAATCTTGCAGCCACTCAATGTCACCTCCCGTTTGATGCATATCCAGCAGATTTTCTAATGTTTGTTTCATGTCTTCGCGATGGATAACCGCATCAAGCTGTCCATGTTTTAATAAAAACTCGGCCGTTTGGAAGTCCTCAGGCAATTTTTCACCTATTGTCTGTTCAATAATCCGTCTTCCTGCAAAACCGATCAGCGCTCCAGGCTCAGCAAAATTATAATCTCCGAGTGAAGCAAAGCTGGCCGATACGCCACCGGTTGTCGGATGCGTCATTACTGAGATGATGAGGCCCTGTTCTTCACTGAACAGTTTTAAGGCAGAGCTTGTCTTAGCCATTTGCATCAAGCTTAATATGCCTTCCTGCATTCTCGCGCCGCCTGAAGCTGTAAAAATAATAAACGGAACTTTATCAGCTTTTGCTTTTTCAATCGCAAGCGTGATTTTTTCACCGACGACTGAGCCCATGCTGCCCATTCTGAATGAAGAATCCATGACGGCGACCACAGCCGGGTGTCCGCCGATGGTGCCCTTGCCTGTCACAATAGCCTCGTTTAAGGATGTTTTCTCGCGATCTTTTTCAAGCTTTTCGAGATATCCCGGGAAACCAAGCGGGTTTTCTGATAACATTCCTTGGTTAAATTCCTCAAAGGATTCATCGTCCATCAAACTTTCGATACGCTGTTTTGCGTTCATCGGGAAATGATAATTGCAGTTCATGCATACCCGCATATTTTTATCCAACTCTTTAGTGAGCATGATTTTTTTACACTTGGGACATTTTGTCATAATGCCTTCCGGAACATCGTGCTTCGCTTGCTCAGACGGTACGGAAGCATACTTTTTCTTTTTCGTGAATATATCCTTTAACACATGATTACCTCCCTTTTGTGAAGGGTTCTCTTCACCGCATGTCATCAACCGATAGACTTGCTAATAACTTTACCGAAACTATTGTACTTTTTTTGTCAAACGCTGTCATCCTCAATTCGACAACTTTTTATTCAATCACGCCGTCAAAAAAGCCCGTATGAGATTAGATAAGGTGTTGAACTAACAAGGTTGACAGCGCATTCAAACGTAACGTTAAACTCGGCTGAAATTTTTTTAAAGCCCAACCCCTAAAAAAATTTCAGCCGCCAGTTTAACTTGTAAACAGCGCGCCGGTTTCGGGCCAACGCGCTGCCATTTATGGAATGAATGAAAATTATTCACCAATAATCGTAAGTTTTCTCGTTTTTTCAGCAACTTCCTCAGGGTCAACAGTAATTCTTGCGACACCTGTTTCCATCGCCGCTTTTGCCACAGCTTTCGCAACAGCAGGCGCAACACGTTTATCAAACGGTGCAGGGATGACGTAGTCTGCGCTAAGCTCATCTTCTGAAACCAATGAAGCGATAGCTTCAACCGCTGCGATTTTCATTTCTTCGTTAATGTGAGTGGCGCGAACGTCAAGCGCTCCGCGGAAAATACCAGGGAATGCAAGAACATTGTTGACTTGGTTCGGGAAGTCAGAACGGCCCGTTCCAATTACGCTTGCGCCAGCTTCACGCGCATCTTCAGGCATAATTTCAGGATTTGGATTTGCCATCGCAAAGATAATCGGATCTTTCGCCATGCTTTGCACCATTTCTTTTGTTAACGCTCCTGCTACAGATACGCCGATAAATACGTCAGCGTCCACGATGACATCTTTCAGAGAACCGTCTTTGCGGTCTTGGTTTGTGAATTTCGCCACTTCGTTTTTGACATCGTTCATGCCTTCTGGACGCCCTTCATAAATCGCTCCTTTTGAATCGCACATCACGATGTCGCGTACGCCGTAATGGTGAAGAAGCTTGATAATCGCGATACCAGCCGCACCCGCGCCATTTGCGACAACTTTAATGGACGACATGGATTTTCCTGACAGTTTCAGCGCGTTTACAAGGCCTGCTACCGTTACAATGGCAGTACCGTGCTGATCGTCATGGAAGACTGGAATGTTTGTTTCTTTTTTGAGGCGCTCTTCAATGATAAAGCAGTTTGGCGCAGCAATATCTTCAAGGTTGACGCCGCCAAATGTCGGTTCAAGCAATTTAACAGTTTCAACGATCTTATCAACATCGTTTGTGTTTAAAGCAATCGGGAACGCGTCTACGCCCGCAAAGCTTTTGAATAGAACAGCTTTCCCTTCCATAACAGGAAGCGCGGCTTCAGGGCCGATATTTCCAAGGCCAAGCACAGCTGTACCGTCAGTTACAACTGCTACCATGTTCCCCTTCATTGTATATTCATATACTTTGTTAATGTCTTCATGAATATCCTTACACGGTTCTGCAACACCAGGGGAATACGCTAGGCTTAAATCTTTCGCGTTTCTGACTTCTACCTTCGATTTAGATTCCAGTTTCCCCTGATTGACTTTATGCAGGTGTAATGCTTCTTCTCTTAATGACATTCTCCTAAACACTCCTTATGGATATTTTTGATTCGTATACTGGTGCGTTGATTGCTGCATTCTGCGGAGTTAATAATCTATCTGAATATTTAAACAGGATGACATAATTGCTCCAATTGTATAACAAAAAGTTCATCGTTACCACTGTTTTAAAACGACGTTTTTTTGACCCAACAGCTCTTTTAAGCGATATAACACCTGGTGATCTGCATTGATATGAAACGACTCAGGAAGCTTAATCGTCTGTTTTTGCTTTTCATAATAGAGATAAACGCCTGTTTCCCCCTTATGCTCCAGCAAAATGCGCTTTATCTTTGCCAGGATCTCCTGGCTGTGCTGACTGCTTTCTATTTTTATATAAACCGATGGCGCTTTTTCCGCATTCATATTTTCTAATAATTCTGCCCGGGACATGATGAACTGGACCTTATCCTGCCTTACTTCACATTTGCCTGCTGTGAACAATAGAGCGCCTTCTCTTAAAACGGGAGAAAGCTGTCTGAATTGTTCAGGGAAGACAACGGCCTCCATTTCGCCTGTTTCATCACTGAGCGTTAAAAACGCCATGTTTTGACCTGTTTTCGTCCGAATCGTTTTGATCTTCGACAGCAGGCCCCCGAGAGATAGCGGCCTTTTGACAGTCTGCTGGGCCTGCAGAATGGACGCTGCCCCATACGCAGCCAGCTGTTTTCGGAAGGCAGAAAGCGGATGATTTGAAAAATAAATGCCAAGTGTTTCTTTTTCAAACGCAAGTAAATCCACAAGCGGAAGTTCCTCCGTCTCCACATACTTCGGCTTAATCGAAAACGATTCATCTAAAAACAATCCCATTTGGTCATCGTCCGCCGCGAATAGCTCAGCATGTTCCAAAGCAACGTCAATGGATGCGAGCAGCGTCGCCCGGTTTTTGCCGAATTCGTCCATCGCACCAGAAAAAATAAGTGCTTCAAGCATTTTGCGATTGACGTTTTTTAACGGCACGCGAAAGCAGAAATCGAAAAGATCTTCAAATGGTTTCTCTTTTCTCGCTTTATATATATCTTTAACTGCTGAGACGCCTACGCTTTTTATCGCGCGGAGGCTGTATCTGACAGATCCGTCTTCAACTGTAAACGGAAAACTGCTTTTGTTCACTGACGGAGGAAGGATACGAATCCCGCTCCCCTTTGCTTCGTGAAGATATTGAGATATTTTATCCTCATTGCCAATGACGCTTGTCAGCAATCCGCACATAAAATATAACGGATAATGAGCTTTCAAATACGCAAGCTGGCAGCCGATCATGCTGTATGCCACCGCATGGCTTCGGTTAAAGCCATAGTTTGCGAATTTGACGATTAAATCGTAGACTTCATTTGCAGTGTCTACAGAATACTCCTTTTTTAAGCACCCTTCAACAAAATGGCTCCGCTCTCTATCTAGGATTTCTTTTTTCTTTTTGCTGACTGCCCGTCTCAGCAGGTCCGCTTCTCCTAGTGAAAACCCCGCCATACGGGAAGCTATCATCATAATCTGTTCCTGATACACAATGACGCCATATGTATCTTCCAAGATGTCTCTTACATCTTCATGTGGATAGTGAACAGGCGCCCGGCCGTGTTTACGGTCAATAAATAACGGAATATTTTCCATCGGACCAGGCCGGTACAGCGCATTAACCGCCACAATATCCTCCAGGCCAGAAGGTTTAAGCCGCTTCAGAACGCTTCTCATCCCTGTAGATTCAAGTTGAAAAATCCCTGTCGTATCCCCTTTTGACAGCAAGGAGAACGTTTTGTCATCCCTGTAGGAAATATTCGAGAGATCTAGTTTGATGTTTTCTTCTTTTTCAATCATTGAAGTGATGGACTCGATGAGCGTCAGGTTGCGCAAGCCTAAGAAATCCATTTTTAAAAGGCCTAAGTCTTCAAGATGATCCATCGCGTATTGCGTCAAATAGATCCCTTCATGCCCTTCCTGAAGCGGAACAACATCGGTTAACGGTTCTTCACTCAGGACCACGCCGGCTGCATGGGTAGAGGTATGCCTTGGCAGCCCTTCTATTTTTCGGGCAATGGTGTAGACTTGCTGAAGCAGACTTGACTCCCGAAGCCGCTTATTCAGTTCAGGCGATTGCTGTCTTGCTTCATCCAGCGTCATGCCGGGCCTTGAAGGAATAAGTTTTGCAAGCTGATCTGCTTCCTTTGGGCTGATGCCGAATACTCTGCCGACGTCCCGAAGCGCAGCTTTTGCCGCCAGTGTTCCAAAGGTAATAATCTGCGCAACATGCATCGCACCGTATTTCTGCTGTACGTATTGAATGACTTCATCTCTTCTTGTATCCGGAAAGTCAATATCAATATCAGGCATACTGACACGTTCTGGGTTTAAAAACCGTTCAAACAGCAGGTGATGTTTCAGCGGGTCAACATCTGTGATATACAGTACATAAGCCACAAGAGAGCCTGCCGCAGAACCCCGTCCCGGTCCTGTAACGATTCCTTTCTCATGGGCGTGCTTCATAAAATCCCATACGATCAGAAAGTAATCGCTGAACTTCATCCGTTTAATGACATCAAGCTCATATTGAAGACGGCGAAGGTATCGTTCATCAGGCGTGCCAAAGCGGCTGCGGAGACCCGCCATACAGATGTCCGTTAAATAATCATCAGCTGATGTTCCGTCTGGAGTCGGAAAAGACGGGAGACGGGCCTGCCCGAGGCTGACGTCAACCCGGCATTGTTCCGCGATCTCAACAGAAGCTTGCAGTGCTTCGGGATGCTCTTGATAAATGTGTTGCATTTCTTCGAGCGGTTTTAAATCGAGATCAGGAAGGTCTTCGGCGGGTGCGTCCGCCAGTTTTTCGCCTGCTTTAATCGCTGTCAGACAGCGGTAGGCAGCCTTATCTTCTTTCCTTATGTAATGCACGTCTCCTGTCGCTGTAACAGGGATGCCTGTTTCTTCTGAAAGCTTCAGAATCTGCTCGGACAAGGCTTGATTCCCTTTATAAGGCTGGTAGGAGAAATAAAAAGCTCCCTTTCCGAAAATAGACTGGAATTCAAGAGCGGCTTGAGCGGCCTGTTCAAACAGCCCTCCTTCAAGCAGCATTTCAATATACCCTTTTTCACCGGGCGTCAGTGCGATAATGCCTTCCCGATAACTTTGAAGCCATTTCTGTTTTAGCCCGCCTTTTGATTTCGATTGCAGAACGCTGCTGATTTTCAGCAGGTTTTGATAGCCGCTATTTGATTTGGCCAGCAGGACAATCGGATAGGCTTCAAGCTCGCTGTCATCTGTGAAAACAGAAGCTGTCAAGCCGATTATCGGGTTGATCCCTCTCGCCTTGCATGCTTTATAAAATGGTATAGCTCCGTACATGACATGATCATCTGTCAGCGCCAAAGACGCATATCCGAGCCTGTCAGCTTCACTGACGAGCTCTTCCACCGCCGCGGCGCTGTTTAGCAGGCTGTACCCGCTATGCACTTGCAGGTGAACAAAAGACATGCTATCACCTCTTTCTCCTTACGATCCATTTCTTTCTTCATTATAAGTCCGGTTACCAAAAGAAACAAATGTTCTTTTTCGACTACTCATCATACTTGTCCTGAAAGCTCAATATGATATAAAAGGTGAGGTGATAAAGATGGATCAGGAAGCAGGATTTATGGTGAATTTTATCAATAGTTACTTCATTGCATTAGGGGTGCTGATCGGAGGCGCGCTCATCGGAGGGCTGGGAGCATATTTGGCAGGCGAAGCGCCGCTTACGGCCATTACAAAGCTAGCAAACAGGTTGAAAATATGGGCGCTTGTCGCAGCAATCGGGGGCACCTTTGATGCGGTATACAGCTTTGAACGGGGCATTCTAGAAGGCAATACGAGAGATATTTTTAAACAGCTTCTTTTGATTATCTCGGCTATGGGCGGCGCGCAAAGCGGCTGGCTCATTATTTCATGGCTGACCCAGGAGCATCTTTCTTCATGAGAGTGCCCCAGCATTACAAAAAACCGGGGTGGCAGCGTTTTTTCGCGGGAATGATGTGCGGAGCCGTGATCAGCTGGTTCTTTTTCCTGTTTACTTACGGTACATTCCAAGAGGAGCAGGTCAGCCTCATCGAAAAACAAAAAGAGCATGTGAAAGATTTAAACAATCAAATTTCAATCTATCAGGAAGACCTCCATAAACTGAACGAAGACAATAAAAGAAAGCTCTTGATCCAAAACGTCAGCGTGAAATTACAAAATGGGGATAAATACAAAATATCACAGCCGGATAAAACGAAATTCGAGGAGCATGTAAAGGATAATATTTCAGAGGTGATTACAAAGGACATAGAGAGCGTCTATCAAACAAAGGATCTATTGATACGGACAATTGAAAATAAAGTCTATATGATCAACGAAAAAAAATACAAGGCAACCGTCAAAGAATTAATTATTTATACGAGACTGACAGTAGAACTTGACATATCATTTGCCGCGTAATTATGGATTTTTTTTAAATTCTCCAAACTTTTGTCGCTTTTTCCCATTCTTTTTTATAAACTATATGTGAGAGGCTTAATGGCGAAAGGAAGGAGGAAGGGAAATGGAGGTTTACAGTGACCGTCAGTTAGCAAAAGATCAAGCAGCCCGGCTCAGACAAGGTTTTTCTGCATATGCCGAAACAAACTCACTCGCTTCCCTCATTAAAAAAGAACTTCAATCTCACAATCTCCAAGTCTACGAGGACCTTACTGATTTCGGCTGCTGGTTCATCCCCGTCACAGATGAACACTAAGAGAGAGGGTCTCCCCTCTACTCGTGTTCTTTACATAATGCTTCCAGATCAGCCAATATCCGATCAGCTTCATCCCAGCTGTAAATAGAGGCGCCTGAAGCTAGCGGATGCCCTCCGCCGTTATATTTACGGGCAAGTCCGTTAATGACAGGACCCTTCGAACGGAATCTGACTCTGATTTGATCATCTTCTTCTACGAAAAATACCCAAGCGCGAATACCCGAGATATTGCCAAGCGTCCCGACTAGCTGTGACGCTTCTGAAGCCGTGGTGCCGAACTTTTCAAGCGTATCCTTTTTGATGAAAACAGAAGCGGCGCCGTTTTCGGACAATGACACATTTTGGAAGATAAAGCCATTAAGCTTCACCACATTCAGTTTTGTTTCATATAATTGATTAAACAACTCTGAGGAAGAGAAAGGATATTGAATGAGCTCGCCTGCATATTTTAATGTTTTTTCCGTTGTATTCGGAAATAAGAAGCGCCCGGTATCTCCGACAATGCCGGCATAGATCAGCTCTGCCGCTTTCGTATTCAGCTTCCAGCCGTGCTCTTTTCCTTCTAAATACAGCTCATAAATCATTTCACTTACTGAGCTGGCGTTTGTATCGACCCAGAGAAGGTCACCGTATGGATCTTCGTTCGGATGGTGGTCGATTTTTATCAGTTTTGCGCCTGAAGGATAACGCTGATCGTCGATTCTTTCCTGATTTGCCGTATCGCAGACAATGACAAGTGCGCCTTCATATGTTTCATTGTCCACCACATCAAGGGAATATAGGAAAGAGAGGGACGGTTCAGGCGTGCCGACCGCGAAAATATTTTTTTCTGGATACGTTTCACGCAGGATTTCCGTAAGTCCGCACTGAGATCCGTAGGCATCTGGATCAGGACGCACATGTCTATGTAAGATAATCGTGTCATATAATGATATGGTTCTGATTATTTCTGTTTTCATTTGATACTCCTTTATTGTTTTTATTCATTAAATCACATTCTTTGCCGACGGAAAAGAAAAATAACGTCAAAACCAAGCCCGTTTTTGTATAGAATGGGTTTGTAAACTTTTACGATGGAGGATTTCATTTATGCTGGTTCTTGTTTTTTTGATTGGGCTTTCAGCCTGCTTTTATGTGTACTATAAAGTAAAAGGCGTACGGGCAAAGCAAGCTTTGGAAAAAGAAATCTGTTCGGCAAAAGCAAGCATGGCCTTAGGGTCACTGGTTCTGTTCTACGGGCTCAACCAAATGATATTATTCCATTCAGTCTTAACGTTCGTAATCGGCGGTGTCTTTATCCTCATAGGAGCAGGAAGCGCTTGGGCAGGTTATAAAGCTTACAGGCATTACAATCCCCTTCACGCCAAAGAAGCTGAAAGAGACCACGCGTAAGGGGCGCCTGAACGTCCCTTAGCTTCTTTCCATCAGCTGAACCATCAACATCGCTTTAGACACGATATGGCCTTGGCTGTGCACTTCAACTTCCATTTTTCCGAACTTTCTCCCGGCCTCTAAAATACGGGGTTTGACTTCGATGACCGATTCCATCTGCACAGGCTTCAAAAAGAAAATGGTGATGCTTTCAATTACGAGCTCGCCGCGTTTTTTCGAGCGCAAAAACCGGTTTGCCGCTTGCGTCAAAATGGTCGTAAACACACCATAAGAAATCGTTCCGAGCTGGTTGGTCATCTGCGGCGTGACTTCATACTCGTAAACCGTTTGCTCCTCTTTATCTTCACCCTCATCTTTAAATCCCCTTGAAACGATATCATCAAGCTTCTCCCCGACCTGCGGCTGCTTTTGAATCATTTGGAGGGCTTTTAACACGTCTTGGCGGCTGATCATGCCGATCAGTTTTTGGTGGCCGTCAGTGACGGGAAGCACTTCAATTCCTTCCCATACCATCATTTGCGCCGCCGAGGCGACAGATGTTTTCCCAATAACTGTAACGGGATTTTTGGTCATGACCTTTTCGATGGAAGCGTTTCGGTCGTGGCCGGCAATATCTTTTGATGTCAGAATCCCATGGATCTTCATCTGATCGTCGACAACCGGGAACCGGCCGTGCCCCGTCTCAAAGTTTTTCTCATACCATTTTTCAAGTTTATCCTTAGGCGACAGATATACCGTACGGTTAGCGGGCGTTAGGATGTCCTCAACCAGGACGATTTCTTTTTTGATCAGCTGGTCATAAATCGCCCTGTTAATCATCGCGGCGACTGTAAAGGTGTCATAGCTCGTGGATATAATCGGCAGCTCAAGCTCATCCGCAAGCTGTACAATGCTGTCATCCGTGTTAAATCCGCCTGTCACCAGTACAGCCGCACCCGCTTCAAGCGCCTGCCTGTGTGCGTTGATTCTGTTTCCGACAATCAGAAGATTTCCCGCTGCGGTGTAACGCATCATCGCGTCCAGCTCCATCGCGCCGATAACGAATTTATTTAATGTTTTATGGAGTCCGGCCCGGCCCCCGAGCACCTGTCCGTCTATGACATTTACAACCTCTGCATAGGTAAGCTTTTCAATATTCTCTTTTTTCTTTTGCTCAATCCGTATTGTGCCCACACGTTCAATCGTGCTGACAAATCCTTTATTCTCTGCTTCCTTGATCGCTCTGTACGCGGTCCCTTCGCTTACTTTCATTTCCTTTGCAATTCTTCGCACAGAAATTTTTTCACCGACAGGCAGTGAATCAATATACGTTAAAATTTGTTCATGCTTCGTTGCCAAGCCTTTCACCTCTAAGGACAGTCTTCTGCTTTTATTATAAGGGCTCGGAGGATTCGTGCGCAATGAGCGGGAAAAATAAAAAACACCCCCTGGTGAACCAGGAGATGTGATCAGCCGGTTATAGCTCGATCGTCTCACCAACCGCCATGACTTTACCGACTCCGCCCGGCAGGCTGTCAGCAAATGCCTCAGGGTCTTGTTCGATAACCGGGAATGTATTGTAATGAACCGGCACGACCTGTTTTGCCCGGAGCCATTCAGCGGCAAGCTTGGCGTCTTCAGGCCCCATCGTAAAGTTATCGCCAATCGGCAGGAAGGCAAGATCAATATGATTCAATTCGCCAATCAGCTTCATATCGGAGAAAAGAGCCGTATCGCCTGCGTGGAAAATCGTTTTATCTTCTACCGTCAGCAAAATACCAGCTGGCATGCCTGTATAAGTGATCGTTTTGTTTTCTTCATCTGTGATCGCTGATCCGTGAAAGGCCTGTGTGAGCTTCACTTTACCAAAATCGAACTGGCGGGAGCCGCCGATGTGCATTGGATGAACATTCAAGCCTTTCCAGCCTAAGTACACAGCGAGCTCGTTCGGAGCTACAACCAGCGCGTTGTTTTGCTTGGCAATTTGTTCTGTGTCGCCGACATGGTCATTGTGGCCATGCGTCAATAAGATGACATCTGCTTTTACATCCTCCGGCTTTAGATCCGTTAACGAATTCCCTGTCAAAAACGGGTCAAATATTATATGATGGCCCTTTGTTTCCACTGTGATAACAGAATGTCCGTGATATGTCACTTTCATTTCCTTCACCTCGTCACATTATTTTGATATTTTCATTTTCCTTTTTTCAGAAATTGAAAAACCTATGTGGATTGATTCTTATTAATGACATTGAGACCCCCTGTAGCTTCAATGACAGTCCCTGTCACTAGGTCTGAGTCCTCTTCACACAAGAAAGCGATAATCCGGGCGATATCCTCGCCTGTGCCAGATCTTCCTATCGGCGTTTTTTCTTTGCCGATTCGCTGTCTGGCTTCCTCTATTGACGCTTCCTTCATGTCGCCGACAATGTCTCCCGGGCAAACCATGTTGGCTGTTATGCCGAATTCAGCTTCTTCAATGGCAATGGTCTTCGTCAAAGAAGCCAACCCCACTTTCGCAGCGCCAAAAGCCGATCGGTGAAGCCAGCCGGGAGCGTGCGCCGCACCTTGAAATCCGTACGTGATAATGCGTCCGAACTGCTGTTGTCTCATGGCCGGAATAACCGCTTTGAATAAATGAAAGACGGCGCTTAAATTCCCTTCCAGCATCCCGTACCATTCATCATCAGTATAATCGGCTAACTTTTTACGTTCAAATATGTATGGGCCCGCGTTGTTAATCAAAAAGTCGATCCTTCCAAAGCGGTTTAAGGCAGCCTCTGCAATACGGAGCAGATCTTCTTTTTTGGTGACATCACCTTTTACAAATTGCAGCCGATCAAGACAATCAGGACATGATTCCTTCAGGCGGCTGACAGCCTCCTCATCGTGCCTGTAATTGACTGTTACTGAATACCCCTTTGCAAGCAACGTCTCAGTCACTTTGCGGCCTAACCCCTTCGAACCGGCAGTAATTAAAGCATGTCGCACATGAATACCTCCCAAAGCAACGTCGCCGCTTTCAATAAAGTGTTTCTTCTTCTACTTTACTATAAAAGGCTTCCAATATCACTTTTTACACTTTGACATACAAAAAAAGCTGCCTGTACAGACAGCTTATTCCACAGAAGATGAAGGCTCCTGATCAGGCATATCGACATAACCGCTTTGATAGGCTTCTGAAATGAGTCTTGTTGTCTCCTGGCTTTCTTGTTCATCATAAATATAGCGTTCCGGTTCTTTTTTCATTCTTCTGCCTCCCATCATTATAGAGATAGGTTGGCTATAATGATGGGATTTTATGAAGGAAATTTTAACAAACTCCGGCTGCCACGCAAGCTTTTGCTTTTTTTAGCGCCTGCTCCACCTGTTTGAACCCGGTGCCTCCGGCGCTCATTCTTTTTTCAACTGCGTGGTAAGGGTCTAACACAGTGTAAATATCGTCTTCGAAGAGCGGGCTCGCCTGCTGAAATTCAGCAAACGGCATATCGCTTAAATAGATCCCTTTTTCGATGCATGTGTACACAAGTTTTCCGACTACTTCATGCGCTTCTCTGAACGGCATTCCTTTTTTCGCTAAATAATCGGCCAGTTCCGTCGCATTTGAGAAGTCTTTTTTTGTCGCTTGCTTCATGACCTCTTTGTTTACAGTCATTGTTTGGATCATGCCTGCGAAGATTTGCAGGCTGCCCTCGACCGTTTTCACCGTGTCAAACATGCCTTCTTTGTCTTCTTGAAGGTCTTTGTTGTAAGCGAGCGGAAGGCCTTTCATGATCGTAAACAGCCCCATCATATCACCGTATACGCGTCCTGTTTTCCCGCGGATCAGTTCTGCCATATCAGGGTTTTTCTTTTGCGGCATCATGCTGCTTCCCGTTGCGTACGTATCGTCAAGCTCAATGAATTTAAACTCCTGAGAGCACCATAGAATGATCTCTTCAGAGAAACGGGATAGGTGCATCATCAGCATACTGCTGTTGCTTAAAAACTCTAAAATGAAATCTCTGTCGCTGACGCCGTCCAGGCTGTTTTCATAGATAGAATCAAAACCGAGCAGTTCTGCTGAATAGTCACGGTCGATAGGGAAGGTTGTTCCTGCGAGCGCTCCGCAGCCGAGCGGAGATTTGTTAATCCGTTTCATTGAATCTTGGAAGCGCTCCTTGTCGCGCTCCATCATCCAGAAATACGCAAGCAAATGGTGGGCGAATGAAATCGGCTGGGCGCGCTGCAGATGTGTGTAACCCGGCAGAATCGTTTCAACATTCGCTTCCGCCTTTTCAATCAATACGCTTTGGAACGCCTCAATCAGCTCAATAATGTGGCTGACATGATGTTTTAAGTATAAATGCATGTCAGTCGCCACCTGATCATTTCGGCTTCTTCCGGTATGCAGCTTGCCGCCGAGAGGGCCGATTTCGTCAATAAGCATTTTCTCAATGTTCAAATGAATATCCTCATAATCAACTGAGAATTCCAATGCCCCTACCTCTGCTTTTTGCAGAAGGGTATTCAATCCCTCACGGATTTTCAGCTCTTCTTCCGCTGTCAGGATACCGCATTTTTTCAGCATGGCAGCATGTGCGAGAGACCCTGTAATGTCTTCGGTCACTAAATTTCGGTCAAATGATATAGACGCGCCGAACTCGTCGACCCATTTTTCCGGCGTTTTTTGAAATCGGCCTCCCCAAAGCTTCTTCATGCTTTCATCTGCTCCTTCTTTTTCACGATGCTGTTCACTTTTGTAGGAAGTCCCCAAAGCTCGATAAACCCGATTGCCGCATGGTGATCAAACGCATCGTCTTTTGTATATGTTGCGAGTTTTTCGTCATATAGAGAGTATTCTGATTTGCGTCCCTCTACAATTGCATGGCCTTTAAACAGCTTCACGCGGACAATGCCTGTGACATGCTTTTGTGTTTCTTTTAAGAAAGCGTGCAGCGCGTCTTTTAACGGTGAGAACCATAAGCCGTTGTAAATGATTTCTGACATTTTTTGCTCGATGATCGGTTTAAAATGGGCTACTTCTTTTACCAGTGTTAAATCTTCCAGTTCTTTATGCGCTTTGATGAGTGTCATCGCACCAGGGCATTCGTATACTTCCCGGGATTTAATGCCGACAAGGCGGTTTTCCACATGGTCGATACGTCCGACGCCGTGTGCGCCTGCCATTTCATTCAGCTTCAAAATCAATTCAGAAAGCGAGTAGGATACGCCGTCAATTGATACAGGAACACCTTGTTCAAACGCAATTTCAATCACTTCCGGCGTGTCCGGGGTTTTTTCCAGCGGAGCTGTTAAATCGTATGCGCCTTCAGGCGGCGCCGCCCATGGATCTTCTAAAATGCCGCACTCATTCGCACGGCCCCAGAGGTTTTGATCAATAGAATATGGGCTGTCAAGATTGATCGGAATCGGAATGCCGCGGCTTGCCGCATATTCAATTTCTTCTTCACGTGACCACTGCCATTCCCGAACCGGCGCGATCACTTCAAGATCAGGGTTTAATGACTTAATGGAGACTTCGAAACGAACCTGGTCATTTCCTTTCCCTGTGCATCCGTGCGCAATCGCCTGTGCATCTTCCTTTTCCGCGATTTCAACCAGTTTTTTTGCAATCAGCGGCCGAGATAATGCCGAAACGAGCGGATATTTCCCTTCATACATTGTATGGGCCTGCAAAGAGATAAGCGCGTAGTCCTGTGCGAATTCTTCTTTTGCATCGATCACGTAGGAATTTGTCGCGCCGACTTCCAGCGCTTTCTGTTGAACAAACGCCAAATCCTTGCCTTCACCGACGTCCAGACAGCAGGCAATCACATTATATCCTTGCTCTTGAAGCCATTTTATTGCGACGGAGGTATCAAGTCCTCCCGAGTATGCTAATACGACTTTTTTCTGTTCTGACATGATAAAAATCCCCTCTCAACCGTGTATCATTTTTTGTATAAAAATAAATTATATTTAATAAAAATACATTTTGTATGTATACACTTTAACAAGTACGTTTCGTTTTTTCAAGCCTTTTATAAAAAAAACTTCACCTAATTTTCAGGTGAAGTTTCTTATTATTTATTCATTTACTTGTCTTTTCTGATTTCTCTGACGACATGTGCCAGTTCGGGAATAATCAGCTTATTCATGGCCAGCCTTACCGCGCCGCTTGAGCCCGGGGTTGAGAAAACAGCTGTATGCTGGATAACGCCAGCAGTGGCTCTCGACATGATCGCGGCAGAGCCGATATCCTCTGTATAACTCAGCATCCTGAATATTTCTCCAAAGCCAGGCAGCTCTTTTGAAAACAGCGGCGTAATGGCTTCAATTGTGACGTCCCGATTTGCTATGCCTGTCCCTCCGTTTAAGAGAACCGCGTCTATTTGTTCATCCATACAGCCCGCAAGCACAGCCCGCTGCAAAGCGTCCTTTTCGTCTTTCACAATTTCATATGCAGCAATGTGGTGACCGGCTTCTTCTAAAAACGAAATCATCGACTTGCCGCTTTTATCGGTTTCCTCCGTTCTCGTGTCACTGACTGTGATCACTTTGCACCGAACGATATCCGGAGCTTCTTGTTTATGCGTTTGAACACTCATTGGCCCACCTCTTTTATGTTTTTATGATTATGATGCATCAACAAAAAAGCACATTCAAGAGAATGTGCTTTCATGCGATTTATTTTGCTAAACGAACAACGTCGCGTGCAATCATGACTTCTTCATCAGTCGGAATGATCATGACTTTTACTGGAGAATGCGGATAGCTGATGAAAGCTTCCTCGCCGCGTACGTTATTAAGCGCAGTATCCCAGTATACGCCCATGAATTCTAAGCCGCGAAGAACGCGTTCTCTGACTTCCACGCTGTTTTCACCGATGCCGGCAGTAAAGATGATCGCATCCACACCGCTCATTCTTGCAGCGTAAGAACCGATGTACTTGTGGATTCTGCTTGCGAAGACTTCAAGAGCCGTTTCCGCGCGCTCATTTCCTTCTTTTGTTGCTTCAACGATGTCACGAAGATCGCTTGAGAAACCGGAAATGCCGAGCAGGCCGCTTTTTTTGTTTAGTGTATTCAGTACTTCGTCAGCCGTTTGGCCTGTTTTCTCCATGATATATGGAATCAGGGCAGGGTCGATGTTTCCAGAGCGTGTACCCATTGCAACACCGGCAAGCGGCGTAAAGCCCATAGATGTATCAATTGATTTTCCGCCTTCAACAGCAGCGATACTTGCGCCGTTTCCAAGGTGGCAGGAAATCAGGCGTAAATCTTTTAACGGACGGCCGAGAAGCTCTGCCGCGCGCTCAGTCACATATTTATGTGAAGTGCCGTGGAAGCCGTATTTACGGATGCCGAATTTTTCATAGTAGTCATACGGCAGGCTGTACAGGTAAGACTGCTCAGGCATTGTTTGGTGGAATGCCGTATCAAAAACAGCAACCGCAGGAACATTTGGAAGCACTTCTTTGAACGCTTTAATTCCAACGATATTTGCCGGGTTGTGAAGCGGTGCCAATTCAGAAATATCTTCAATTTCCTGAATGGTTTCATCCGTTAATAAAACAGAATCGCTGAATTTTTCTCCGCCGTGAACGACACGGTGGCCAATTCCGTCAATTTCATTTAAATCTTTAATAATGCCGAATTCCGTTAGCTTACTCAGCAGCATTTTAACCGCTACAGCATGATCCGGAATATCAGTTACTTCTGTATTTTTTTCGCCGTTTACAGAAATCGTGAATACGCTATCGGCGATACCAATTCGTTCAACTAAACCCTTCGTTAAAACAGTTTCTGAAGGCATTTCGAAAAGCTGAAATTTCAAAGACGAGCTTCCTGCGTTAATTGCAATAATTTTGGACATGATTGACGCTCCTTTATACTCTGTATCAACAACTTCGTTTTCGTACTTTTTCCCCGGTGAATATCTTTATCTTCTCCGAAAAATATCTGACTTTTCCATTTAAACATTGTCATGTCGGCATTTCAAGTCAACTTGTATATTGATAACGCTTACACTTAGAAGTCGTTATTTTCTGATATATTATCTGCAGATTTCGTATTGATGAACGCTTACATGTTGCGGTTTTTCCCTTCTGTATTTTGTGTTGTAAAGCTTGATTCAATTCGTCTGTTCGGTCATCAAGCGCCATAATAAAAACAGCTTAGGCATCCATCGTATGACGGCTGCCTAAGCTGCTACTTGATATCTATTTTTCTTTTGTAACCCACGCATCTATTTGAGCCATCATATCAAGCGTCGCCTTCTGATTGGAGAAAGACGGAAGATTCGCAAGCAGAATTTGCCCCGGCGCTTTTGTCTCCTCTCCTTTTTTCTGAAGCACAAGAATGCTTTTGGCATGAGCCTCGTCTTTAAATATCGATTTTGGGAGCTGCAAAAGGGCGTTGATATGAACCTTATCTTTGAAAAACTGTTTCAGCTTGTCGCTTTGAGAGCTCTCAAACAAATGATTCGGGATCATAAAAAATAAATATCCGCCCGGTTTGGTATGTTTGACGCTCTGTTCAATAAACAGATGATGTGCGAAGGAATGGCCTTCGTCCGCTTTGAGGTCAAACGCTTCTGCTCCTTCGTCATTCGGATAATAGCCGACCGGCAGATCGCATATGACCGTGTCAACAGGATCGATAAACAGCGGTTCAAGGCTGTCCTGATGGAAAAGCTCAATCTCTTTTTTCAAAAGGTTCGCTTGGGCATACGCGATCTTTAAGAGCACGTCATCAATCTCAATTCCATAGCTATTGGCCGTTTTTTCAGACAGCTGGTTCAGCACGGTGAACAGAAGATTCCCCGTTCCCACAGCAGGATCAAGGATTGACAGTTCCTTTTTGTCCGCCATAAACTTATTCACCAAATAACTGATGAATAGCCCAATCGTGTCAGGCGTCATCTGTCTGTTCGGATGGGAGATATCTTTCAGCCCTTTCAGGACGGATAGCTGAAAAGCTTTGCGCACCCATTCGTGCTCATAGGTGCCGAACTCCGCTTTCCCGAGCAAAGCCTGAAGCTGTTCGTTTTTCTTATCAGACAGTTTCAGCTGGTCGGTTTTTTCAAGAAAATACATTTCTCCCGCCTCAGCCAGCGCCTCTATATATGAAATTTGCCATTCATTCTTTATGATGATCGCGGCTTCGTCTAACAGCTCGTACACCGCGCCTACATTGTCTTTTTGCATATGTGTTCCTCCTTGCCATAAAAAAAGCTCCGGCGGCAGCCAGGAGCTTTTTCCCTGCTTACTTCACTAATGCCTTAGCAGCCTCAATAGGCTCCTCATAGTTCGGATGGTTTGTTGCTTCACTTACATATTCTGCGTAAACGACTTTTCCGCTCTCATCAAGGACGAATACGGAACGCGCAAGCAGACGAAGTTCTTTAATATACACACCGAACGCTTCGCCAAATGACATCTCTCTGTGGTCAGATAGCGTTTCCACTCTATCAATTCCGTTTGCGCCGCACCAGCGGGCTTGTGCAAATGGAAGGTCTGCACTGATTGTGTAGACATTGACATCTCCAAGCTTAGCTGCTTCTTCGTTAAAACGGCGTGTTTGCGCATCACAAACACCTGTGTCAATTGAAGGGATAACAGAAATAATCGTTACCTTTCCTTTCATATCAGCTAACGATTTTTCTTCAAGGCTGTTAGTCAGCACTGTGAAGTCAGGAGCTTGTTCTCCTACTTTCACTTCTTGTCCGATAAGTGTAACCGGACCGCCTTTAAATGTAATTTCAGCCATTATAATTCCTCCCTTTTGTATGTATGTCTCTATCATAGTAAAGTTTCCTGTAAACTGCAAAGTTTATGCCAAAAAAAAGTTAACTGCGGCGGCCGCAGTTAACCTTCTTTAATAATTCATATTGTTCATTTGGTTTTGATTTTGGCCCTGGCCTTGGTTCTTGTTATTTTTCTTGAACATTTGCTGGATGCGTTCAAGGGTTTGAGGGGCTGCGTCTAAGATTTTCTCAATCAAATGGGTATTTTCATCTAAATGAAGCATTCTGATTCCTGTCGATCCGACAATTAAAAACGCGATCGGCGTAATGGACACACCGCCCCCGCTTCCGCCTCCGAAAGGAAGTTTTTGTTCTCTTGTCTCATCGTCTTCCGATTTCTTTTCAGCCGGCTTTCCGCCAAACTCGCTTCCGCCTGCGGCGAAGCCGAATCCAACTTTAGAAACGGTTAAAATCACGCTTCCATCCGGCGTTTCAACCGGATCTCCGATGATGGTGTTAACATCAATCATTTCCTTCAAGTTTTCCATTGCGGTTTTCATTAAACCTTGGATGGGATGGTCTGCCATATACGCTTCCTCCTTAAACTGATGAATCATTCTTTGAAGTCATTCGGGACGACGGATTCTTCTTAAATACGGATAGCTCCCTTCCGTATTTGACGAATTTGAAAGCTGCAAGCATAGCATGTCCAAAGCGAAAAAAGAATATACACTGAAAGTGGGTTCTGGAGACAGGGACTTGAAATGACGGAATCACTTCATAGACGGGCTTATTGACAAAGTTCAGATGGTCATACAGCATTGCAGCGATGCCGCCTTTCACACTCCAAACAGCACCTGTTAACACACCTGTCACTGCCGCGTCTTGAATTCCTACGATTGTAATCCATTCGAGTTTTGTAATATGTAAATGCGCCAGAAAAGACGCGCTGATTTTCCGCAAATTTTTGACCTGTTGCAAAATCATTTCGATTTTATGAATGCTTTGCTGCACATCATCAAACGTAATTTTTTTCTCGCTGCTGCTTTTTTTCACTTTGGATTTTGTTTTTTGTTTGATATCAACTGATCCGTCAGCTTTGTTCACCTTAATGGCTGGGATCGATTTTTTGATCCGGATCAGGCCAAACAGCGCTGTGATCTTCAAGGTCAGTTTGTCGTTATCATCAGCATGAAGATACTCAACAGCAACATACATTTTCATTCTGAGAAGCAGCACGATACCTATAAGAATAAGAATGGCTGTCAGCACATATACCATATTCTCTCACTTCCTCTAGGAGCATTATCGCCAATTCAGAAAAAAATAAACCCGGACGAGGTCCGGGTTTATCGGTTATTTACGATATAGTTTTTCATGCACCACAGTCGTATCCGCAATGTAATCATGAATCCCCTGTTTTGTAGGCGAAAAAGCAACAACGATATATAAAATCCAAATCTTATCAATATACCGTCCGACTACTTCACGAAAAATCACTGTACTCCATGTCAGCTGATGATCATGCTTCACGGAAACCACTTTGAGGCCGAATACCATTTTTCCAAGCGTCTGCCCAAAGAACTTTGTCATCAGCGCAAAATAGGCAAGATACACAACAAGCGTAGTCACACTGTAGGCCGAGAAGGTAAACATGCCGGATGTTTTCGGCAGATCCAATACGGTAAAGAGGGGAGAAACAAGTAAATGGTTTAATCCCCATACAACGAGCCAATCAAGCAGAAAAGCCCAGAAACGAACCCAAAAGCCCGCATAAGCATGTGTAAGCTGTTCCGCTTCTAGCGGGCCTTTGAGGTCATTGCGCTCTAACTCTTCATATGTCACATCCATTATAGACCCCTCCTACTTCGCATAGAGATACATCATTCTCGGCGAACCGGATTGTGAAAGTACTTCTCTCATATTCAGAAAATCGATTTCACTCTTAAACATTTTGTTGGCGCCCATGGAAAACAGCGAGCCTAACCCGAAACTTTCCTCGTAAGAAATGACAGAGGCGTTTTTCAAATCTTTATGATCCTTTTTCATCGCTGAAATGGTATCGTCATAAAAACCAAGCTTATCAACAAGATTCAGTTTTTTCGCCTGCCGACCGTCATAGACGCGTCCGTCCGCAATTTTCTTTACCTCTGCTTTCGGCATGCCGCGGCCTTCAGAAATGACATCAACAAAACCTTCATAAGAATTATCAACCATTGATTGCATGATGTTCTTTTCTTCTTTCGTCATCTCACGGGAAGGAGACATAATATCCTTATGGGCCCCGCTCTTAATTGTTTCAAAAGAAATACCGAGCTTATCAGCGAGCTTTGCATAATTGACGCTTTCCATAATGACGCCGAGTGACCCGGTCAAGGTTTCCGGGGTGGCAAAAATCTTATCAGCCGCCGTTGAGATGTAATAGCCGCCGGATGCTGCCATCGATCCCATCGACACGTAAATCGGTTTTTTTGTTTCTTTCTTAATTTCTTCCAGCTTCTTATGTATTTCAGCACTTTCATAGACTCCGCCGCCCGGAGAATTCACCTTCAGAACGATTCCTTTAACTGCCTTGTCATCTTTTGCACGCTCAAGGTTTTTCAAAAACGTTCTGTGGTTATATCCCCCTGAACCGAGCAGACTGCTTGAATCCCCATTATCCTGAATGGTGCCGCTGACTTCCAATACAGCAATTTTACTTGTGAGACTGCCGTTTTCCAGGGTCTTTTCCTGCGATTCATCCGTCAGTGATGTGAGATCCGTTTGAGCGCCTTTGACGCTTTCAAAGAAACTCATTGAGATGCTGACGATGATGGAGACGCCGAAAATCCCCAAGGCAATCACTAATGCGATCCATCTTTTTGCATTCATTTTTTTCTCCTCCTTTTTCCCAGACTCTCTCATTATACGGTTCAATATGAAAAATGTTTCATGTGATGAGAAAGCTCATGCTTAACTGACTGCCGGCAAACATGGTACACTTATGGCCAAAGGTATTTTATCACAAATACTGGATGACAGAAAAACTTAAATATGACAGCTAAAGGGGAAATGGGATATGACCGATCAACGCCGTAATGTTTATTTTTTTCACAAACAAGACCAGAAAACAAACGAACAAGCCAGCTCGTTAACACAATTGGCTGAAGAGCATGGATTTACAGTTGTGAATCAGCCCTCAGACGCCAATATTATCGCAAGTATTGGCGGGGACGGCACATTTTTGCAAGCAGTCAGAAAGACGAATTTCCGTGACGATTGCTTGTACGTCGGCATTACCAAAAAAGGGAAAGCTCATTTATATTGTGACTTTCATAGTGATGATCACGGAAAAATGGTCGATGCAATGACGTTTGAACAAATAGAAGTCAGAAAGTATCCGCTGATTGAAGTGACAGTGGATAACGCCAGCCCTTTTCACTGCTTAAACGAGGTTTCCATCCGTTCAAGCATTATTAAGACCTTTGTGATGGATGTGCTGATTGATGACCTGCACTTCGAAACGTTTAGAGGAGACGGCATGATTATCTCAACGCCGACAGGCAGCACCGCATATAACAAGTCCGTTGCAGGAGCAGTTGTTGATCCGCTGCTTCCATGCATTCAAGTGTCTGAGCTTGCATCTCTTAACAATAACACCTATCGGACACTCGGCTCGCCATTTGTCCTCAGTTCTGACCGAAAGCTGACCCTTCGCGTGATGCAAGACGGCAATGAACACCCAATCATCGGCTTGGACAATGAAGCACTCAGCACGAGAAACGTGAAAACGATCGAAATCAAACTGTCTGACAAAAAAATCAAAACAGTCAAACTAAAAGACAATTCATTTTGGGAGAAAGTGAAGCGCACTTTTTTATAGAAAATGAAAAGGACAGGCTGCCGCCTGTCCTTTTATGATTTCTCATATACAATTTGGCCGTTGATTACCGTCTTGTTAATGTCCAAAAGATGAAGCTGTGCAGGGTCAATTATAAATGGGTCATCGCTGAGAACCGTAAAATCCGCATCATAGCCCTCTGCAATTTTCCCTCGTGACTTCTCTTTATAAATGATCCCGGCGCTTCCTTTTGTGTAGAGCTCAATCGCTTCATACACCGTTAAACATTCGCTTTCATGATAGCTCGGCCCGTTCTTCTCATGGCTGCTTTTCCGGAGCACCGCCGATTGAATGCCAAGAAGCGGGTCAACAGGCTCAATCGGGGCGTCTGAGCCTCCCGCGCATAACATGCCTTTAGACAGCAGCGTTTTCCACGCAAAGGCTGTGTTCATTCGGTCTTTTCCAAGACGGTCAATGACCCACGGAAAATCACTGGCGACGAAATGGGGCTGAAGGTCAAGCGCGATCGGCATGCGTGCCGCTTTTTCGATTAATTCATCATTGAGCACCTGAGCGTGAATGAGCCGATCATGCCGGCCGCTTTTTGGCGGATGCTTTTCAATTGCGTTCAGCACTTTTTCAAACGCAAGATCGCCGATTACATGAACGGCAACCTCCATGCCTTTTTCTCTCGCTTTTCGAATGAGCCGGCCAAGGGTTTCGTCATCATGAACTTGAACACCATTAGTGGATGGATCGTCGTGATATGGTTCTTTCAATAAAGCTGTTCTTCCGCCAAGCGCCCCGTCAGCAAAAATTTTCATCGCACCGAATTCCACATACGGGCCCGACGGCTGCTCCAGACGCTCCCAGCGATCGACCGCTTCATGATGAACGAGCAAATGACAGCGAAACGGATACCTTCCGCTTGCGGCAGCTTTCTCATAAGCTTTTATCGGCACCGACACATCACCATAATAGGACAAGTCTTCCGAATGTCCCCCCGTCAGGCCTTTTGACCAGCAGTCTTTTATTGCAGCTGTAAGCGCCTCATCAACATATTGCTGGGAGACTGGCGGGACAGCCTTCAGAATGAGATCCTGCGCCTTGTCAAACAGAAGCCCGGTCGGCTCACCATTTGCATCTTTTACGATGACCCCTCCGTCAGGGTCAGGAGTGTGTCTTGTAATCCCTGCCGCTTGAAGAGCCGCAGAATTAACAGTCAGCGCATGCCGGCATATTCGCTTAAGCAAGACGGGCCTCTCTGGAAATAAACGGTCAAGATCATGCTTTGTCAAATAGTCCGGTGTCTCAAATTGATTTTCATTCCATCCTTCTCCAATGAGCCAATCGCCCTCAGGGCACTGCCGTTCTCTTTCCTTCACTGCCTGTACAATAGCTTCTTTAGACGTCAGCGCAGACAGATCAAGCTGAAGCTGTTTCTCACCGTGACCGATTAAATGTAAATGGCTGTCGACAAATCCGGGAAACATCACTGCCCCGTTCAGACTGATTTCTTCTGTTTCCCGAGACCCGTACTTTTTCTTCAGATGCTCATAGCTCCCAGTGCCTTTTATGACACCATCCTCAACATAAACCGCCTCTGTACGATCGCCTTCTTCGAGCATCGTATAAATGAAACCGCCGTGCCATATCGCCTTCACTTCACGTTCACTCTCTTTCTTCTACGCCTTTTTATTGGCTTTGAGCTGTTCTTCACGTTTTCTTAATTCCACGCGTCTGATTTTTGCAGAAGCCGTTTTCGGCAGGCTCTCCACAAATTCAATTTCTCTAGGATATTTGTATGGAGCCGTGATGGTCTTCACATGGTTTTGCAGCTTTTTGACAAGCTCATCACTGCGTTTTTCATGATCTTGCAGGACAACGTACGCCTTAACGATCGAGCCTCTGATTTCATCAGGGCTTGCAACAACAGCACATTCTTTTACTTCAGGGTGCTTAACGAGCGCGTCTTCCACTTCGAATGGCCCGATCGTGTAGCCGGAGCTGATGATGATATCGTCATTTCGGCTTTCAAACCAGAAATAACCTTCCTCGTCTTTTTTTGCTCTGTCTCCTGTTAGGAAATAATCACCGCGAATTTGTGTCTTCATTCTGTCCGGATCTTTGTAATATTCTTTAAAGAGTGCCGGCGTGCTAAGGTGGACAGCGATATCGCCAACTTCGCCAGTTTTACAGATTTCACCGTCTCCATCAATGATCTCCACCTGATTTCCCGGTGTCGGTTTTCCCATGCTTCCTGGTTTAATATCCATGTCTTTTAAGACACCGACTAAAAGCGTGCTTTCTGTTTGGCCGTATCCGTCCCGAACTTTAATGCCGAAGTGCTTTTGGAACACATCAATGACTTCACGGTTGAGCGGCTCGCCTGCAGAAACGGCGCTGTGCAGGGCAGAAAGGTCATAGCGGTCCAAGCCTTCGACCTTCGCCATTAAGCGGTATTCCGTCGGCGTACAGCAGAAGACATTGACTTTGTAGCGGTTTAGAAGTTCTAAATATTTTTCTGCTTTGAATCTGCCTTGGTACACAAAACCCGTTGCTCCGCTGCCGAGCACCGCTAAAAATGGGCTCCACACCCACTTTTGCCAGCCTGGGGCAGCAGTCGCCCAGACGATATCCTTTTCAGAAATATCAAGCCAAGCGCCGGCAGATGTTTTTAAATGAGCAAATGCCCAACCGTGCGTATGTACAACACCTTTAGGCTGACCTGTTGTTCCGGAGGTGTAAGATAAGAATGCCATATCTTCTCTAGTTGTGTCAGCCGTTTGAAATTGGCTTCCGTCCGCTTCAATCGATAAGAGATTTTTCCAGCCGGCCTCGTTTTCGCCAATAGACAGCTTAATCAGTTTGTCAGCCGTACTGACATCACGGAAAGCGCCAATAAACGCAGAATAGACAATAGCGCCTTTCACTTCCGCGTGTTCTATCCGGTATTCAAGATCTTTCGCACGAAGCATTTCAGAGCACGGGATGACAACCATTCCTGATTTCAGGATAGCCAGATAAACAGCATAGGCTTCGAGCACCCGCGGAACCATTACAATCACCTTGTCGCCCTTTTTAAATCCAAGGTCAGCCAAAGCCGCTCCGATTTTATTTGTTTCTTCCATCAGCTTTTCATATGACCAGGATTCTTGCTTGCCAGTCTCATCCTCCCATAGAAGAGCGGTTTTTTGTCCAGCCGCACTGAACTTTTCCATTTCATTGACTAAATTATATTGCATAGGGGCAATTAAATCTTCTCGTTTTAACACGAACAACTCCTCACTTTCTCCACCCATTATACATAAATACAGGCTCTTTCCGTAAGCATTTGCCTAAAAACAAGCTCGATAAACATGTGTTTTTATAGGTCGCTGGTCCTTTTATGTATATAAAAACGAAAAAGAGTGGGGAAAAACCCCACTCCTAAGCCATTATGTGAAATTGTAAATTAGAATTGTCCTCCGCCCATGTTTTGTTGAGCAAAAGATACAAGACGTTTTGTGATCTCTCCTCCAACAGAACCGTTAGCGCGAGAAGTTGTGTCCGCTCCAAGGTTTACACCGAATTCAGAAGCGATTTCTAATTTCATTTGGTCGATCGCTTGAGCAGCTCCTGGTACTAGAAGTTGGTTACTGCTGTTACCGTTTTGACTGTTTTGTGCCATGTGTCTCACCTCCTTGTGAGTATAGATTGTGTTAAAACACATGGCTTCATTCAGAAAAACTTTGGTAATTGTAGACAGGAGCTGGGCTGACCTAAAAGAGTTCCGCGAATTTATCGTTTGCTTCTTGTTCGCTGTACAGCGTCACGGTCTCAATGTTTTCAACCGCTTCTTGGATATACGGTTCAAAATCAACAAAGCTTTCATAGTGTTCGATTTTTTCTTTTTTAGGACGTGTTTTCGGGCTTGGCGGCGTAAAGATCGTGCAGCAGTCTTCAAACGGCTGAATGCTTGTCTCGTATGTGCCGATTTCCCGTGACTTTTCGATGATGTCTGTTTTATCCATGCCGATTAACGGACGCAAAATCGGGGTTGACGTCACCGCATTTATCGCATACATGCTTTCAAGCGTTTGGCTCGCTACCTGGCCGAGGCTCTCTCCTGTAATGATCGCAAGCCCGTTTCTCTTTTCTCGGATTCTGTCAGCAATTTGAAGCATAAGGCGGCGGGTTGCCGTCATTGTGTAGTTCTCAGGGATTTGTTTTTGGATGAGCTCTTGTGTTTTTGTAAACGGAACGATATGAAGCGTCATGCTTCCCCCAAAGCGGGACAAACATTTTGCCAGGTCCATTACCTTTTGCTTTGCGCGCTCGCTTGTGTATGGCGGGCTGAAGAAATGTACAGCTTCTACCGACAGTCCCCGTTTCATCGCATAAAAACCTGCCACAGGGCTGTCAAAACCGCCGGAAAGCATGAGCATCGCTTTGCCTGCTGAACCAACCGGCAGTCCGCCTGCACCTTTTTCATCGCGAATCGTCAAAAAGGTCGCTTCCTCCCTGATTTCGATTCTGAGCGGAATGTCAGGGTTGCGGACATCGACTGTCAATCCTTCTGTATGTCTCAAAATGTGGCCGCCGATCTCAGCGTTCATTTCGTTTGTATCTAATTCAAATTGTTTATACGCTCTCTTTGTCGCCACTTTAAACGTATCACCGGGCTGATACTGATCCTCAATAGCCTGCAGAGCAGTTGCCTTAATCTCATCTAAGCGGCTGTCACATTTAATCGCCAGGCTGAAGCTTTGAATGCCAAACACCTGCTTTAAATGAGGAAAAAGAGCCTCCGGATCTTCTCCATTTAATGTAATCGTCATCCGGTCCCGATTGGAAAAGTATTTTAAGTTCGGATAGTCTTTCAAAACGAGTCTGACGTTTTGCTTTAAGCGCTCAATAAAGCTTTTTCTGTTTTTGCCTTTGGTTGAAATTTCCCCAAAACGAATTAATATATGATCGTAATTCATGTTCTACCTCATCATTTTCTTTAATTTTTTGATGCCAGGACGGAGCGCGCTCATAAACGGTTCTGCCACATCGCTTGTCTGGCTGTAGTTTAAGCTGATTCTGATGCTGCTGCCGGCAATTTGCTCTCCCTTGCCCATCTGCAGGAGAACCTTGCTGGGCTTATGCTCTTTTGCCGAGCAGGCCGAAGTGGTTGAGACGAATATATCCTGTTCTTCAAGCATGTGCAAAAGCACCTCTGCTTTAATCCCCGGAACAGAGAAATTAATAATGTGCGGCGCACTATTTATTTGTGGCGTGTTGACCACAACGCCTTCGGTCTCACTCAGCTTTATCATAAACAATTCCTTTGCGGCTGCCATCGTGTCAAGGCGTGTTTCAAAATCAGCAGCGGCAAGATTAATGGCTTTGGCAAGCGAAACCGCGCCCGCAATATGCTCCGTTCCGGCCCGTATGCCTTTTTGCTGGGAGCCCCCTGTGATCAACGGAATCAAGCGTGTTCCTTCTTTTACGATAAGCGCGCCTGTCCCTTTTAGGCCGTGAAATTTATGCCCGGAAATCGAACAAAGATCAATGCCGGCCTTTTCAATAGCCAATGGCACTTTATAGATGCCCTGCACATAATCGACGTGAAACAAAATGTTCGGGTGCTCTTTCAGCACTTTACCCGCTTCTTCAATCGGCTGTACGGAACCGACTTCATTGTTCACATGCATCATGCTGACAAGCACTGTATCGGGGCGTATAGCTTGTTTCAGTTCTTCAATTGAGACAAATCCGTCTTCGTTCACTGAAAGATAAGTGACGTCAAATCCGAATAACTCTGTCAGCTGTTCTAATGATTCCGTAACAGATGGATGCTCGATCGAAGTGGCAATGATATGCTTGCCTGCTTTTATTTTTGACAAAGCGGCTCCTTTTAAAGCCAAGTTATTAGCTTCTGTAGCGCCTGACGCAAAGACAATATCATAATTCTTTAGGCCTAAGGCTCTTTTTATCTGATGTTTAGCTGCCTGAAGCAGCTGTTCCGTTTCAGCTCCATACCGGTGCAAAGATGAAGGATTCCCAAAGTATCGTCTGCTTGTTTGTTCATATGTGTCTAAGACTTCATCGTAAGGTTTAGTCGTTGAACTATTGTCTAAATATAACATCTTTTTACTCCTTTAATATGAAAGCGATACAAAACTAATTTTATATGTTACCATAACAAATTAGTGCTGAAAAAGTAAATAAAATTACTATTGACTTCTTCATACATTCACCTATAATTAGATTTGTTACTTTCGTCATATTATCTGACAATTAATTGACAGAATATTCTACCATAGGGAAATTAGGAGGATTTATACGTTATGAAATCATCACTCTCAGCCAAGGAAACGATCGCCATCGGGCTTATGCTTTTCGCTTTGTTCTTTGGCGCAGGAAATATGATATTTCCGCCGGAACTTGGACAAGCGGCCGGTGAACATGTTTGGAAAGCGATGACAGGGTTTCTCGTGACGGGTGTCGGCCTGCCGCTTTTAGGCGTTGTGGCTGTAGCATTAACAGGTACGGATGCCAAGGGCCTTGCTGATAAAGCACACCCCGTCTTTGGAACTATTTTTACAGTCGTTCTTTATTTAACAATCGGACCGCTGTTTGCGATTCCGCGAACAGGCACTGTCTCTTATGAAATTGCGGCTGTACCTTTTGTAGACGGCATGCCGGCATGGCTCACACTTCTGCTGTTTACGCTCGCTTTCTTTGCTGTTACGTACTATCTGGCTTTAAATCCTACAAAGCTTGTTGACCGGATCGGTAAGGTATTAACACCTATTTTGCTTGCTGTTATTGCCATTTTAGTCATTAAAAGCATTGTGACACCAATGGGAGACATTCAGTCGCCTCATGAAGCGTATGCTTCCGGATCAGTGTTTAAAGGATTTTTAGAAGGCTATAAAACAATGGATGCACTTGCTTCTATTGTGTTCGGAATTGTCGTTGTCAATGCCGTTAAGGACAGAGGCATCACCAATCGCAAATCAGTTGCTTCCGTATGTATTAAAGCGGGACTTGTTGCAGCAGCAGGACTCGGTCTTGTTTACGTTTCACTCGCCTATTTAGGAGCAACAAGCACAGAATCTATCGGACTGCTTGGTGCGGGCAGCAAAATTTTATCAGCATCATCACAGCATCTGTTCGGATCTTTGGGAAATATCATTTTAGGTGTCGCAATCCTATTCGCGTGTTTGACAACAAGTATCGGCCTTGTCTCTTCATGCGGAAATTACTTCTCAAAACTGGTTCCTTCTTTATCTTATAAAGCTGTTGTAACGATTGTCACTGTGTTCAGTTTTATTATTTCTAACTTTGGGCTGTCAAATATCATTTTATTCTCAGTTCCTATTTTATCAGCTATTTATCCATTAGCAATTGTTATCATTTTGCTTTCGTTTATTGAAAAATCATTTAATGGCAGACGTGAAGTATATATTCTTTGCTTGATCGCCACTGGTATTTTTAGTATTATCGACGGCCTGAATGCCGCGAGCATTCCGCTCGGTTCTTTAAATAAAGTTCTCGGTCAATCGCTGCCGCTTTACAGTCTAGGATTCGGCTGGGTCCTTCCTGCTATCATTGGAGGCATTGCCGGTTATCTGATTTCACTTATTGGTTCAAATAAAAAACCAGCCGATAACAAATAGTAAAGAAAAGCCTTTTTGGATGCACATCCAAAAAGGCTTTTTTATATTGTATACATATCAAAGGCCGAGCACTTCGGCTTCGGCCTTTGATATACACTTTATTGATATTGATGCTCTTTTTTCTTTTGTGATTCTATTTTTTGAACAGCACCGGGAGAAGCTTTTTCAACTGCGGCTGCTGCAATTTCATACGCTTCATTGTAATCAAATTCATAAAAACGTCTTTCCGCTTCTTTCAGCTGTTCAGATAAAATATGATTCTGGCTTCTGAACCGGTTTCCGAACTGAATGATCTTTTCAATGAGGATCACCTGCTCGACAAGTTCCTCCGATTCCCGGCTTGCCCTGTTGACGATATCTTCCGCTTGCTTCAAATGGGCTCCGGCTTCTTCCATATTTAATGGAAGTTCGTTTAGTTGGCTGACTGTTTCTTGAATGTGATGATACGCGTTTTCCAGCATCTCTTGAAGATGACTCGGAATGCCTGGAATATTGCTTGTCTTCAGCAATCTTGCTGTCTCAGAAATTGTTTTCTTCAAATTGCTGAGCGTCTCTCTCGCCTGAAGCTCCTCTTTTCTCAGCGCTTGCAGCTTTTCACGGTATTCAGCATGCTCTTTTTTCACTTCTTCAATCTGCTTCTCTATTGAAGCAACTTCTTCTACTATAAGCGAGTAGGCGACATGCTCTGCATCGAGCTTATCTTTAACGGATGAGAGCAGCTTGCCAATTTCCTCAAGGCGTTTTTCAAAAGCCTGCTGTTTGCCGAGCTCGCCAGCTGTCAGTCTGTAGCTTTCCTTCACCAGCTCAGTTTCCGCCTTGGTCTGCCCTTCCTCTTCTTTCAGCTTGTCATAAGCAATGATCAATTCAGGCATTTTGCTTAGCACAGATTGGCCGGCTTCGACTTCACCTTCCAGCTGCTGATAAACAGATTGAATATTTTCGTCAATGAGCTGCAGAATTGCGGACGCTTCATCAATATCCAGCTCAGTCAACAAGACATGTTCCGCCCGTTTCAACTGATTTGACAGACTTTCTAACTCCTTATCAAGCTGGATATGCTCAAGCTTATAGCCTTTCTCCTTCATTTCGCGATAACCGTCCTTGAGCTTTGCAATCTGGCCGGGCACCGTCTGCTTGCAGTCAGCCAGCAGCTTAGGCACGTCATCTATATATGACTGAAGCCGTTCAAGATTGCGGTCCTGCTCAAGCAGAACTTTTCGTGCGGTAATATAGTTTCCGCCTTCTGTTTCTTCTTCATATTGTTTGATTCCGCTCCAAATCTCGTCAAGATCCTTTTCAAGGCTGTCATAAAGCTCCCCGTAAAGATGGCTGTATGCCAGCAGGTTTTTCCGCGATTTTGAATAACGCTCTCTCACCTGCTCAATCTCTTCGCGGCTCTTTTCCTCACTTGTGACAAGGTCGCTGATTTCCCGCAGAATCTTTTCAATATTCGATTCCGCCGCCGTCAGCAAGTCGTCGATATGAACGAGCACTTGATTGGCCTTTTTAAACCGGTATTTGTCTGCATTTTCCTCGGCATCATAAAGGAGCTCTTCCACTTTCGGCATGTGGGCTGTGACAATCTCATCCCATTCTTCACGCCACTTTTCAAAGAACTCTTCTGTCTGACCCGTCATTTTTAAATGTTTAATTTTGGACATTTCTTCCACAATCGACCGGTTTAGAATTTCAATCTTCCACGATTCCAGCCGGTCGATTTCGGCGTAGATTTTTTTCCTGAAAAAGTAGCCCGCCGCAAACAGGGCAAGCAGTACAATTAATAATCCAATGACAAACTCCATAATGAGCCCCCTTGCTGTTAACCTTAATCTGTCAGGGTGTTTTATTTATTCAGAAAGATTTCAGGATATGTATTGAGAAAAACTGTCGTTTTCATTGTTATTATGATACCATGTAACCAACATTTTTTGACCAGAAATCAAAAACTTTTTATGCGAAATCGGCAGGATTTGACTATTTTTTCACGGGGGTGACGCCAATGCAAAAGCGAGACGGGCATATTCACACACCATTTTGCCCTCACGGCTCAAACGACACACTCAGACAATATGCAGAAGAAGCCTTAAAAAAAGGCTTTCAATCGATTACTTTTACAGAACACGCCCCATTGCCGCCCTCTTTTGCTGATCCGACGCCGCTGAAAGACAGCGCGATGGCGCACGCTTCTTTGGAACGCTATATCGAGGACATTTCTTTATTAAAAAAAGAATATCGCGGACAGATTCATATACAGACGGGGCTTGAGGTCGATTATATTGCCGCATTTGAAGATGAAATCACATTATTACTGGACACATACGGTCCATATTTAGATGACAGCATTTTATCCGTTCATTTTTTGCGCGCAGGTTCTTCCTATCTGTGCCTTGATTATGATGAACATACCTTTAAAGAGCTGATTTCAGCCTGCGGAAGCATTGAAGCTGTATACGAGAAATATTACCGCAGCATCTATTCTTCCATTGTAGCATCTCTCGGCAGCTATAAGCCAAAAAGAGTCGGTCACATCACACTCGTCCAAAAATTCATCAAGCTGTTTCCATACAGCATGTCTAAACAGATTCGCGGACTCGTTTCTCAGTGCCTGAATGCCATTGGAGAAAACGGAATGGAGCTCGACTTCAATACTTCCGGCTTACGAAAAACGTATGCAGGCGGCATTTATATCGAGGATTGGATGATAAATGAAGCGAAGCAAAAGAAGATCCCGCTTGTGTTCGGGTCTGATGCCCATCAAGCGGGAGATGTCGGATACGCTTATGAGACGTTTGTGAAGCAGGCTAATTGATAAGCGCCACGTCTCCTGTCCGGAAGACGCTTCTGATCCAAATCTTGATTTCTTCAAAATACATTTTATAAAAGTACGGCTCGTGCGGCTGCATGTAGAGCACTTCTGAAATATATTGAGGCTGGAGATAAGGCATCATTAAGAGAGATTTTAATTGGAGAATAAAATGAGGCAGCGGCAGGGTTAAATGTTCACTCTGTTTTTCTCCTTCCTCAATGATCAGCTGGAAGATATACTTTTCCTTCATTAAATATGTCGACATAATTTCCCTGATTAACGTGGAATCAATTGTGACTTCCCGGTAGACAAAACGAGTTAATTGACGATGAGTATGCTGATAGGATAAAATATCGAAAACCAATTGAAGAAGCTGTTCTTGCGTGCTTTGAGAAGAGATATTTCCCGCCGCTGTTTCAAGCGTTTGGCTGTAGCCTTCGTAAAACTCTGAAACTAGGTGTTCCATCAAACCTCCTTTGCCTTTAAAATAGTAGGAGATGTGCGCAACATTTACATCAGCTGACTTGGCGATTTCACGTACAGACGTGCCAGAAAATCCTTTTTGGTTAAAGAGCTTGACAGCAGATTCAATAATTTTGTCTTTGGTGCTTACTTTCATTCGGCTCACTCCTTCCTCTTGATACAATTCAAGCAGAAGGGCGCTGTTCCTGTAAGAACTTATCGACAAATGCCGGCAGAAAAGCCGGAACTTTGATTTATATTATAGAAAAAGTGAGGGTTTTCCATGTTTCATGTCGAAAAACAATCTGGAGATAAAGAAAAAGACTATCAGCTTCTGCTCAAACAGCTCGAAGCCATGACCGAAGACGAAACAGATCCAATTGCAAACTATGCAAATGCCTCAGCGCTTCTTTATCATTCGCTGCCTGAAGTCAACTGGGCAGGCTTCTATTTTGCCAAAGAAGAGGATGGACAGCTTGTATTAGGACCGTTCCAAGGTCTGCCGGCATGTGTTCGGATTCCTTTCGGCAGAGGCGTTTGCGGCACAGCATATGCAAACGGAAAAGTGGAGCGTGTTGAGGATGTAAACGCGTTTCCGGGACATATCGCATGCGATGCGGCGTCTCAATCAGAAATCGTGCTTCCCATTCATGTAGGCGGAAAAGTTGTCGGCGTCTTAGACATCGACAGCCCAGTAAAAAACCGTTTCGACGAAATTGATGAAATGTATTTATCAAAATTTGCCGAAACGCTTGAAAAAGCGTTAGCGCAGTAATACAAAAAGCCCAAAACTGCTATTGTTTTGGGCTTTTTATTATTTGATTGATTCGTGTATCATCAAACGGTTTTTCCCGTTTCGTTTTGCGCTGTAGAGCGCTTCATCAGCCTCATGCACAAGCTCTTTCAGGGACTTTCTCGTTTCTGCCGTCCAGCAGGAAATCCCGCATGAAATGGTCACCTCGGGTTTCGTGTTTTTTCTGACCGCATAAACCAGCCTCTCCGTAATCCGTTTTCCCGTCGCAACGGTCACATTCGGCAAGTAAATCGCCAGCTCCTCGCCTCCCCAGCGGGCGCCGACATCATGCTTTCGGATGTTGTTTTTCATCACCGCAGCAACTTGAATTAAAATCTCGTCTCCCGTCTGATGACCATACGTATCATTTACATTCTTGAAATTATCGATATCAACAAGGATAAAAACACCCTTTTGGTGGATTTTCATGCTGTATTGAATCTTTTCATCTAAATACACCCTTGAATACAGCTCAGTCAGCTGATCTGTTTTGACAAGATGCTCAAGACGGTCGCGAAGCATGGAGTTGGTTACAGCCAATGTTGCGTGACGAATCAACGCTTGAAACAGCTTGTACATTTCAAATGTAAAAGCGTACAGTTCCTCTTTCAATAAAACCGCAAAGCCTAAAAGCCTGTCATTCTCAATCATCGGAACAGCCATCAGTGAGCCATAGCCGGCCTTTCCGAAAACAGACTGGCCATTTCCGATGAAAACCCCTTTTTCCCCTTCATATAGTTTTTCTTTCACTTCATGATAAAAATCAGATGGCTTGGCTTCTTTAAAAAACGCTGTGCTGCCGGGCAGCAATGTCAGGTTTTCAAAATGGTCTGTATGAAAGAAACCCACTTCCTCCGCCTGAAACGATTCTGCCATTCTCACAGCCAGATCATTCATCGTATCGGTCAGTGTCAGCCGCTGATTCAGGCGCCGTGACGTTTCATTAATCAATTCCAAATTTGCGATGCTTGCTTTGGATTGCTCATAGAGCTGGGCGTTTTCAAACGCTTTTCCCGCCGCATTTGCGATCAGCGACATTTCATCAAGATAGGCGTCATTAAGAAAAGTGCCGCACTCCCCTTCAGCCCTCAACACCCCGTACGTTCCCTGCTGTCCTTTGATCGGAATGTAAGCGGAATATTCATTTTTACGCAAAATATCCCCGGATAAATACACTTTTAGCGCAAAGGAATCGGATTTTTCCCCTTCCATATACAATTCTTTTGCAGGAACACCTAAACATTGATCTTGATCGTGCGATATATAAAGAGAAAACTCAAAAAGAGAAAACGTGCGCGTTAAGCTTTCTAAAAGCTGCTTCAGCACTTCTGTCTGGTCAAGCAGTGAATGGAACAGCTCTGTCATTTTGTATATCTTTTTTTGATAGATCGTTTTGATATAAAGCCTTTCCTGTTTCATTGACTGGTGTAAAAATGATGAAACCAGGTCGGGAAGCCCTTCAGGCATCTCTGCATCCTGCCTGCATGTCAGATGATAGCGCCTGCCATCGTTGTCCTCAATCAGATAAAATGAGGCGTTTATCTTCGAAGCGGAAAACCGCACTTCATCAACGGCCTGTGTTGAAGCAGAGCCGCCGGATGGCGCCGGCGTAAGCGAAACACATAGAGACGAAAAATACGTTTGAATAGCCGATGTCAGCCATATGAAAGAGTCTGTATAAGTGACTTTTTCGGATTTTGTTAATAAAAAATCCAGCATATGATAATGAAAGGCGGATAATTGTTCTTTTGTTTGTTCTACCATGTTTTTATCACCTAAAAGTTTACTACTCATTTTTGTTTATTATATCATAAACGGCGAAGCAATAATGGAGGAATGGTTGACTTCAAATCAAATAAATTATATAATGACCTTTGTGTGAAATATTGCAGCCTTTTTGTTCAGCTTCTATGTTTTCATTTTGTTCCTTATCCATAAGGTGTATCGTGTAACTCTCTGCTGCTGGAGCGAGGATACATGAAAACAAAATGTACATGGTCGAATAGAGCAGACGGTTTTTATTTTCCACAAAAATAAAACCAAAGGAGGAGTCACATTATGGCTCGCTATACAGGTCCATCTTGGAAACTGTCCCGCCGTCTAGGAATCTCTCTTAGCGGTACAGGAAAAGAATTAGAAAAACGCCCTTACGCTCCAGGCCCACACGGTCCAGGACAACGTAAAAAATTATCAGAATACGGTTTGCAATTGCAAGAAAAGCAAAAGCTTCGTCACATGTACGGTGTAAACGAACGCCAATTCCGCACTTTATTTGACAAAGCTGGCAAATTAGCTGGTAAACACGGCGAAAACTTCATGATTCTTTTAGATTCTCGTCTTGATAACGTTGTGTACAAGCTAGGTTTAGCACGTACTCGCCGTCAAGCTCGCCAATTGGTTAACCACGGTCACATTCTTGTTGATGGAAGCCGCGTTGACATTCCGTCTTACCAAGTTAAAGCTGGTCAAACAATCGGTGTTCGCGAAAAATCAAGAAACCTTTCTATCATCAAAGAATCTGTTGAAGTGAACAACTTCGTTCCTGAATACCTTACTTTCGATGCTGAAAAGCTTGAAGGTACATTCACTCGTCTTCCTGAGCGTTCTGAACTTGCTCCGGAAATTAACGAAGCGCTTATCGTTGAGTTCTACTCTCGTTAATTAAAATGCTCTTTAAAGAGCATTGAATTAAACCCTAGAAACGTTGTTACATCAACATTTCTAGGGTTTTTATTTTAGATTCAGCTATGTAGAACAATGTATTTCCCCTTATTTATTTGGGGGGGATTGGGGGAGGTTTTGGGGGTAATTAAAGATGATGGACAGACGCTCTCTCTCTCTCTTTGAATGATACACTCTGAAAAAGGAGCTACATATGAACATAAACAAAACAAGGGGTTTAATGTATAAGATTGCGCGTATCCTTGGTGATGTTCAGGCAGCCAAAAACGGCACACTTGGAAAAAGAGTGGCTCGACGTGCAGCCGGAAAAGCAACAAATAAATTATTGAAAAATTTGTTCAAATAAAAGGGATTTAGAAAAAGTGAAGTAATCAATCATAGAGAGGAGTTCATAAAATGAAGATCACACGTGAGTTACCAGTAGGAACCTTGCAAATTGATCCACCTGTAGGCACGCATCATGACCCAGCGATCGGAATGAGTTTGGGTCGTGAAATTATAGTAGGCGCATAAATAAAAAAGGCTCTCTCATACGAGAAGGGCCTTTTTTATTATTGGTCTACTCGACAACCGCACTTACAACTGAAATGAACATGTTTATTTCCATACCAATTACACACATAATCAGATGATTTATTTAGACACGAAGGACAGCTAACGCCTGGTTTGTTCTCCGGCTCCCCTTGATGCTGTTCATAAATTTGCAAAACCTCTTCAATCAATTTTGGTACTCTTTCTAATCCCTCTTCCAGCTCTTTTGATAACTTTTTCATATACCTCACCTCTACATGCACCATACCAGAACGAACGTTCTTAGACAATAGAAAAACCCTTTTCAGGGTTCTTGTATTAAGTACCAACAGGTCTTTCTGCAATTTGTATTTCTGTTCCAACTGGTTTTTCACTAAAATGAAAGTCAGATTGTGTAATCAAACTAGTGCCAACAGCTAATCCACTTAAAACGATAGCTGTAACAGACACACGAAGTATTAATCTTTTCATCCTATTCCCTCCAACTGCCTCATTTTCTTTTCAGCTAAAATAGCTCGCTTAGAAAATTCAAGAGCATCCTTATAACATTCTTTCTCCTCGCAGTACCGAGAGATAATCAAGGATAGATCAAGAACACTGTCTAAGTCATTCTTTTCTTGAAGGAAATGAATATAACTCAAACAATGCTCAATGGTTTCGTTTTGATTATCTAGAAGAAGTTTATAAATGATGTTTATTTTAGCCTCATACACTTTATTCTCTTTTTGGTTTAAATTTTCCTGTCCTTTTTTGTAATAATATACAGCCTTATCTTTTTGGTCCATGAGGAATAACTCTTTTGTGACCATGTAAAGAGAGTTTATGTAATAAACGGATTGTCTCCATTCTTTGTTTCGGATTGCTTTTCTTAGTGCATTAAGACAGTCTTGGGATCTATTTGCTGCTGAATACGTAATACTTAAATTGTGATGGATTTGCGCTTCGAAAAATTTATCATCAAGCTCTTTTGAAATTCTAATCGCTTGGAAATAGGCTTCTTCAGCTTTATCAAATTGGCCTAGATCAGTATAGTTCGTTCCAACAACCATCAGTGCAGTTGCAAACTTTCTTTTGTAATTTTCATTCCCTTTATAAATATTAAGTGCGTTGTTTATATAATTTAATGAGACAATACTTTGTCGCAGCATCATGTACATTGACGCCACTTTAGAATAAAATTCAGCAGCTTCAATTTCATCGGGAATGACAGATAACTTTTTCTCTGCGATTTTAAAAAGGCTTATGGCATTTTCAAAGTTTCGATTATATGATTCGTATAACGCTTCAAATAAAAAGAAATAATACTCTATCATGTGATCAGTTTTTTGAATTTCTTTTGCGTGTCTTTTATTGAAATATGAATGCTTAGGGAAGTCTGATCCTTTAACTTGATACATCATCATTTTATGTCTCTCTTCAAGCAAAGAGTAATACATCAGTACCTCTTGATCTTCCACCATTTCACCAAATAGAGCTTTAACCTCTTTAAAGTATTTCTCGGCAGCCTCAACATTTTGCTGTTTAATAGCGATATACCACTCATTTAAGATATTAGCAACATACTCAGAAGCAAGTTTACTCATAATAACCCTCTCTTTCTGTCAAAATTCTAAATACTCAAACAAATTTTAACATACGTTTAACATTTTATGTCATATATAGAAATAATTTTCGACATATCGCAATTCATTTTTCGTTATGGCGCAAATTTTCATTGAGGTAATTTTTACTATTTTTCCAGAGTGAAGAACTCATAAAAAAATAGGTCTACTGAACTTAATATTATGCGGACATAATCCAAATAAGTTAATAGTACCTATGTAATTTGAATCATTCTTGTACTGACATTTTTATTATCAGCTCCTCCCTCCCAAACTATGGTAAAATCCCTGTGTTAAATTCAATATGAAAGGATATGATCATGAAGGTATTTGAAGCCAAAACACTGCTTTCCGAAGCTGAAAACCGTGCAAAAGAATACAAAGATTTAAAAAGTAAAATGGTCAAATTAAAGAAAGCATTCAAAGCTGTCGCTGATCTAGACGATAGCGAGTTTTCAGGTAAAGGCGCCAATAACATCAAATCATTTTATGAAGATCAGGCCGGCATTGCTGACCAGTGGATTGATCTAATTGAGATGAAAATATCTTTTTTAACAAGTATTCCTGGTATCTTGGAAGACGCTAGCTTATCAGATGCCTACATAGAAGAATCCTTCCTAGAACATGAGTTGGCCAATGCTAATTCTAAATCAAAATCCATCATGTCAGAACAGAAAAAGGCCATCAAAGACATCTTAAATGAACTACACGATGTCCTTCCCTTAGATGTTTTTTCAACGGAAGATTTTAAAAATGAGTTATCTTCTGCTGAGAAAAAACGAAAAAATACAGTCGAGAAAATAAGTGAAGTCGATGAGAACCTAACGTCAGAATACGCCTTATCGGAAGCAAATGAACAAATGATTCAGGCTGATTACCAAGCACTCATAAACGCAACAGCAAAAGGCAAGAGTGCCTCTCCCATCCACTATAATGCCAATGCTTATAGGGACAGTGAAGTCCACAAGATGACTGAAGACGTAAAAAAACAATCGACTGAGTATATCACTTTTAAAGATCAACAGGCCCATCAAAGAAGGATAGCAAAAGAACAGGAAGAGCTTGCAAATAAGCCATGGTACGAAAAGACGTGGGATGTTGTTTGTAATTTTACAGGGGAAGTCTCTGGATATTATGATTATAAAAGAGCCGCTGATGGAGTTGATCCTGTTACCGGCGAAAAGTTGACAGAGGGCCAACGTGTAGCAGCTGGAGCGATGGCTGCGGCAGGTTATGTCCCGATTGTTGGATGGGCTGGAAAATTAGCCAAGGGCGGAAAAGCTGTTTATTCAACCAGTAAAGCTCTCTACAAAGCAGACAAAGCACTCGATGTCTACAAAACGCCAAAGACATTCCATGCTCTTCAAAATTCGAGTAAAGGTCTTTATGGGCTTGCTTCTGCGAACGGTTTTAGCGAAGCTATAACAGGCCGCGACATGTTTGGTAATAAGATTTCAAAAGAACAGCAGCATAACAGTATAAATGCAGCACTTGCTGTTTTAATGCCTTTTGGTGCAAAGGGATTTTCCGGAAAAACCGGCCTTAAAGCTTCATCATCAACTGAAACCGTAACTAAAGTTACAGTTAGTAGAAAAGGGGCTTTTAAAGAAGCGAAAAGAGATGCCGGTATACCACGAGCTCAACAACCGGAGTCAATCAATCGTGTAGAAATGCGTACTGCTCCCCACGAAGGCGGTCGTGTAATTAAAGATAAAAATGGTAAAATAATTAGGACGAGAGAATACACCTTCACTAATAACAAAGGCGAAAAAATTATTATACAAGATCATAGCGCTGGACATGAAAAAGGTGGTCAAGGTCCGCACTTTAACGTTAGACCTATTGATAATACTCGAACAGGAAAAGTCCCTGGCACAAAAGAACATTATCCTTTTAACAAATAATTTGAGGTGATTTTATGTGGTACAAGAATATAGAAGAAAGTCATTTTTTAAATAGTTTATATAACGAGGTACCAGGCTTAGAAAAGGTACGCATTGAGGGTATTTATATAAAAGAAGAAGGTAGAAAAGTAACATTACATTTTGATATGCCATTCTATGCCGAGAATCCACCTAAGAAATGGGCTAATCTGGGATACAACTCAATCGCCCTTCAAGTGGACTTCTTCGATATCCATTCCTTAGAAATGAAAACTTCTTCAGATACATACAGAGGAAACATTGAGATAACTAAGGATGAACAAGGCTTATTAGACATAAATGTAACAGGTGAAATTAACGCAAAGATAAAAGCTGACACCGGTTTTATTCAATCAATTAATGGTTATATTAACGAAGCTATATGACTAGTAGATAAAAAACAAAAAGGGTCCCCGCTCACACTGAGAGGGGACCTTTTATTATTTCAATTTCTCTTCAATTTTTGTTTTTGTCTTAGGCCCATATACGCCATCAGCAGTCAGACCATTTACAGATTGGAACCGTTTGACGGCATTGGCTGTTTTCGGACCATACACGCCGTCAATGCCGTTATTCTTCGCCCCTTTATCCGGGTAGAAATAAAGAGCTGCCAGAGCATTTTGCACCTGTCTTACTTTCGTGCCTTTCGTCATCGGATTTGTCACTTTCATAACCCCGGAAGGTAGAGCATATGACGTTTTTTTACTGCTTGGTTTAGTGCTGGAAGTGCTTGATCCTGTGAGCTTTAATACTTGGCCGACCTTGATCAAGTTCGGATTCTTGATACCGTTCAACCTTTGCAGGGTTGACATGCTTACGCCTGTTTTCTGTGCAATGACAGAAAGAGCATCACCTTTCTTCACGGTGTACGTCGCCCCGTTAGCCTTTGTTTTTGTTTTCGAAGGAGAAGATGCTTTTTTACCACCAAGGCATTCTAATTCTGCAGCAATGGCTGCCTTCACTTGTTCCCATCTGCCCTCTGACAAAATACGGTGCGGGCAATACTTGCCGTTCCAGTCTTGATGCTTTCTTACACGGTCAATACCCCAGCCTCGCTCTTTGAGCAGCTGCGCCACAAACTTAATTGCCAGCTTTTCTGCTGCCTTATATTTTGCGCCTCCTGACTTGCTGTAGCAGATTTCAACGCCGATAGATTTACGGTTACCGGTTCCGTTTGTGCCGTCTCCTGTGTGCCATGCATTGCGATTTGTGGGGATGCCCTGCCGCACCTCTTTGTCATCGACTGCAAAGTGAAAGCTTGTCGAGCTTGTATTCCCGATCATATAACTGATCTCATTGGCAGCTGACGCGTCATTGGCTGTATTGTGGATGGTAATGTACTTCGCCGTCATTGCGTTCGGGCATTTCAAACCGTATTTAGCTTCTGATACAAGATTCTTTTTCACTGTAATTGTCATAAGTGATCTCTCCTATTCTGTTTTTGATATAGAAAAAGCCGCCGGTTTATCCAGCAGCCTGTTCATCCTTTTCTTTTGTTTGATCGTTGTCATTTTCGATTACATGAAGCCGGTCAGTAATGGCAGCCGGAATCTTAACACCGATCTGTGCAAGGTTCTCCGTAATGGAAAGCCCCTCATTGGCGATATAAAAAAGAACGGTCCCAAATGTCAGGACGCCGTTCAGATTGAGGATTGTATCTATGATATTTGCCACAATGACCACCGAAAAACTAAGCATTTTCCGGACATAACCAAACCAAGCACTTCGGCTCCGCAGCTTCTTAAATTTCCAAGCCTTGATGACGCCTGTTATGACGTCAAGAATACTAAGAACCAGCAGTAAATCAAGATATTTAACACCTCCAAACAGGTAAACTCTCGCTAAATCCAATGTTTCAAAATTAATAAACACAGTCGTTTCCTCCATTTCTTGTTATCACCTTCCTTAGAGGCAAAATAAAAACACCTATTCGCCTACAGGTGTATTTTCAGTCGTATTTGACTCCTAGTTTACTTGGTCAGACCCAGAAGATCCGTCAGTTGTCCCAGAAGTCCCTTCTGAGGGAGTGGCATAGTCTTCCCCGGTAATTTCTTTGAATTGCTCAGCTGTGATTTTCTCATAGCCTACAAATTTACGAACATCATCAGATGTATAACAGCCCCATTTATAGCAGTTATTAATACATTTAAACCAATCCATACTTACAACACTCCCTTTTCAGTTAATGACATAATTAATTCTGCATACATATTTGCTTGTTCTTCTGACTGCTGTTGAGTTTCAGCTAATTGTGATAAGAGCAAAGCATTTTGTTCTTGCAATAGTCGAACAGGTGATTCTTCAACTTCACCTGTACTTAAAATCGCCTCAATCTCTTCCTGTGTGGCAGTCTCTGACCATTCCTGATTCTCTGGATCAAACTTTGGTTTGAATAAAGAAGGAGAGTCCGGCAGCGCCACTGTCGTGCAATCAGCAGGGATAGCATAATTCCCAGTATCGTCCATTTCCGTGACTAAAACTGGTTCAACAAATAGATAATTTTCATCGTATCTATAAACCTGTAACATTCTTTGCCTCCTTAATTTAATGGGATAACAGCATCCATGTAATAACCTGTAACGGCGCTGTCATTATTTGAATGGATGCCGGTTAACTTCATATCTCCACTTGAATAAACAAATAGCTTACTGTAGCCCGTTGTGCCTGAAACCAACACCAATGCAACTGCACCATTTGCTGGCAGTCTGTCAGCTGGGATTGTTCCGCATACAACCTCACGTGTTGCTGTGATATGCCCGCGTAGTAAAAGAAGATTTCCCCATTTCGCGTACTGGAACGGCCTGTCTCCCATAGCAGCCCCATTTTTAAGCGTGACGTTTTGCCAGTTTGCATTTTCAAAATTTTTGCTTGAATCCAGCTGTTTCCACCCTGTCCAGCCCGAAGAATTACCATCATAATAATTTGTAAAAACATTATTTCTGTAGTCCATCGCATAAACCCAGCCATACATACCCTTGCCATCAGTTGATTGACTTGTCATTTGATAAAACCCTCTTGTAGAGGCGCTAGAAGGAGAATTTACTGCTTTTCCATTTGCATAAAAGGTGCCCATGCTCCTACCTCTATTTACAATTGCCTGAAGCATGTCTTCGCCTTCATTTACTGCAAAAGATACACCCCCGACATCATTTGTAATTTTCGATAGTTGTGCACCATTCCATCTATCCTTATCACCCTGCACAACGTGTCTTATGCTGTTATAGTTGTGCGCATTAAATTCTGCTAATGAAGCCTGCTGAACATTATCCACCTTATCCAAACCTACTTGCGCTTTTGTTACGCCGTGCGGGTTGTCCTTTCTATTTGCGTGAGCATCTACCTTCGACTGAGCACCCGCGATGGACTCTACCGGAAACCAATTGATTTTCGTATGATTCGAATTGTAATAGAACCACCAAGCATTCCCATTCACGTCCACGGCATATCCTATGCCAATACCAGGCTGACCAACGAGCTGCAGACCGCGCAAGCTTGATGATGACGGGTTATCTGTGACAGCGTTGGTCCCATAAAAAGAGACAGTCCCGACATCTTTAAGCGAATCATAAAAAGAGCCCTCTTTGAGGTTGTATTTCTGTGTCCCGTTCTCTGCCGTTATTCTGAAATTTTGACCGTTATTCCACTTTGTTCTCTCGCTAGAAGAAATGTGTTTGGCTGCATCCGATACATGCAGGTCAAAATCTTGTTTAGAAGCTTGTTTCACATTGTCCACATTGCCCAATCCTATTTGACTTTTTGTAACGCCGTGAGGGTTGGACTTGTCGCTTGTATGGTCGTCTAAATTTGACTGGACAGCATCGGCTTTTTCCTGTGCGCCTGTCTTCGTTTCAACATTATCCAGATCTTTAAATTTCTCCTGAAGGTCTGCCACTATCGCCTCAACTGACTGCCTCAATGTCTCAAAATCCTCAATATAATACTCGGCAATTGGTACAATATCCGTGTCAATGAGGTCTTTGTCTATCTGAAAAGTAAACTGCGTGATGCCAAGTGACTGTTTATTGTCGTAATACAGATTAAGCGACGCTTGAACTTTGCCGGAATGCTTGATTTCCTCACTTGTCAAAACGTATTCCGCAATGCCTTTCAGCCTATCGACGATCATAATATTCTTGATGAATTTACTGCCGTCGGCCATTACCATAACAAGCTTTCCAGTAACCGCGGACAAAGGTAAAGGGACGCCATCTTTGAACACTTTAAATGTCAATTTGGCCGTCCCTATATCTTGTGTACTAAAATGTATGTTTGTTGTCCTGCTGCTTGAGCTAGTGCCTACAAAGGCACTTATCGCAGCATCTTTATAAATCATGAATCCCCCTCCTTACCCTATTGGGAAGACAATATTTAGGTATGTGTAAGTGACCGCGTCCACACTGTTTACCGCGAATCCATAGGCAACAACTTCCCCGTTTGCACGCACGTCTATTTTGCGCTGTCCTGTTGTTCCAGCGACCTGACAGCCGTCATACCAAGCTTTACTTGGTCTAGCTCCTGCCGGTAAAACTGCAAATATTACCCCGTCCGTTTCCGGAATTTTAACCCTTCCACGCAAATAAACAAGACCGCCGTTAATGGCATATTGCAATTTATCATTAGAATCAGGATTCGAAGCCCCGTTTTTCAAGGGCAGGTTCGTCCAATCCAAATCTTGACTGGACATAAGCTCCGCCCATTCCCCGGCAACCCCCGTTCCAGTTACAACCCGAGTGAAAATTTTAATTGATCGCCCTGTGGAATTTCGTGTAAGCGTCTGAATAACAGAACCGGAACCGTCAGCCGGTGCAACTTGAAGCCACCATCCCGCATCGCCGCCGGCCGGATGATCTGTCATCTTGTTTGCTTCTGCTGTTTTCATGTAATAGTAACCCACTTGGCGAAAGTCTTTGAGTTTTGTCAGTCCATCAGGCAGACTCTTTGCGAATCCATTGTTTTTGGTCAATGGGTAACCTTGAAACCCTTGTGATAAGTCTGTGGCAAATGCAGCCGCATTGTCTTTGGAATGATACGCATAGACTTTTGCCAAGCGCTTTCCCACTGTACCGGTTGCAATTGCTGCGAATAACGATTTCTTCCCTGTCATTGGATCCTTATAAAGAAACACAGACTCAGGCTCCCGAAAATCCCCCTCGTATTTCCCATCAGGGCCCCGGCCAAAATCACATGTAATTCGTTTCTTAAGCTTTCCATCTTTGAAGCTGAACAAAGACAATTCAGCCGGATAGGTGACGCTGTTAGTGTCTCCTGTGTACCAATACAAGTCGTATCCGTCGATAGTAAAGCCCTGCAGGTAATGCAAATCGTTTGGAACTGTCACTTCTCCCAGCAGGTTATCAATACCGTTTTTCACATCATTCAATTTACGCAGCTGCACAACGCTGTCATCGTTGCTGTCTTTTAAACGCAAGGCAATCAAACCGTTTTGTTGATCAATAACTGGAATCGCATATAGATCAGTGAATTTATTAAACCGTTTGATGCCGCCATTTCCTCCGTTAATCGTTGCCCCGGCTGTGTAGGGAAACCGAACTAGGTCATGACCGATTGAGCTACCATGTGAATCAACTACCTCATAATTTGACCAGATATACATTCTGTCGTTTTCTCGTTCAAGCCCGATTGTGGTGCCATGCCCGCCGTGAACGACTGTCATGCTATCAAGCATTACGCCATTTTTATTCATCCGGGTAATGACATAGTTTTGACTTTGATCTGTGTTGCCACTTCCCACCTGCGTCGCGTATATATCGCCTGTTTTCTCGTCGATTACGAAACACTGCAGCACCGTTTTATCTGCAAGGTTCAAACTCGTATGATAAACGGGCGGGATTGTCGTGTAATCGAACCCATATTCTTTTTGAACAGAGGCATCAAGGTCAGAGAGTGATTTTTCAATCTCCACAACACGCTCATTTGCCGTGTCAAATTCTTTACCTTCTCGGTTTATACGGAGGTCCAGAACCTCTTTTACATTTGTGCCGTCTGCTTTAGTAATCACGTTGGCGAAACGCTTTTTCATCGTTTCTAATTCTGTAGAAACAGAGAGACCGCCGTGATCAATTTGACTTGATTTGTGGGCGGTCTGTGAGCTTTCATGATATTTAAATTTATTGTTTAGCAGATTGACTTCCGTTTCGGTTGCCTTGGCGTTATCGTCCAGCTGAGTAAAGAGTTTAGCGTTTGGAGCATCCCCGTGCCTCTTATTAAGATAAAGCGTCATGTTTTCACCTCTATTTCTGTCCTACTATAAGAATTTTCACTTTTGAACCTTCAGGAACGCCCAGAGGATCACTTATTTTCCCGTCTTTATAAAGGGTTATATTAATGATGTCCGTGTCAACATCTTCGGTATACAACGTGTAGCCTGCCTCTTTCATAATGGAATTGGCATCGCCGGTCACATACTGGATTGCATAATCCTCATCCGTATTCAAAGAAAGGATACCAACTGCCAAGGAAGCAAAACCCTCGCCATTAGACACAGACCATTCACCATCTAAGAATTGCAAAGAGAAAGTATATGTGGTCTGCTGTGAGGCCTGCGTATTCGCCAGACTTTGCTTTATTTGATTGATCTCAGCAAGCCCAGAAGCCAATTGATTTTGATAATTCTTGATAGCCTGCTCCTGATTCTTCGCTCGCTTTTTCTCTTCAATTTCCATGTCTACACGGCTTTTTCGTTTCCCGTCAATTGTCAGGTCAGAGGGCTGTTCTGGTCTTAATGGGTTGTATGAGGCCCCTGTTGCTCTCAGCTTCCCATCAAAAGTGATCCCGTTTAGAGGCGTATCAGCATATACACGAATGGTGTCCCCTGCCATAACCGGCTCTTCTATATCAGCCAGGGCCTGATCTAACAATTCCACATAGTCGGCGTCATAGGACACCTCTGCATAAGGATTGACTTTGGTTTTAAGCAGCTTAATCATGTCATCCTTTGTCGTGATTGAATCATCCGTGACCGGTTCCGCCCAAGATGGCTGCCCGTTTATGAGAAACTTTTTTTCCTCTGGATGAACATAGGTAACCGGAGGAAAGACATACTTTTCATCCTCATTCTTGAAAGTCCTGTACACCCCGATAATGTTGCCGCGCAGAAGGTACATGACCGGATCGGCTTTCTTTGCGCCTTTGGTATTTGGGTTATTGCTGTCCCTGCCTTTAAAAGTAGCAACTACCTTATAAGTCTTGCTGTCCAGGCCGCGAATGATATCAAACTCTTTTTCTGTCGGGGCTGAATCTTTATAGACAGAAATGGCTTTCGTCTGATCGCCTATTTTAAATTCCCATTTACCGCCCAGCTTCGACACTAGGGTTTTAAATTTAAAACCTGTCCCTGTGAAGGAGAAAGAAAACGTGGCTCCTATTTTCTTCGTATAATCAGCTTTTAATGAGCTATCATACGCCCAGGTTCCTGTTTTGGAATCGTAGGGGATCGACTGATCACCCAGAATGTCTTTATCTTCCTTGAGCTTCCCGTAGCCTTTCACCCGTGTTGTGGTGTTATCTTCGCTTGTTGTGATCTGTAAAGACGTGAGATTCGAAAGGTTATCCAACCTTTTCACTATCTCTTTGCCGGCTTTTTTATAAATGTATAAATGCGTGTTATCCGGGATGATCTCCACCCCAAAGGTAGAAATGATTTCATCCATCAGCTCAGAGGTCTTTTTATTGCCGAAACCCTCCAGCTTTTTGGCTCCGATTCCCTTCGCGTCCGGCATAATTGCAAATGTGATTTCACTGCCTTTCACTGCGTGCTTAAGAGCTTCATTGAGAGTTTTTGTACCTTCTATCGTCTCGTGAACAACATGCTTGGCCGCCCTAAAGGAATAGATATGTGTGGCTGTTATGTCTTTAGTCAGCAAAGCCCCTTCCTGTTTAATGGTGGGCGTGTTAATGAAATACTGCTGCTTTTTATACCGCATCTCGTCGATCATAATAAAATTTCTTCCGACTAAAGCATTGAAAGGGATCTGATTGTGTTCAGTCAAGGTAATCGAAAAAGACAAATCCTTTTTCCCAGTGACATCATCATTCACTTTTGGCTCAACATAAATGAGCTCATATTTTTGGCCAGTTTTAATGTCATGAACAAACATCTGATTCACAGAGCATCACCCCCTATTTATAATAAAAGTGTGTAATGAATCGGATATCGCTGTAGGTAGCACCCGCAATCCTAAATTGATTCTGGCCGGCTGCAAGAGTCGGGAACCGCCCACTCCTATCGGAAATAGGCGTAGAGTTCTTCAAAATGTGATGCTTCAAAAGCGTTATCTTATCTGTTTTTGAAAATTTTCCGTTCAGCGTCAGGGTTTCATTTGTTGTGATATTAGTGATTGAAATATCAGTACCCTGCAGATACATTTCGACGTTGTAATTGTAGTTAATCGGGTCCAATTTTACGTCCCCTATGTTATCCACTACAAAAGAATTTTTATTTTGAAAGTGAAACACAGGGGTTGAATCCCGCCGGATATTCATACCCAAGTGAAACTTTTCGTCCTTCAATTCCATAGATGCAGTGCTGTCATTTAAAGACTCAGCAAGTCCCTGAATGGCCGTCAACGTGATGTCCACTTCCTGATACTTTTTGCCGTTTTCTTGATAGATGGAAAATGCGTCATCACACGTAACAAGCCATCGTTTATAAGGCTGCTGCGTATTGATCACATAATAGGGATCCTCTCTTACAAAAAGGTTGTAAACGGCATCCCTTTTGATCTGGAACTGAAAAGAACTATTTGCCTCCACAAGCACTTTTATGTTGATCTTTCTTTCTGTGTAACGCCCCGTGTTCCCCTGCTTAAGCATCATCGTCCCGTTAATGAGCGCGCTTGTTCCTGCCGTCTGCCTTTCGAACACTGGCGCCTCCGGTCTAAATGATGAAAGCGAGACGCCATCAAGAGTCTCGCTTAAATACTTGCCATCTATTATTAGATCATAGTTTATCAACCTACCACTCTCCTAAGAGAAGCTTACATTGTTCAGCAATCCCTTTTGATTCCTTTCTTTGTTGTAAACATCGTCTTGGACTTTGTTTAATTCTTGTACGCTTAATACCATCTTAGGATCCTTTGCCACAAGCTGCGTTAATAGTCTCACCGTTTGGCTCAACAGATTAATTTCGGTTTGCTGGTTACTGTTTTGTTGCTGCAGCAGAGTCACCATCGTTTGCAATGCGTTTGCATCGCTTGAGCTTGACCGGCTTTCCGGCTCATACCCAACCATTTTGCCCGCCTGGCTGAGAACCTTATGAGCTTGGCTGCGCCTAAATTGACGCAACGGCAGCAGCATTTCCCCTTTATGGACCTCGGCCATGTGATCACGGGTAATCAATCCGCCTTTATCGTATCCGACATAACGGCCGCCGTGCGCCATAGCCTTCAAGCCAGGATGATTTAAGATTCCGCCGTATCTGCTGTTCAGATAGTTAATGGAGGCAAGGATCTGGTCAACTGGATTTTTGATATTTCCGTGCCCTGGTTCCTTATTGGCGTTGAAGGTACTCGGGATAAACTGCATTAAACCTTGTGATGGGTGACCAGCTTTCCAGTTTGAATCCCATCTATTCACAACATTCGGGTTGCCGCCTGATTCCTTCATTGCTATTGTTTCAAGCGCTGAGGCATACTCTGATCCCAGCCCTTTTATCTTTAAGGCTTTAGCAACCCACTTTTTGACGGCTTCCGTGCCGCCCTCACCAAAGTTGCTTGATTCTCCAAACTTATCTTTGATGAAATTAACAAAATTCTTTTTAATAAGGGAGAATGAGCCCTTTAGAACATCGCCGGTAATGCCTTTTACTTTAGGCAGTTTTAACCCCAGCTTTTCAATAACCTTTTTGACGAGTTTTGATGGGTTGCTGATATAGTCAAATACATCTAAAGCAAGGTCTTTCACTTTTCCAACGGCTGCCTTTGCTCCATTCCACATCTTTGAAATAAATCCTTCTTTCTTCTTCGTTCCGTTTGCATAAGCCGGTACCCCCGAAAGAAAAGCTTTAGTGTCAATCGCTGACATGACTTGTGTTCCTTGAGGAAGGTTCATCAGCGTATCAGTCGCAGGGCTCAGTCCCATGTGACCCGAAGGGGTTATAAAAGCTTCTGGTCCAGCATTTGAGCCCTTACCATCACCGAGAATGGCTAGGCCTCCTGGATGCCCGCCAGTACCATTTGCATACTGCGGTACTTCCCATTTAGGGATTTTAGTATCAACCCCGATTTTTCCTAGGATCCAGTTGATACCCTGCTGAGTAAAGCCATTGATGATTTTACCGAATCCGCGAAGCGTTTGGTTTCCAAACGCCTTTATTCCGTCCCATGCTTTGCCTGCCATGCTCTTAATTCCATCACCCATTTTCTTAGGCAATGACTTGGCAGCATCGACGATATCCCAAAATTTCTTAACAATGCCGTCTTTCATATCGCCGACAATTTTAAACGCTTTGTCTTTAAGGTATGTGAACATTTTTCCCGCATTTGAGGCTCCATCTTTAAACAAACTTTTAATCCAGCCCCACATTTTTGGGAAAATGCCCTTTAAGCCAGCACCGAGTGCCTTAGCGCCGCCAAGAATCTTGCCGAAAAATGAAAGTTGGATAGCATTCCAGACAACTTTTATCGCGCCAGAGAATATTTTCTTAATTCCTTCCCACATTTTCGAAAAATTCCCGGTCAATAACCCAGAAAAAACGAGGATAACGCCCTGAATTACAGACATGGCGCCGGTGATCACACCCTTGATATTGCCCCATACAGATTTAATGATCGCAAGTACTGCCGGCATGACAAACTGGACGATCGACCACACATTTTGAAGGGCTTGAGTGATCACTGAACCGTTTTGCTGCCAGAAAGACTTCCACTGCCCAGTGAGTTGACCAATGAACGACATCACGCCGCCCAGTGCCTGTTTGACCAGAGGGCCAAGGGTTCCAAAAACTTGGGATGCAATAGTGCCGAGAGCCGAAAAGGTCGGCTTCATGGCGTCAAAGCTTGCCTTCATGTTGGATATGATGGGCTGTGCCTGCTGCTTAAAGCCCGAAAAAGCCGTCTTAATATTGTTTATCCCGTCGATAATGGTCTGGACCGTTAACACTGGGAAAAAGTCCATCAGTTTATCGGCACCTTTTGACGTATCACCATTGAAAACGTCCATTATGCCAGAGAAAATAGTCTTAAGATTTTTTCCGGCATTCGCGATATTGTTAAAAGTCGGTTCAAGGCTTTTCATGCCAGACTCTAAGCCAGACATGACGGGTTCGAGCAAGCTTAGGACCCCATTTCCAATAGGCTCTAACGATGTCAGGGCAGAACGGCCAATCTTTTTAAGCCTTGTCCCAAAATTATCTTGAAGGGCTTGGCCAGCTTTTTTCGTTGCTCCGTCCACATTCGAAAAGCTGCTCTTTACGTTAGCGAGAGCTGACACGCCTTTTTGTCCTAAGTCCTCGAACTGTGTGCCCATAATCTGCTGACCGATTTTATAGGCATCGCTTTTATTTTTCATGCCGTCAATGTCTTTCATAACGGCCGTGAAAACCTGGTCGCCACCCTTACCCGTCTTTTTAAATTCTGCATATAGCTGTTGGGTGTGACTTGATAGGGATTGCATCGCTTCATCTGCAGTTCCATCGGACAAACGTATATTCATTTCTTTGATCAGATCCCCGACCTTATCCAGCTGGAAGGCACCGGATTCGGCGCCGGCCTGAAAGATTGAGAACATTTTTTGTGTAGAGAACCCTGCAGACGCAAACTGATTGGAATATTCGTTAATGGAATCTAAGAACTCCCCAGAATAATCAAGACCCTTTTGAAAACCACTAGTGATCATGTCCATAGCAGCATCAGAGGAAAGTCCATCAAATGAATTTTGCATCGCGTTGATTGACTTAGTAATGTCGTTTCCGTCTTGGTCGAAAGCTTTGGCAATGGTCATGGTGCCCTTCGTAACTTCTTTTACCGTTTCGTCGGTTGCACCCTTTAATGATTTTACGTTCTGTTTTACATTGACGATTGCGTTTTTAGCATCCCCAACGCTGTCGCCGAAACCATCAGCCCATAATCTTTTTGCCGAGCTTGTTACCTTTTGAGCCTCTTTTTCCGTAAGCCCTAATTGAGCCCGTACTTCTCCCTGAGCCGCCTGTGTATCAAGGGCCATTTTTGCACCAAGCCCGCCGATTGCAGCCGTAAGAGCTCCAACACCAGCAACGCCTGCAGTCAACGCACCAACCAGACCAACTTTGATAAAAGAACTGAATTTGGATACTTTCCCGCCAGCCTCACCACTCGCGTCGCCGATCTCTCTTTGGCTATCCGTTAACCCCTCGGCGCTTTCACTCGCTTGGTTTTGGGCTTGCTCCAACCGTTGATATTGCATCTGTGCGCGCCGCAGAGACCCTTCGAGAGAATGATACGATTGAATCTGCGTATTGAGCCGCTGGGCGTATTTCTGGGCCTGCTGTGAGCCTTCGCCGTATAGCTCAACCTGTTTCTCGTAAGACTTCCGGTACTCTTCCACTATCTGCTCTTGAATGGAAAGCTCATTTGATAAACCTTCAACCTGCTTTTTGCTGGCCGTGAGTTCGTCACCCATCGCTTTAAACTCTTGAACAGTTGCTTTTGTGGCTGTCCGCGCTGTTTTGAGGTTATTTCTCAGACCGGTTATCCCTCTGTTTACTCCTGCATCGTTTAGCGTGGTATTAATGACTAAATTTCCTATCGGTCTACCTTCTGTCGCCAAATAGTTACCTCCCTTCTATCGTTTTTTAGAAACACAAAAAGAGCGTCTTTCCAGACACCCTTTTACAAAGTCACGCCGAATATTTGATAAGCAGGGACTAGTTTGTTTTCTTCCTCGTGCTTGTAGTCTGCAAGATCAAAGAAACGTTGTATATCCATTTCATCTATTTCATGAAGCTTGTATCCATTCTCCATCAAGTCAAGATACATCTGCTTCATCCTGTTAAGGTAGTCCCTGTAGGTCATTGGTTTCCCTGTTATTTTTGAGCTTGCTCGGCCTTCTTCTTCAATTGAGCCTTTTTTTTATCTTTAACCATAACCTGATCAATAATATCTCTGAGCCAATCAAATAAATCATCAGATTGAACACCGTCTAAAATATCATCAAAGGTAAATTGATTTTTGAATATATCTAAGACGAGAGCCATCATATCATTCATTACATCATGCTCTGTCATGCCAGATTCTTCGTCCATTGCATTTGCATGTATTTCTAAAGCTCTATACGTATACCTTGCTGTAACAATTGGCTGAACAAATGTTTTTTCTGGAACAGATACAATATCGCCGTTTTCATCTACTTCAGCTAGTGCATAATCTTTTAAAATTGCTTTCACCATTGTGAAACCCACCTTTTAATTTTTATAGAAAAAGCAGCCGCTGTCCGGCTGCCCGTTTTATTTTCCTAAATCTGCGCTGACTTCATCTGTTGTCATTCCATCTGGAAGCATCCCGTAAGCACGTTGATAGAATTTTTCAAGTGTGAACCCTTCATTATGATCATAACCAATCAGGAATACATTACCGTCAAATTTGCGAGGCATGAACTGTCCCTCTATGGAATCTGTTTGGAAATCGACCTTATCCTCTTTTGTTTTCCCATCTGCAGACGGAGGACCGAACTTCCCTTTTAACAGGGCGTAATACACATAGCCTTTCTCATGGTGACGTTGCCGCCACGTGATGCACACGTAAGGAGGCTCCATATCTTTATGGTACTCTTCAATACCATCGACAACCTTCACACCTAAAAGTGTTTTTTTCATTTCTGTGGTAAGGTCAGCCAGGTTCAGTTCTAATTTCGCTTCCCCAACCCCGGAACTTTTCACCGCAAAAATACCGTCATCAGCATGCAGAGTTGCTAGTTCAGTTGGGACATCTAGTTTCGATTCGATTGCACCTGGCATACTCTTAATCTGAATTGCTTTTTCGTCTTCACCAACCTCAGAATATTTAATGCCATCTAATCCCGTACGGGCCATTCATATCATTCCTTTTCTATGTTTATTTTTTGAATATCAATTAATTTCGTGGCCCCGTATCTCCGAGCGTACCGATACAAAGCAATATCTGGGTCACGGTCAAAGGCTGACGCATATTGCTTATAATCGTTCTCTGCCATGATCTGATCAATCACTGGCTGAATAGCCTGAGCATCCTTTATTGTTTTGGTCCATAAATCTATTTGGATATCAACCTCAAAGGTTTGGGCCTTGTCGTCTGTATAGTCTTTTCTGCGGCTCTCAAGCTCGTTAATGCGAATCATTGGGGCCTTTTCTATGTCCTGATCTTCTTCTGGAACAAAGACCAGGAATATCCGGTCACTGTCCACAAGAGAAGTAAGTTTTTCGTTTTCACTTAAAAGCTTTTCGACTTCCTGAATGGGAAGCATCATAGTCCCAGCTCCCTCATGTAAACTTGCTGCACGATCTGTAAAACCGTCTGCTCCATTTCGTTTGATGTCCTCTCAATGAAATGCTGCGGGGGCTGCTTGATCGTTCCAAAGTTAGAGAAGTGCAGGCGGGATGCTGTTTCTTTTCCATAACCCACACTTGCATATATCTCCCCGTCTTCCTTCGCCTTTGAATACACCACGTTATCTTTCATGTGCATCTTGTGGCTACTGTCTCTGCCTGGGGGTGTGTTACGTTCCAAAGCCTCAGCAAATACCTGAGCGCCTGCCTGCACGGCTGTTTTGGCTGCCTTGGTATTTTTTCTAGCAAGCTTATCGAGCTCTTTTTCTATGCCGGCGATTCCGTCATCTTGTCGCGCCATCAGCTCACCTTCTCCGCAAACACATTGATCAGGTTTTTATCCTGAGAGTTTGGGAGAATGTCTTTTATTTCATAAAGCTCATCATCATGAAGAACGTGCATGTTATTGGTCGCCTTCTTAACTTGCTGATAGCGAATAATGAACGTAAGGCTGTTTTCTAAAAAGGTGCCAGCTGTCGTGAGCTTTTCTCTTAACTTCTGTTCTCTTATCTCAGCCCAGCAAGAAAATAAGGGCTCATTTACCTCAATGTTCTCCCTGGTTTCCGGGTCCTTCCCGTTCTTTCGTGTAACAAAAGTGATGCGTGTATTGAGCCGGCTAAATTCCATCTGTATACGCCCCTCTGAATTGCTGAATAAAGTTTGTTACGCCGAAAGGTATTTCTTGCAACGCTTTGTCCATTGAGGATACGCGCTGTTCATACCAGGCACCGACCAGGAACATGACAGCTGTATCAAATTTAGGGTTGTTTTGAAAGAAAGCATCCCTGTTTGGCGAAAGCGTTACGGCATCTTTTATATATTCTTCCGCAGCATCTTTCAGCCGCTGGATAAACCCATCATCAAAATTGTGATCTATACGCATCGCAAGCTTTAATTCTTCAAGCGTCATTCCAACACTCCTTTACAAACAAAAAGGGACGCCGGTATGCGTCCCATTACGTCATTATTTTGCTTGTGCTGCTTTTTCCAAGGCTTCAATGCGTGAAACAAGTTCATTGTATTGCTCTTCCGTCCCAAAGCCGTCTTTACCTGAATCGCCCTTGTCTCCTTTAGGACCTTGCGGACCAGCTTCACCCTGAGGACCCTGGGCGCCTGTCTTTCCTTGAGGACCTTGTGGGCCCGTGTCTCCTTTGGGTCCCTGTTCTCCCGGATCGCCTTTAGGACCTGCTGGACCTTGTTCTCCCTGCATTCCCTTAATAAATAAAGGATTTTCTTCACTGTTTCCGCCAAGGTAAACCCGTGTTGTCGGTTTACCGTCCGTGTCCATCTCCGATGCTGTCCAAACGTTTCCACTTTTATTTAGGAATTCTTCCGCCATTTTCAATCATCCTTTTCAATTATTTTTTATTGACCTACGTCTACCGCTGACTGGTCTTCTGTGCTAGTTGTCGTTTGATTAATAGTGACAAAGTAGCCGGCTTTCTCATCAGCTTTTTTCACATCGAAACGAACTGCCAGGGAAAGGACTTGACCGTAAACGTCATTCTCAACCCATTTAGCCGTAGCCTCCACACGATTTGCGAAGAAGACGGCTTTTTTCAAGTCTCCGATAAACATAACCGCGTCGCCGGCTTTCTCGCCTAAAACAGTATCGTCTACAACATTGACCTGACTACCAAGCAGCATCTTTCCTGTTGGCGTAGAAATGTCCTGACGTAAAATGTACTGGCCGTTTTTATCTTTCAACGTATCAAGGAATTGAAACGCTGATGCAGTCGCAACAATATTTCTGGCGTAAGCTTGCTTTAAATCAACATTTAAAATGCGTTTGATTTCGTCTGTACCTGTCACTGATTTGGCTGGGAATGATCGCAGAACCTCCGCCACTTTTGTATTTTTCGTGATACGTTTAACCTGCTGCAGATGATTTGCCACAATAGCAGTCAAATCCACACCCGAATCATCAATAGCCTCCTGAGAAATAGGCAGATGACCGCGATATGTTTCTACGGTCCAAGGTACTTTATTGAACTTAGGTTTGGCCAATTCAGGATTTTTCTCTAATTCCGCCACAGAAACTAGACCCGTATCAGCGTTTGCTAGTACCGGATAACTACCAGAGGCAGTTGTTACGTTCACGTTATTAACAATTGCGGCAAGATCCACAACATCTTCCGGTTCCTGTTGTGGCTTAGTAATTACATCAATTGGAATAATCGCCTCAGCGCCATCAGATTTCAACCCGTCCCTCTGTTCTCCTTTAGAACGTAGAAACTCTTCAAAAGCTCTTACCTCTTCTGTCTTAGCTGGTTTTATGATTGTACGGAAGCCACCGCCATGCATTGATCTTTTCTCCTCGTCATCTTCTTCTTTACCCCCAGCTGGTGCTTGGTTCTCCGGTTTAAGTCCTGCTAACTCTTCATACTCCGCAAGCTTTTTCTGCAGACCGTCAAGCTCTTCTTTCAAGGAGGTAATTTCACCTTTCAGAGCTGTAGCTTCGTCCAGCTTGTCTTCCTCTGCTCGTTTTTGGGCATCTGTGATTTTTGTATTAATGGCCGTTTGTTTTTTAATAATCTGTGATCGTAATTCCTTAATTTTTTCAGTTAACATGTGTTTGCTCCTTTTCAAATAAAATAAGCACCCGGTTTTCGAGTGCTTTTACAATCCCATTTTTAATAGATCCAGCTGCAGCAGCAGCTTTTCTTTTTCTGGATTCCGGTTTCTTTCCTCGTACTGCTGTAAATTCCGTTTGGCAATTGTTACGTCAGTGTCTTCATAAGCCGGATAAGTAACGACTGACACATCTGTAAGCTTTGAAATGTTTCTCAAGCTCCGCAACGGCAAGCCGGTTTCCTGGTCACGAGTAAAACTGTCTCCATCCTTCCCCAGCATGAAGCCGAAAGAACAATTTGAGATATTACCAACCCGCAGATTTTCGTATAAATCTGTTGCGTACTGTGTATTCGGTAAAGTAACATCGAATCTTAAGCCGATGTCATCAACTTCAAGCTTAAGCGTGCCGGCAGACGTACGCCCGAGAATCTTGGACGGGTCATGATCAATTAATGCCCGCACATCGCTCATGTCTGTCTGATCCAGAGCCCTATTATCAATCATTTCAATAAAGCCGCCCAAATTGTGGCTGCGGGTGCCGAACTTTAAAGCATAACCACTAATCACTTTTGGACCGTCATCGTCTGAATGAGCTTTTAAAGCCCCTTCCTGCGACGTTCTAATTTCTACTTCCTTAGACATTCCCCTCACCTCCTTCACCTGCTGACGAGATCGGCAGGCTCTTTGCTTTTGCTTTCTGAATCTCGTCCATCAAATCAATGTTCACATAGTTTAAACTCATGTAACGGTTGTCCCCGTTTGGTATTGGCTCGTAACCATACTCAGCCAGGGCATTATTGAGAGAGAAAATACCGTTTTGCAGCAAGGCAATAACGTTCTCACGCTTTGTTTTCGCGTCTGTTTCTCTAAATCGCCGTGTGTCGAATTGAAATTTCAGCTGTAGGTTTAAAGGATACGGCAGCATTTTGAAATTCAGTTCTGAGGCAATGGCCGTGAAATAGTTTGATAATGTATTTGTCAGATAGTCCAGGTTAGCTTGTTCCAGCGATGTATTGACTTGTTCAATACCCAGCTTATGGGCGGGCAGTCCAAACACTTTGGCGATCTGCTTTGTTGAATGCGTGTAATTATTAACAACCTCAAGCACTTTCGTATTAATTTCTAACTGGCTGAACTCCATATTTTCGTCGAGCACAACCACGCGCTGCTGATTTTTTATCCCTGAGTTTGCTTTTTCAAATTCATCACGAATCTTGTCCTTTGCTTGAGGAGACAAATGACCTTTTTTCATGTTGACAATACCGCTTAAATTGACGCCTCTTCTAAAAAAATCCGTAACAAGCCGTTTTCCAGCCTCTTGGCTTTCAATCTCATGCTTTAGACTGGAAAGAGGGCTCATCCCCGTTATACCGTCCAGGCTGAAAAATTTAATGTGCAGGACGTTTTCTGGCTTCAAGACTCTTTCTTTGCCGCCAGACGGATAATACCGGTACAGTATTTCATTCCGGTCCTGCAGCTGCTCGGCATAGACTTCACTGTTCCGCATATGGATAAGCTCCAAGGGCGTTCCTTCTTTGTCCCGGATGATTTCGGCGTATGATTGTCCATTCATTAGTGCGTTAGCCACAAGAATGAATTTGAAAAAGTACCCCGAATAATAATCATTGGGTTTCTCATTCAGCAGCCTGAATAGATCAGAGTTCTTTTCTTCTACACCATTATGAGAAACCATAATTGGAGACGCCGCAATATCAGAAGATAGTGTAAGAATCGCAGTGAACACATCGCTGTTTTTTATTGCACTTACAGACGTGTAAGACAGGCCGTCCAAACCAACAATAATTTCATTGAACTCTCGTGCTCCTGGGCTCTGCTTATCTAACGATCGAAAGAATGCCACTTAATCACCTCCCTTCCTCTTCTTTTGGATTCAGTAAGAAGGCAATAAGAACGAGAAAAAGACCTGCCACAATAAAGCCGGCTACTGGATGGAGAATGAAAACCCCATAGCTGATAACAAACAAGCCTGCCAAAAATAAAAGAGTATGCAAGTTCAACTTAATAAACTGACATACTCCCAACAAAAAGGTATTTATTTTTCCGATTTTCATGGCGCCCCCTCCTTCCCTAAAGAGTAAATTCTTCGCTTTCGTAATAAGAGTTCCAATCAAATTCCTCTTGTTTGTAATGGTACATAGCGCCCGTGTGTGCGTTCATCATTGCCGCTGCAGGGTCAATCTTTTCCCTGTATAGCGCTTTGTCAATTTGAATCGTATCATTCACTTTTTTCAGCATTGCATTGTGCATCGCCGTATCAAGTAATGGGTTCTTGCTGTGTATGATTTTTCCGTCGAATACATTCAAACGAAAATCTTTTGTTGGTTCAGATAATGTGCGAGGACCTTGACGAACTTCAATCAGCACATCTTCATAGCCATATTTCTCAATTTCATTTAAGAATAAAGAGATATTGTAAGGGTCAAAGAAGATTCCCTTTACTTGTAAATCAAATTCTTTAATATGATTGATCATATAATCCACAACCTGCTGCAGATTAATGATTCCGGATTTTTTGTCCGTAATTGTGCAGTATCCGGCTTTCGCGAGAGTACGATAGTCCAGTTTGTCACGCTCAATTTTATTATCCAGTCCACCTTTTGTTCCAACAAACGAGTGACTGTCCACATAAAATGTCTCATTTTCATCCTCTAACGGATAAATGAAGCCAAGGGCTGATAAATCATCTGTTCGTGATAAATCAATCCCTATGTAAACCGGCTTCCCTGTAATGTCAGGCGCAGCATCCACACCGCGCTTTTTCCAATCGTTCCCGTTGATAAAGCTTTCAGAGGAAGCAGACTGCCATATATTAAAGTTTTTTACGAGTGTACCGTTTAGATCATCTTTATCAAGAGCCTCCTTCAATTTCTTGCGGAGGTTTTTCAAGATTTTCTTTTGTAGCCCCTCCACCTCAAGTAGTGGATTGCTTTTTATCCAAGTGCTTTCGTCGTAAATTTCCTCTTCGTCATCCTGTTCATAGACAATCGCAAAATAGTTTTCGTTTTCCTTACGACCACTTAGAATATCGTCAACATAAGGATACTCTTGCGAATACATGGGGCCGTTCAGCTTAAAGCCGGCTGTACTAATGATTAAGATAAGGCCCTGGTCCTGCTGACCTTGGGAAGACTCAAGGACTTCCATCATTTTCGTGTTGGACGCTGTGTGGTACTCGTCGAGAATTCCAATAAGAACGTTCAAGCTGTCCAAGTTATCGGTATCCCTCGATAAAGGCATAATGACGCAGTCATCTTTCAGGTACCGGATTTCATTTTGTATAATCTTTGTCCATTTCCTCATGAATTTCGATTTACTTCGTATCTTTTTAAGCTGCATCGAAATCATTTTAAAGACGGTTTTCGCCTGGCCTCTTGAATTAGCTGTCGCATAAATTTGCCTGTCAAACTTAGGTGCTTCGCCGTAAATCAACTCGTATAGTGATAGACCCGCAACGAGTACAGATTTACCGCCCTTTCTCGCCATGCTTATATACGCTTTGGTGAATCGCCGGAAGCCGGTCTCTTTATTCCTCCAAGCATAGAGCATGTACACAATGAACTTTTGAAACAAAGCCAGCTTTGTGGGCTTTCCCGTTGATATATCTGGCAGCATCTCAAGAAACTTAATGACCTTTTTTGCCTTTTCTGGTCTGTATTCATATTCATATTCATAAGACGGGTCAGCTGCTCTTTCCAAATCTCTCAGGTGACGCTGACAGGCTTTTATGACTTTCTTACATGCCGTTATTTCTCCGCTGACAACCTTTTTCGCGTAAAGCGTGCCGGGGTCAAGATGTTCAATCGTCATCTATCGCCATTGCTCCAAACTCATCATCTTCCTCGCTGTCGCTGTCGAGGCCCACGATTCGTAGACGTGAATCCAGAGACAGACCAAGCTGGCCGGCAATACCCCGGATCTCTTTAGACATGCTGTTCATTATGTCCACAGATGGATTTTTCTTTTTAACCGTCTCACCCCGGCTGTTTTTTTCAAACATGACTTGGCCGTCTTTGGCTATATCGGCCATCGCTTCTCGATACTGTGCATAGCTGTTGCAATAGATCGCAAGCAATGTCGAATCTAATTCAGAAATTGGCAAATTGATAATGTGCGGGTAGATGCGCCGCCATTCATTCTTCGCCATAGTGGACAACCAGTATGGTGGCTTTTCTTGCAAGGGCGAAAAATCTTTCAGTTTTTCTTCCTGCTGCAGACGCTCTTCCCGCTCTTCGTTGGTAATTTGTCCTTTTAACGTTTCCGCTAATTGTTTTCGTCTCGCCAATCAAAACCACCACCTTTCGTCCAAAATACCTCACATAAATTTCGGTAAAATCAGCGAACGACAAAAAAGCCGATCAACTCATATGGAATAAGGGATCGCGCGTAATATTTCAGTATTCAAAATCCGGCCTGAATAGCAAATTTCAAAATTTCATTTCAACATTTTTTACAAAGTTGAGGGGGCGCCGATTCTAAAAACTTTTATTTTTGGGGCCCGTAAAAAGTAGGGGGGACTTCAATATTTCACTATTTATTCTATAAAGATCACATAAAAATTTCTCTACTACATCAATAAATTCAGTACAAAAATTTTCATTTAATAATATATTATTATGAATGCCTTCTGTAACATTCTTTAATTCATTTACAGCATTCCTTACCTTGTTTGGTTTTTTAGCTTTATCTATATCACCACCGCAATGAACTAGGCAATTTCTTATTTTATTGGCATTTTGAATAAAGTGCCATTCCTTTGTGTCGTCAGGAAAGTTCTCTTTCTTAACTTTCTTGATAAACAAAGATGCTCTTTTAATACCATCCCCTCTTAGATCATCTAATTCGATACCAGTTTCGTCAGTCTGATTACATAGATCAATAATCTTATCTTCTAGAAAAGAATAGATGCTAATGAATAAAGAGTTTCTCATTATAGAAGGAAAGTGATCACGATATTGACTTATTTCATCATAATGCCAATCCAGAAAATCATCTGCTTCCATATTATAATTTTTAAACAACTCATCATATTCATTGAGTTCTCTTCTTAAATTACTCTCAACAAACTCCGCATATTCTTTAAATGTTTGTAGCTGGTCACTTATAAACAACTTAAACCTAATTTCTTCAATATTTCTCATAACCATTCCACCTTTTGCCCTTTCTCCCAATTATATTCTATCGGAACCCAAATGTAATCTGGTTATGATGATACTGACACAGTACCTCAAGATTATTTAAATCGTTACGTGCCTGATCGTCGTTTAAAACGTCTCTAAGCTCTTTAAACTTATGATGGACTACTAATCTATGAGACTTATTTAAACGTCCCTGTGAGGCACAGACGGCACAATGATAGTTACTTTCTCTAAGCTTTTGTTCTCGGAGAAGCTTCCACTCTCTCGAATGATAATAGGAATAGAGCCCATTGTTCTCCCTGTTGTACCTCACATCTTTGTTGTATTGCTTGTCAGCATAGCCCTTGTGCTTCTCACAATAGCGCTGTGTCCAGTCCACATAGTTGAGGCAGGCTGGCGCATTACATCTTTTTAACGGCAGGACTATCACCCCCTATTTATTCTTTCTAAACTGCCCCCGCACTCAAGCCGTTAACCGCCAATTGTCTATCCTGAGATTTACCGGAAGCAGTTTACAGAGAATATAAAAAAGCACCTAACAAGGTGCCTTAATTACGTAATAAAACATTAGCATCAATTTGATATCCGCAAGATGCTAACTGCTTAGCTATTTGAAGTTTCCATCCTCCACCACTATCAAAGTTTGTATAAACAACGCCTGCAAAGTCATTAGGAATCTCTAAACTTCCAGAAGGGTCATCTTTAACTAATGTCATAACATTTTTCCTACCCAATTTCCCGATAAAATACCCTAATTCAAGAATCACATTTTGTCTTGCTCGAAATTGCTTTGATTTTTCTTTTCCTCTAAGATAACCCATATCATCAGGTGACATTAAAACAATTGCAAATTGACAATCTACGCTTCTCTGTTCAAACTTTTCAATAATAGTTAAACCATCGTTAGGTTGCTCGTGTAATATAATAGGATTTAATTTTAAAGTCTCTAAAGCCCTAGCTACTTCAAGTTTCATAAGATCGTCCCGTCCATGGACAATAAAAATACTGTTTGTTTTTGCTTCAATAACTTCATCAATACTATCTATTGGTTCTCTATCTTCAAAAAGCTGAATTTCTTTTTTTATTGTATTAAATAAATTTGTTAATTGTTCTTGTCCCCTCTGCCACTGCCTAATCATATCAGCTCTTTCTGAAGGGAAGAAAGAGAGATAAAATGATGCTGATTTTAAAGAACTTATATACTCTGAAGAATTTTCACAGATATTTTTAATTATCATTTCACTTTCTTTTAGTAACTCGTCCAGACGTCCCCCATCGTTAAACTTTAATGAATCAGTTTTTTCTATTAAATCATTTAATATTTTTATTTTTTCATCTTTAGGTATTGTCATTTTTATCCCCCCAAGGGATATTATGAATGAATTTTACAAAAAAAGAAACTGTTGTATTTATTCACGCAAAAATATTGATACGTATTTTTATACGTGTTATAATAAAGTTATAGAAAGGAGATGGTAAACATCTAATGAGTTCCAGAGAAATAATAAAGCTAATTAAAAATGATGGATGGTACGAAGTCCGAGTAAAAGGCAGTCATCATCAGTTTAGACATCCTCATAAAAAAGGACTTGTGACTATCCCACATCCAAAGAAAGACTTACCAAAAAGAACAGTAAAATCAATCCTTGAGCAGGCAGGGCTAGAATAGCCCTCCTTGCCAAAGGAGTTAATGAAATAAATAATGATATAATAAAATGAAAAAGGGGTTTTGCATCAAATGAAAAAAGATCGTTACATCTATCCAGCCCTTTTCGATTATGACGATGACGGAATCACAGTTACATTTCCTGATTTACCAGGTTGCATAACGTGCGGCAATACAGATGAAGAAGCTCTTACCATGGCAAAAGAAGCAATGGCATTACATCTATATGGACTTGAGCAAGATGCTGACGAGATTCCTGCAGCAACACCGACCAAGAAAATTAAAACTGAAGATAGTCAATGCATCGTACTAATTGAAACCTGGATGCCGCCTTTCCGTCATGAAATGGAAAACGCAGCAGTTAAGAAAACATTAACAATTCCACGTTGGATGGATGAGATTGCAAAAGAGCATAAGATCAATTATTCTCATCTACTTCAAGATGCAATTAAAGAACATCTTGGACTTTATAAAAATCCAAGGTCTTAATTTTTAACTTTAATTGTAAACTTATGTAAAGAGCAAAGTGAGCAGCCTATTGGTTGCTCTTTTTTTACAGAAAAAGCACCCGCCCTATTGGGAGAGTGCTTTTAATTTATTACCTATTACCATAATACCTTATTTTTTAAAAAATAGTGTGCCGTTAAAGTGCCAAATTTGTGCCATACTTATTTTACTGTCATTCCTCTGCTCAAAAGAAACACATCCTTTTTACAAATCTCAATACATGCCTTTTTGATCTAAACGTGAACCTGTTGCACCTCTGCTCATAACTGTTCACCTCCTAATACGTGATTGTAAAAGTTATCAAACCATACCTTTTTGTTCTTTCTTTGATCCAGCACCTCTACTCATTCGGATCACCTCCTGTAACACGATAATATCATTTTCTCCATTTTCTAACATTCATTTCTAGCAAAAAGAAGTACTTTCCTGCCTCTTCTTGTACACTTCTTCTCTTAGAGCAAACGCTAGTCTGTAGAAAGCTTTTGCCTTCACTCGGTAATAGTTGCGATGACTCATATTCATTTCCGTATAAACTTCATAATCACACAATTCTTCCGGCTGCATATAGAGCATGACAATGATCTGCCGTTCTCTTTGAGTAAGCCGGTTAACAGCCCTTTGAATCCTTTTTAGAAATTTATCACGCTGAATCTCCCAATCAAGACGTTTTAATGCTGCCTCTTCTGTCGATGAATGAAATTCATTCGTAATACTCGGCAGAACAATGCTATAAGCTGGTGTAACCTTTGGTAAAAAATCATCTGGCACCTGCAAGAGATATAACCGGTATTGATCCAGCAGCTGCTCTGCTTTTGCTTTAGTGGCTTCTTCATCAATCTGAGGCAGGTTTAATGTAATTTGATTCATATTTACCTCCTGATTATTCAAAATAAAAAAGGACACCGAACAAACAGCGCTATTGCTGTAGGTTCAGTGTCCGCAGGCTTTCCGTCTTGGACATTTATTCACTTAAACAATTCACCCTCGTCCCATTTAACGCGGGTAACCTTGCCTTGATTTGTAATGATCTTTGTTTCCCCATATGTGGGGAGTGGGACCATCCTCGCAGCTCCATTGGATAGAATTACCGCAAAACAATCATGCTGTTTCGTGTCTATGACAAGTTTATCTCTTTCAATTATATGGTCTAAATTGATTAATCTCAAACCGTTTCCCTCCTTTTAACCCGCTGCTCATATGCCAACAAATAAGCGTTCATTTTATCCTTAAATCTTTCCTGCAAATAAAAATTAAGCGCCTGTTCCGGATCCTGCAGCTTTATGGTTTTCTTCTCATAAACCAAAAACTCTATCAGCAGAATGAGAGAATAATAATTATGCCGCAGCGCTTCTCGATACCAATCTCTAACTGTCAAACCTACGCTCCAGATTCAGGAACAAACCGTATTCTTTAATGAACGCCAGTGAGACAGTACCAACAGGACCGTTTCTCTGTTTTGCAATAATGATTTCAATTATGTTTTTACTTTCGCTTTCCTTGTCATAATAATCATCCCGATAAAGAAACCCAATGACATCCGCATCCTGCTCGATTTGTCCTGATTCCCTAATATCAGACATCATTGGACGCTTATCCTGCCGCTGTTCAACGCCCCTTGAAAGCTGACTAAGAGCAACAACACAAATGTCTAACTCTCGGGCCATATGCTTGAGCATGCGGCTTATTTCGCCTATTTCCTGTGTTCTGTTCCCCCTGTGTTTTGCTGATCCTGTAATCAGCTGCAAATAATCAATAATGATCAAGATATCCTTGCCGGCATACTCCCGTTTCATTTTCCTTGCCTTTGACCATATTTCGTTTACTGTGACGCCTGGGCGGTCAAATATTCTTATATCAGCAGAACCAAGAATACCATTTGCTTGTGAAAGCTTGTTCCAGTCATTCGCTGTCAAATTCCCCGTACGCATCGCATCTGCATTTATATTTCCAAGAATTGAAGCCATTCTTTTTAGAAGCTGCTTACGTGACATTTCAAGAGAGAAAATACCCACTGCGCCGCCGCTATATTGATTTAATGAACTACCCATAAAATTAGCCGCAACGTTTAAGCAAAAAGCAGTTTTCCCGACAGATGGCCGAGCGGCAATAATAACTAATTCTTGTTTTTGAAAACCCGACGTCATTCGATCTAGCTCTGCAAAGCCGCTTCGCATACCCGTAATTTCGCCTTTTGGGGTCGCCAGCTCCTCGTAAATGTCTAACAGGTCACTTTGTATTGCCCCGTCCTCTTCATCGCCTGTAGCGTCTTCTAAGCGCATTAAATTGGATATGCTCGTTTGAATAGTTGAGGACACATCTTCATGAGCGGCATTTTGCTTAATTTCCTCCGCGATCTTACTCATTTCTCTTTTTTGCCAATACTCAAATATAAGCTTTTCGTAAAAAGAAATATTGGCGGTAGTCGGCACAGACTCGGTTAAGTCGGATAAATATTTGTGCCCGCCAACGCTACCGATGTTGTCACGTCCTACTTGCTCGACGATTGCAACCAAATCTATCGGGATCCCTTTAGAATCTAGTTCAATCATCGCAGCTAATAGATTTCTATGTTTGAACTGTGATAAATGGAGCGGTCTAATGCGGGTGTCTTTTATTAGTTCAGGCTCTAAAAGGAGCGACCCTAGAAAGGACTGCTCCGCATCTATATTGTATAAAAAATGTTTCGTGTCCATTTAATCACCGATCCCAAGCATTCGTCTGATTTCTGCTTTTGATTTCTCTATGGATGCCCGCTCTTGATCTGTTAGCTCGTTAGGAGCAGCCATTTTCGCAAAATACTCTTTTGTTTCCTCTACAGAGGGAATAGCATTCATCCGGTCAACTGTTGCAGGCTTTGCATTCAACAAGTCCGCAACCTTCGGCGGAAACTTATTCAATCGGCAAAAGTTGATTAGATTGCGGCGTACTTCCTCGTATACAGCTTCTTGTAAAAGCTCATGCCAAGAATCAATCTTATCTTGTGTAATCTCAAAGTGATCAAAATATTGTTTGATAAGAGACATGATTTCAAAGGTTTGTTTTTTAATCATCCAAATTAAACTCCTCTCCTTTAGGTATAACAGTTCTCTTTGCTGTCTCCTGTTCTTTATCGCTCTTAATCTTGGTCACAAGCCTATCAAACTGTTTTCGAAGGCTGGATGGACTTAGGATATTGGTTCTCCAAAAGCTGTCCTGTTGTGACCACTTAATTAAGTATTTGATTTGTTTGTCTGTCCGTTTATCTCTTTCTCGGATTAACCTAAATTCATTTGCCCATTTTTCAAGATTGGGCTTTTTAGCATCAGGATTATTTTTGAGAATTTCTTCAAACAAAAATTCCGCATTCTCCATGTCGCAAATTTCATATTTGAGACGAGAAGTATTTATATTCTTTTCATTCTTTACATTCTTTTCATTCTTGATTGTGTGTTTTTGTGTCGCTTTCGTGTCGTTTTCGTGTTCGATCACTGTCTTTTTTTCTTCATCGGAATCATGGTAAACCCCATAATTGACAATAGTTATAAGCGTTTTTTTGGTGTCTTTTTTGAAATCAATCATTTCATCTTTCCGTAACAGGTCAAGAAATTGCGTTACCTTGGTATTAGACCATGACCAACGCTCACCAAGTTTACGAATTGAGGAAATGAATTGACCTCTCTTAACCTCGTAAAGCTCGTTTCCTAGAACGAATTTATTATCTTTATGACTGGCCATCATGAGTAAATCGAGCCAAGCTTCATATTTAGAAAACTTCCTTTTCTCTTGATAAATCCAGTGATCTTGAACACTCCTATGAAGCTTTATCCAACCAATCATTAGAATCACCTTACTTACTTGTAAAAATTCAATTCATCGCTATACGCCACTTCTCCCATGAGATAACGGAAACCGGCAATAAATCCCGATATAAAAGCGTCCTCGCTCTCATATGCCGCTTTTGTTGAACAAATCTCATCAAAATCCTGCAGAAGTGGCTTTAATTCCGCCGGCAGCTTCTCGCTTAACAGTGCATAAAGATCGTTCATTCGGTCATTTGCTTTACATGTTTTTTGGGACAATTCGATTTTTTCGTAATCACTGTCTAACCTCTCATGCAGAGACTTGGTTGCTATCAATTTGAGCATAGTAACCATGCCAGCGTCGTAATACTTACCGCATACAGCCGTTTTATTTATGTCCGCTCCGATCTGTTCACCAATAGCAGCTATTTTAGTAGGCGTACCCATTAATTTCATAATTGAACTCTCCTCGCGTTTGATTTACTAGATTGATATTTTCGTTAAGTCGTGGTATTGTCTATCTGAATAAATCAAGAAAAAGTGCGGCAACACTCTTTCTTGACCGTATGTTTGACACTTACATCTTAGAGTAATGTGAGATTTGGCCGATCCTTCTCTATTGAGGCGATGCGGCCATATTCGTCTTTTTCGGCTTTATACACTGGAATCGGTTCTTTAATAACCTCATGTAATATTTTTGAAGTATCAATCTTCCCGCTTATGATTCGATCCATTACACCTCTATAGAAAATATCAAAAAAAACATCATCATCTGGCGACTCAATATTTTTCACAAATACCTCAAGCATGAACCTATCAAAATCTATTTCATCCGGCATATTTTCAATTGTGCTTCTCATTTCAGCCGCTCTTTCTTTGCTATGATCTATAGACAGAAGAGATAAAAAATCATTCTTTTTCATTTTCAAGAAATCCATTGACAAGACTAAATGCTTCTCAAGGTTTTCCGGATAAGAAGGACTTAAATTAACTGCTTTTTCAATTTCTTGCTTAATTTCAGAAATAGAATTTCCGCCCATTTTTCCTGTAAATTCATTCGCTTTCTCTAAATCCTCAATCTCGGATAAAATGGACCACAAACGCTGGCGATATTTAGAAGCGGTGATATCTCTGCGATTCATTTCCCGCTGTAATCGTTTGATCCACACCAAGCTGTTATACGGACTATATTTTGAAACGGACATAATTTTATCTACGTTGAAAAATTTGCGTAGGTCTTGAATCACTTTTTCAGGGATATCCGCCTCAGTCATGTGAATAAACAAATACATCAAATTAGATTCCGCGATACGTTCAAGACCACGCCGAAAGGCTCTGTATGTGTCATTGATGAAAACATGAAATTCCTTTGTTACATGATCCACTTCTACTTTTAAAGCTTTTACACGACTATAAAACTCAAATTTATTCATATCCTCATCCTCCTAAATTAACGGCCGCCATGTTTTAATCCATGCCTTAGCATCCTCAAAATCTAACTTTCTTAAATCCCTGTATGAAGGCACTGCGAAAGCGTCTCTAAAATTGCGGTAAATACTTGAAAATAGGCGGCGTGTCCCCTCTGGGCTGTCATCATATCTATCACGAATTTCATAAACGCGCTTTTTAATTTGCTTTTGGATAACATTTTGTTGAAAAGAGTCGATACTCAAATTGTCTTCAAGTTGACCTAAACGTTTATCTTGCTCGTTCTGTTTTTTCTCAAGACGGATCATGTGTTGTAACTGTGGGCTCAACTGTGAATAATCAGTTTGTAAGTGGTGCTCCATTTGATTGAATTGATTCACGTAAGCAGCGGTAAACAGGATGCCTTTTTCGCCTGTCATTTTGTTGGCGACCATTTCACAGCCTTGTTTAGTTAGCAAATAATGTTTGTAGAGTTTCCCCGTACCCGCTTGGTATGTGCTTTCTACAAAGAAATCATCAGAACGCAATTTTGCGTTTTGACCAATAACTACTAAGTAACCCTCAATGCTCCTTACCAAGTCCGCATGTCTTTTCTCAACCATTTCGGCCACGTCTCGACTATCTACAAAATGTTGTCCGTTTGATTCGATTAAATTTAAAGTATTATTCATGTTGTAGCCCCCATTCTTTCCATTTCCTTGCGTCGCACTTCAATTATTTCTTGTTCCTCTGCCTCACACATATGTACGCAGTATTCTGTTCCTGCGCTGACAAACTCAAGCATCACACGACCTTTTACAGGCTGTGTCTTTTTTGTCACCTCAAACTTCAAGCCTGAATTATCACTCGGTTTTTTTGAAATAGCGAAAAGTGGTCCACTATTGAACAAAAAATTAATAAACTTGTAAGATGCGTTAAAATCCAAGTCCGGTTCCGGATTTATCAAACTAATATCGTTGAGATTCATTCTTATGCCCCTTTCAATTTACAGTCATACAAACTGCAATGCATTGTTTGCGTCTGTCCACGCTTTTTTTACCATTCATCCATGATTTCTTTCATAACTTGTCTAGATTCCTCGTAGAACCAAAAACGTTTGCCTTTTTCCTTGCGGCGCTCAAGCAGCTTCATCCGCGGGTCACGTAAGAATTCATTTTCTAAGAACGACTTACTCATACACGTTTTTTTAGACATTGTTTCAATATCCCAAGTAAAAAGTGATTGCTGTATAACTTGATCTAATTGTTTATTGATGTAATCACGAATCTCTGTTTGATCTACTGCAATTTCAAGATCGACTATCGGCAAATTCAACACCTCCTTTTTCTATAAATAATAGTGACTAAACCGTTTGTTAAAAGCACATTTCTGGACATACTAAATAACATAGTGTTATTTTCGCTTGCGTTTGTTAAAATAACACATTATAATATGAATTAGATAACGGTATTAAATATTTCGCTTTGCTAAATCAGGGAATAAATTCTCTGGCTTTGTTTTAAAGTAATTTGAAAGTCTAAAAAGTAATACTGCATCTGGATTGCCACGACCGCTCTCTATATTGCGGTAATGGCTTTCGCTAATGCCTAAATCAATTGAAACTTGACGTTGTGACAATTCCATTTGCCTGCGAAGCTCTCGAAATTGACTGCGTCTATCAATTGCCACTGACATCCAACACACCTCTTTTCGTTATTTTAGATAACTTATGTTCTTATAGTAAACGTTATTTTAGAAAACGTCAAGGGGAATAACGTTTTTTTGAAAGGTTGAACTAATTATGTTTACTAGAACTATATTGGGTAATCGAATAAAAGATTTAAGGCAAAAGCACAAATTATCTCAAGATGCTCTTGCAGAGAAATTAAAAGTTACTAGATCAACCATTGCTAATTATGAAGCTGGAAGAATAATACCTCCCAGTCAAATACTTGTTGAAATAGCTGACTTCTTTGAAGTATCAACTGATTTCTTACTAGGAAGAGATTTGTCGGATGATTTGAAGAAACCTTATTACACTGACGGACAAATTATAAAAAAAGAAAGGGTCAAAAGGGGTATGACCCAAGGTCAACTAGCAGATTCAATCGGTGTAAGTCAAAGAACAATATCAAAGTGCGAACGTGAGGGTCTAGCGAATGCATCAGAATTACTAGATAAGATAGCAAATGTATTTGGGGCTTTTAGTTGGGCTGAAATGTCTGAAAAACACAATGGAAATTATAAAGACCCTGAAACTTCATCCGAAACGAATCAATCAAGTGTTAGCGAAAATAAAGAAGTCTATACTATCGCAGCTCACCATGATGGTGAAGACTGGACAGAAGAAGAACTAGAAGAAATAGAACGATTTAAAGAATTCGTACGCTTAAAAAGAGAGAAAAAATAAGAGGTGTATTTGTATTGCTTTATGATCATCTATTGTTAGAGGCTTCCCGCCACAAAATAGAAGTTATTGAACGATTTATGCCATCTAGATTAAAGGGCCTTTATAATAGCGGCATTGTTTGGATTAACAGAAAACAATCGAGAATTGAAAAAGGTTGCACTCTTGCCGAAGAATTAGGACATCATTTCACCTCTTATGGAGATATTTTGGATCAGAGTAAGATGGAAAACCGTAAACAAGAAAAGCGGGCCAGAAATTGGGCATATAAAAAATTAGTCCCTTTGACTAAAATTATTGAAGCTCAAAAAGCGGGAATAAAAAGCCGTTATGAATTGGCCGAGTTTTTAAATGTAACTGAGACTTTTTTAGAAGAGGCCTTGAAAAGATATGAAGAAGAATACGGGTTATATAAAAAGGTGAACGGATTAACTATCTGTTTTCAACCTCTTGGCGTTATAGAAATGTTTGAAGATTTTTAAGGAGGTGATGATCTTTATTCAACAGCCCCAAAATGAGCGTCTGTCCACGCAAAAAGAAGGGCGAGAATATGAAATTATATAAGTCAAAAAAAGATAACGAATTATTTTACTACTTTAATGCAAAGAAAGAAAAACGATGGTGTTATAGACACCGGTATTATGACAAAAATAATAAACGTAAGGAAAAGTCGCGGCAAGGTTTTAAAACGGAAAATGAAGCATACAGAGCTTTATTAGAAGTTAAGACAGGGATCATATCAGGTGAAACAAAAAAAGTTGAAAACTCGAATTTAACTGTTGCTGAATGGCTTGATACTTGGTTTGATTCCTATAAAAACCAATGGAAAATCACAACGCAGCTACAAAGACAGAACGCAATTAAATATCAAATGAAACCCTTGTTAGGCAGATATAAACTTGCTGATTTAGATAAGAGCACTTACAAAAGAGTTTACATTAATGAGCTGCTAAAAAGATACAAGCCCAGCACAGTCCTGTTGTTCCATCGGCTCTTTAAAGTAGCAATAAATGCAGCAGTAGATGATGAGATTTTAACGCGGAATCGTTTTAATAAAATAACAATCGAAAGTGATGAGGTTAGTGATAACTTTTACACAGCCGCAGAATTGAAACAGTTTCTATCCGCTGCAAAGCAATATGAAAATATAACTAATTATACACTTATTTTCTTGCTGTCATATACCGGCATGAGAAAAGGTGAAGCATTAGGATTAAAGTGGGAGGATTTAGATTTTGATAATAAGACTCTCAGTGTTAACAGGACCAGAGATAATAAAGGGGTTCGTTCCCCAAAAACTAAACGTAGCTACCGCACTATTTTAATTGCTGAGGAACTGATTGAACAGCTAAAATTATACCGCAAATGGTGTAAAGAGATAAAGTTCACTTACGGGCTATATTTATCAGATGAGGATTTTATTTTCATCTCTTTTCAAAGCGGGCTACCTGTAACTGATAACACAATCATGTATTCTATGCGACGTCTCTCAAAGGAAACTGGTTTAAAAAAGATAACTCCGCATGGTTTAAGACATTCTCATGCGACAATATTAATTAGTAAACGAACGCCTGTGAAAGTTATTGCGGATCGACTTGGAAATACTCCGCAGATGATTTTAGATATGTACGGACATTCTTTCAAAGACTTGGAAGAACAATCTGTACATGCATTCGACCAGGCACTCAATTTTTGAAAATTGGGGGAGGTTTTGGGGGAGGTTTTGGGGGAGGTTTTAAAAAAAGACCCTCAAACCCCTGATACCACTAGGGTTTATAACGTTATTGAGTTCTACTCTCGTTAATCGTTTTAAAAACCCCTTCCGCTATGCGGTCGGGGTTTTTTTATCGTCTGTTTCCTCTATTGCCTCTGGTTCGCCAACACTATCTCGCGTCTGCTGCTCCCAATAATCCCGCTGAAGCCTCTCTTTTGCAATGGTACACATGAGATTCATGGTCAGCGCTCCTTTCTAAAAGGTGGTGATTGGTCGTGTTTGCCCTATCTAATATACTCTTTTCCTTTCATTCCTATGCGATAAACCAAAAAAAGATCCTTTGCCCAAATTGGCAAAGGATCTTTTTTTCTTTATTTATATGTCACAAGGAAATACTTTTTCTTTCCGCGGCGCAGAACCGTAAATTGATCTTCGATACGGTCAGCAGCCGATAAGAGATAATTGATTTCCGTCTGGCGTTCGCCGTTAATGTAAACAGCCCCGTTTTGAATGTCTTCACGGGCTTGGCGTTTAGAAGGAGACAATGTAGATTGCACCAATACATCTACAAGAGAAAGCTGTTGGCTGCTGTCAGCTTCCATGGAAGGGACATCCTTAAAGCCGACTTTTACATCTTGGGCAGAAAGCTCTTTAATATTTCCGCTGAACAATGCTTGGGAGATGTTGATGGCTTGCTCCAGCGCCTCACGTCCGTGAACGAGTGCTGTCACTTCTTCCGCGAGACGTTTTTGCGCTTCACGCTTTTCAGGCGCCGTTTCTGTTTTCTCAGCATATGCTTCAATTTCCTCTTTTGATAGGAACGTGAAGTATTTTAAGTATTTGACAACGTCACGGTCATCTGTGTTGATCCAGAATTGATAGAATTCATACGGCGATGTTTTTTCCTTATCAAGCCAAATCGCGCCGCCTTCCGTTTTCCCAAACTTCGTGCCGTCTGCTTTTGTGACAAGCGGAATGGTAAGGCCAAACGCTTTTGCCCCTTCTTCCTCTGATTTTCTGATCAGTTCAAGGCCCGCTGTGATATTGCCCCACTGATCGCTCCCGCCGATTTGCAGCTTACAGTTTTTCTCTCTGTACAGATTTAAGAAATCATACGATTGAAGAATCATGTAGCTGAATTCCGTGTATGAAATGCCGGATTCAATTCTCGAGCTGACCGTGTCTTTTGCCAGCATGTAATTGATGCCGAAGTTTTTGCCGACGTCACGCAGGAAGTCGATCACATTCATTTTGCCGATCCAGTCAAAGTTGTTCGCAATGACAGCAGGGTTTTCTGTTGCGTCAAAATCCAGAAATCTGGACAGCTGGTTTTTGATGCTTTGTGACCATTCGGATACGATGTCAGCAGTGTTTAATGTACGCTCCGCTTTTTTTCCGCTCGGATCGCCGATGAGACCCGTCGCCCCGCCCACAAGCGCAATCGGATGATGACCCGCAAGCTGGAAACGGCGCAGTGTTAGTATAGGCAGCAAGTGTCCGATGTGCAAGCTGTCTGCTGTCGGATCAAAGCCTGAGTACAGGCGGATTTTTTCTTCATTCAGCTGTTTATTTAACCCTTCTTCATCCGTCATTTGCTGAATCAATCCACGGAAGGATAAGTCTTCAAGTAAGTTTGTCATAGATTAAAGCTCCTTTTTTAATAAAATAAAAAACGCCCCTTCGTTTACACGAAGGGACGATTGATTATCGCGGTACCACCCTACTAATAAGAGAACGCCAAACATTCGTCTTATCACTTTGCCTGATAACGGATCAGATCCGTTCTTTCACTACTGAAAGCCTCGACGGCTTTGTTTGCAAAAGCGGTTCATGAGTGTATTCGATATATCCGTCTGTGCTGATTTTCACCGGCCATCAGCTCTCTGCAACGTGAGGATATTCTACTTGTCTCAATCTTTACCTTTTCATATGAAGCTATATCATTTTTAACATAAATAAAATCCCGTGTCAACGCCGCCTTTTAATCCTCCATCGTTGACAGATCTCCGGCCGGAAGGTTAAGCTCCCATGCCTTCAGCACCCGTCTCATGATCTTTCCGCTTCGGGTTTTCGGCAGCTTATCTTTAAATTCAATTTCACGCGGAGCCGCATGGGCAGCAAGACCCTGCTTTACAAATTGGCGGATCTCTTCTTTCAGTTTATCGGACGGCTCATAGCCTTCTCTGAGTGCGATAAAGGCTTTAATGATTTCTCCCCGCACCGGATCAGGCTTCCCGATTACGCCTGCTTCTGCAATGGCCTGATGTTCGACAAGCTTGCTTTCCACTTCAAATGGGCCGACACGTTCACCGGAGGTCATAATGACGTCATCAACTCTTCCTTGGAACCAGAAATACCCCTCATCATCCATGTAAGCAGAATCCCCAGATACATACCAGCCGCCAGGCATGAAATACGATTCATACTTTTCAGGGTTATTCCAAATGGTATGCATCATGGAAGGCCAGCCCTTTTTAATGGCGAGATTGCCCATTCGGTACGGTGGAAGCTCATTGCCCTGATTGTCAACGATCGCCGCCTCTACACCAGGAATCGGCTTACCCATTGAACCCGGTTTGATATCCATGCAAGGATAGTTGCAGATGAGCTGGCTGCCCGTTTCTGTCATCCACCACGTATCATGAATTCGTTTGTTAAAGACTTTATGCCCCCATCTGATCACTTCCGGATTTAACGGCTCACCGACACTGAGCACGTGCCGAAGTGAGGTTAAATCATATTTCGCAGCCATCTCATCTCCCGCTCCCATCAGCATTCGAAAAGCGGTCGGCGCGCTGTACCAAACGTTGACGCCAAGCTGCTCAATCGTTCCGTACCAGCTTTCCGGGCTGAAACGTCCGCCGACGATGACATTTGTCGCTCCGTTCAGCCATGGCGCGAAAATGCCGTATACTGTACCCGTCACCCAGCCCGGATCAGCTGTGCACCAGTAAATGTCTTCTTCCTTTAAATCAAGGACCCACTTCCCTGTCTGATATTGCTGAACCATCGCTTCATGGACATGCAGCACACCCTTTGGCGTTCCGGTAGAACCCGATGTATAGTGAAGCAGGTAGCCGTCTTTTTTGTCCATCCATTCGATATCAAGTCTTGGGCTCTCCTGTTTTGCTGCTTCATCGTAATTGATGACGTTTGCGCCGCTTTCAGCCTCTCCGCCGACTACGAATATATGCTGTAAGTGAGGCAGTTTGTCAGCCGGTATTCTTTCCAGCAGCTCAGGCGTCGTGACAACCACCTTCGCCTCGCTGTTTTCAAGCCGGTCCTTCACCGCCCCCTCCATAAATGCTTCAAAGAGCGGCCCTGCGATGGCGCCAATCTTGATAGCGCCAAGCATAATAAAATAAAGCTCGGGTGATCTCGGCATAAAAATAAAAACGCGGTCCCCTTTTTCCACATTTCCATACCGTTTCAGCACATTCCCGGCTCTGTTTGATTCTTCCTTCATTTCTTTAAATGTGTATTTTTCATCCCGATTTGCGTCTTTATAATAAAGCGCTACTTTGTTTTTTCGAAACGATTCGGCATGCCGGTCAATCGCTTCATACGCCGCATTCAGTTTCCCTGTCTCATGCCAGGAGAAATGTTTCTCTGCCTCGGCCCAATCAAAATGCCGGTACGTTTCTTCATAATTTTTTAAATGATGATCCCCCTCTGTTGCTGGTAACGCTTTCAAATTCATGCCCAAACATCCCCCTTTGCTGAAGTTGTCACATTTATTATAGTATATATTCATATTGTTCTCAATTTTTAAAATATAAACCATATTGAAAACGCTTTATAATTTGTTATTCTTAAAGAAGGCACATATTTTGATAAGAATTGATGGGACGGTGGATCAGTGGAACATCATAAAACATACCATTCAGCAAACATCAAAACAGCAACCGGCTCCTTACTGATAGAAGGGCCTGTCTCTCCAGAAGATCTGGCAGGTTACGAGTTTCATAACGATTTAACCGCATTTCGCCCGCCCCGCGAGCAGCATGAAGCGTTAGTTGACATTGCGGGCCTACCCGAAGGACGCATTATCATCGCCAGAGACGGCCAAACCATTATCGGTTATGTGACGTATTTATATCCCGACCCGCTCGAAAGATGGTCTGAAGGAAATATGGAGGATTTGCTAGAGCTTGGGGCCATCGAGGTGGCGCCGGCCTATCGGGGATGTTCTGTCGGAAAGACGCTTCTGACTGTCAGCATGATGGATGAACAAATGGAAAACTATATCGTGATGACGACGGAATATTACTGGCATTGGGATTTAAAAGGGATGAAAAAAGATGTGTGGGAATACAGAAAGCTCATGGAGAAGATGATGAATGCGGGAGGATTGGTCTGGTTTGCCACGGATGAGCCGGAGATCAGCTCCCACCCCGCAAACTGCCTGATGGCACGCATCGGAAAAAACGTCAGCCAAGAATCAATTGAACAATTCGATAGGCTCCGTTTTTATCATCGCTTTATGTATTAACTGACAAAGGGGAAAAAATAATGATTGTTGAGCAGATCATGAAAAGGGATGTCATTACGTTAACGAAGACCGATACACTTGAAACCGCAATATGCAAACTGAAGGAATTCCATATCAGGCACCTGCCTGTTATAGATGCCGACCGCCATGTGATCGGCATGATGACAGACAGAGACTTGAAACAGGCCAGCCCGAGTATATTTGAAGAAAGCAAACGAAGCCGATTTCTCACGCGAAGCGTAGATTCAATTATGAAAACAGATGTCGTTTGCGCCCACCCGTTAGATTTTGTCGAAGAAATATCTGCTGTGTTCTATGAACATGGCATCGGCTGTCTGCCAGTGGTGCAGCATCAAAAATTAGTAGGCATTTTGACAAAGACCGATTTGCTGCGGACGTTTGTCAAATTGACAGGCGCTGACCAGCCGGGATCGCAAATCGAAATAAAAGTAAACGACATCACCAAAAGCCTCACGGAGATCAGCAGCCTTTGCCAAGACCTGCAAGTGAAAATATTAAGTGTGCTTGTCTATCCGCATGATGATCCCGGTGTAAAAGTGCTTGTCTTCCGTGTAAAAATGATGAATCCGCTGCCGTTTTTGCAGGCATTACAAAGAAATCGGCATCACGTCATATGGCCGTCAGAGCAAAGGGATTTGCTATGAGAGACAGTGTATTTATCTATTCTCCATCGTATCAAACCTATATGTTTCATCAGGAACATCCTTTTAATCAGCAGCGGGTTCTGTTAACATACGATTTGCTTAAGACGATCAATGCCTTTGACGAAGGTGACATTATCAGTCCCAGACTCGCGTCAGAAGACGAGCTTGCCCTTGTCCACACAGACGATTACATTCAGGCGGTCAAGCTTGCGGGCGCCTGCAAGCTTCCCGCAGAAGAAGGAGAAAACTATGGGCTCGGCACAGAAGATACACCTGTCTTTGCCGGCATGCACGAAGCGGCATCACTCTTAGTCGGCGGCACCTTAACGGCCGCAGACTGGGTGATGTCAGGACAAGCCCTGCATGCCGCCAACCTTGGAGGAGGCCTTCATCACGGTTTTCGGGGTAGAGCTTCAGGATTTTGCATTTATAACGACAGTGCTGTGGCCATCCAATATATCCAGAAAAAATACAAAGCCAGGGTGCTTTATATTGATACCGATGCCCACCACGGGGACGGTGTGCAATTTACGTTTTACGATAACCCGGGCGTATGCACGCTGTCCATCCATGAAACAGGAAGGTATTTATTCCCCGGAACCGGCCAGATCCAGGAAAAAGGCAGCGGAAAAGGATATGGCTATTCCTTTAATATCCCGCTTGACGCTTTTACAGAGGATGATTCTTTTCTTGAAGCGTATCGGACAGCAGCTTCTGAAGTGGCCGCATATTTTCAGCCAGATGTGATTATCAGCCAAAACGGTGCCGATGCCCATTACTATGACCCGCTAACGCATTTATCCGCAACCATCAGCATCTATGAAGAAATTCCCCGGCTTGCTCACACGTTAGCGCATCAATATTGCGGAGGGAAATGGATTGCAGTCGGAGGCGGCGGATATGATATATGGCGAGTCGTCCCCCGTGCCTGGGCCAGAATATGGCTTGAAATGAAGGGAATTGAGCCAGGGCGAGAGATTCCGACTGAATGGATCGCGAAATGGCAAAAACAATGCCCTGTCACCCTTCCGTCCAGCTGGAGCGATCCGCCCGATTTATATCCTCCGATTCCCCGCAAGCCTGAAATCACAGAAAAAAATGCCCAAACCGTCAGCAAAACTTTATATGCAATACGATCTGAGCAACAGCAAAGAATGAAGTAAAAAACGACCTTCAAGAAGAGGTCGTTTTTGTTTTTTTGATGACAATTTCCACACGCCGGTTTTCCTTCATGTGTTCGTTTGTCTTGTTATCCTTTACAGGTTTTGTATCCGCATAACCAACAGCGATAAAGCGCGTTGAGGGAAGTGTCTCCTTTGATGTGAAGTATTGAATGACTCCGCTCGCGCGTGCTGCTGAGAGTTCCCAGTTCGACGGATAACGGTAGGTCGAAATATTTCGGCTGTCTGTATGCCCCTCCACCTGAATGTCATTTGGAATGGTTTTCAGAAAAGTGGCAATATGGTGAAGAAGTGCTTCAGCGTTTTTCAGCACCTTGGCCTCACCTGATTCAAACAGCACAGACTCCTGCAGAACGAGCACGACACCGCGTTCATCCCGTTTGGCTGTCATTTGGGCCTTCAGATGGTGGTCTTCTATATATGTATTTACTTTCTTAAGAAGCTGGTCCTGCTGATCTTTTTGCTTCTTTGCATCGGCCGGGTCTGTGTCCTTTTTTACTATGGACGCTTGGTCTGGCTGGATCCCGCCGCCTTCCTTTTGGATCGATTGGACGGCCGCTTTAAATTTTTGGAGATCGATTTGGGACATGGAAAAAAGTAAAATAAAGAACACAAGGATCAAAGTGATGAGGTCCGAAAAAGTGACAATCCAGCTGGATGAAGGTTGTCTTTTTTTTCCGCTGCCATTCCTTTTTTCAAAACGTTCCCTTCTAAGCTTCATGTACAGATCCCTTTTTTGCTTTTGCTTGATTTGGCTGCTTCCGCCATTCTTCCCGGGAGCTGAAAACGACAAGCTGGCTTTCAAGGTTGCGAGGGTTTTTTCCGGATTGGATTCCGATTATGCCTTCAACCATGACCTGCTTGATGAAGATTTCACTTTCTGTTTTTTCTTCGAGCTTGGCCGCAATCGGGTTGAACACCATGTTTGCCAGCAGTGAACCGTATAAGGTTGTCAGAAGCGCAACGGCCATATTCGGTCCAAGCATGTGCGGGTCATTTAAGTTTTTAAGCATCAGCACGAGCCCGACGAGTGTTCCGATCATTCCCCATGCCGGAGCGAATTCCCCCGCTTTTTCAAACACACGCCGTCCTTTGCGATGCCGTTCCTCCATTGCCGCGATCTCTGAATCCATGACGAGCCGAATCGTTTCTTCATCCCAGCCGTCAATTGCTAAAAGCAGCCCTTTTTTCAGGAATGGATCCTTAATTTCCCGGGCCTGATCATCCAATGATAAAAGCCCCTGTTTTCGGGCGTGATCTGAAAGAGAGACAAAGGTTTTTACGAGATCTTTCACATTGTCTTCCTGGCGGATAAATGCCTGCTTTAGCACAGAGGGCGCTTTTCTCAGCTCTCTCGGCGGAAAGCTGATAAAGACAGCGGCGCAGAGCCCTCCTGTAACGATGAAGAAAGAGGTCAGATCAAGAAATGAGCGGAAACCGCTTATTCCTGATCCCGAAATAATTCCGATTACAATTATAATCGTTCCTAACACAAAACCAACAGGTGTAAGATAATCAAAACGTTTCATCATTTCTCCCCATGAAAAAAGCAAGAATTCACCTTAGAGGTGAAGCTTGCTCTCTAGTTTTTCTTATGACTTGGTTGACTGTCTTAGCTCTATGCGGTGCGGCAGTTCGACAATATGCTCGTCAACCGGCTCTTTATTCATGAGCTTCGTCAGCAGTCTCATCGCAACAGCGCCAATATCGTATGTCGGCTGAACAACTGTTGAAAGCTGCGGGCGAACCATGAGGCTTAATCTCGTATTATCAAAGCCGATAATGTCGAGATCCTCAGGAATGGATAAGCCTTGATCCTGAGCCGCATGGATAATGCCGAGTGCCATTTCATCAGTTGCGGAAAGAATGGCTGTCGGTTTGTTGTCCAGACTCATCAAATGCTGCAGCGCTTCAAGCCCGGAATCGTATGTGTAATCCCCTTCAGCGACAAATTGTTCATGAAACGGAAGGTTCGATTCTTGAAGCGCACGTTTGTAGCCCTGGAGTTTTTTCGAGCGGTTGATTGGTTCTGTCATTGGTCCGGAAACGAATGCGATGTCTGTATGTCCTTTATCAACCAAAAGCTTCACTGCATCATAAATCGCCTGTTCGTAATCGATCGCGACTGACGGTGTTTCCTCCTGCTCTTCAACAGAAGCGGCAAGTACGATAGGCACTGGTGAACGCTTAAATTCCGCAACATGCTCGTCCGTAATGTTCCCGCCCATAAACACGATGCCGTCCACTTGTTTGCCGAGCATAGTGTTTAACAGGTGCAGCTCTTTCTCCATGTTTTGGTCGGAGTTGCTCAAAATAATGTTGTATTTATACATTGTCGCGATATCTTCAATTCCGCGCGCAAGCTCTGAATAGAAAATGCTTGAGATATCGGGAATGATGACACCCACAGTTGTTGTTTTTTTGCTTGCCAGCCCTCTTGCCACCGCGTTTGGACGGTAGCCGAGACGCTCAATGGCTTCCAAGACTTTTTTCCGCGTTGTCGGTTTTACATTCGGGTTGCCGTTCACGACACGGGAAACGGTTGCCATGCTTACATTCGCTTCTCTCGCTACATCGTAGATCGTAATATTGCTCATCCTAAAACCACTCCTTTTACTGGATACACTTATCCTTATCTATAGCATAAACACTTTATGTAGAGAAATGTCACAATGTCCAAATTTATGTCGTTTATGTTTTGTAAGCGTAAGTCAGTAGTTTACATTATTTTTCATTATTCATCAAATTTAAATACTTCTCATGAAATTATACACGTTTTTATAGTTGATGAAAACGTATACTTGGATTTTATAACTAAATAAACGAGAAAACATAAAAAAAGGCCGCGTCCGCGGCCTTTTTTATTGTAATTATGCGTTGACTTTCACCATTGGTTTCAGTTCATTCAGCCAGTTTTCGAATTCAGGAATCGCCATTTGCTGCGCAGAGTCAGAAAGTGCGACTGACGGATCAGGGTGAACCTCAGCCATTACGCCGTCTGCACCGATCGCTAAAGCGGCTTTAGCTGTCGGAAGCAAGAGGTCGCGGCGGCCAGTTGAATGCGTAACATCAACAAAAACAGGCAAATGCGTTTCTTGTTTCAAAATCGGTACAGCGGAAATATCCAGTGTGTTTCTCGTTGCTGTTTCGTATGTTCTGATCCCGCGCTCACAAAGGATGATTTGGTCGTTTCCTTGTGACATGATGTATTCAGCGGCATTGATGAATTCAGAAATCGTTGCAGCAAGCCCGCGCTTCAGAAGCACCGGTTTTTTCACTGCGCCGGCCGCTTTCAGCAATTCGAAGTTTTGCATGTTGCGCGCTCCGATTTGAATGACATCAATGTAGTCCAGTGCTTCTTCGATATGAGCCGGAGTTACGATTTCACTGATCACAGCCAGATCAAATTCGTCCGCTACACGTTTTAAAATTTGCAGGCCTTCAACACCAAGGCCTTGGAAATCGTAAGGGCTCGTACGAGGCTTAAAGGCTCCTCCGCGTAAAATCTTAATTCCTTGTTTTTTCGCAGCCGCAGCCACTTCAGCCACCTGCTCGTAGCTCTCTACCGCACATGGCCCGACAATGAATCTTTGCTGGCCGTCTCCGACTTTTTCACCTTTGATATCTACAATTGTATCTTCAGGTTTTTTCTTGCGGGAGACAAGGAGGGCTTTGCTGTGGTCTTCTTCCTGAAGCTCTAGACCGGCTTTGAATATCTCTTTAAAAATGTGCTGGATGGTGGAATTTTCAAACGGGCCGTCATTGTTTTCAATGATGTTGTTTAGCATTGTGCGTTCTCTGACAGGGTCAAATCGATTGACACCCTGTGCTTCCTTCGCTTTACCAATCTCTTTTACAACATTTCCGCGTTCGTTGATTAATTTTAAAATTTGCAGATTTAATTCGTCTGCTTTCTGCCTTAAAAGCTCTAACTCTGTGTTGCTCATTTTTTTCATCCTTTCCCTGCACATTCATTTTTTATTTTGTAGTTATCATGCATCTTACTATAAGTAATTCCAAATGGAAATACTGAAATACAAAAAATTTTATAAAAACTCCTCTTTATTACCCAAACGCTTTTAAGTGATAAAGTAATCTATGTTGCTATCCTACATGATGTAAGGGCAATGTTCAAGGGTTTTTTCAAAAAAAAAGCGCCAGATTAAATCTGAAGTGCACCCCAAATTTTAGACACAGTCTAAAATTTGGAGGTGCTTTTTCTTTTGGCTAAATTTAAAAACGAAGAAAAAATCAACGCGGTCTTACGCTATATAAACGGCAACGAGAGTTTGCTTGGGATCGCAAATCATATTGGAGTGCATAAAAGGGTACTCCAATATTGGGTGAGAAAATATCAATATCACGGTGAAAAAGCGTTCTTAAAGTCATATACAAATTATCCAGTCCAATATAAACTAGACGTACTTGACTATATGAATGAACATGGGACGTCTATCTTAGAAACAGCTGCGATATTTAATTTGCCTTCTGACTCAACGCTTTGGAACTGGCAGCACGTAGTACAAACACAAGGAGCAGACGCCCTCAAAACAAAGAAAAAGGGGCGTCCGTCCATGAAAAAGAAAACAAGAAAGCAAGCACCAGCTATAGGATCAATAGAAGCATTACAGGCGGAAAACGAACGGTTGCGTATGGAGAATGAGTATTTAAAAAAGTTGAATGCCTTAGTTCAAAACAAAGAACAATCACCAAACAAGACAAAGCGCAAGTAGTCTATGATTTAAGGCATAAGTATCCGGTGAAAGCACTTCTCAGGCTCGCAGGTATCCCACGCAGCACCTACTATTACTGCGTAAAGCATTTTGATCGCCCTGATCGAGATGCCGACATAAAAAAGATGGTTCAGCTTATTTTTAAAGAACATCAAGGCCGGTATGGATACCGCCGTATTCGTGATGAACTAAAGAATCGGGGACGAAAGGTCAATCACAAGAAGGTGCAGCGCATCATGAAAGCCCTCGGACTAAAATGTATGATTCGAAAGAAGAAATATCGTTCATATAAAGGAACAAACGGCAAAGTGGCGCCTAACATTCTAGCGCGCAACTTTAAAGCTGAAAAGCCAAATGAAAAATGGGTCACGGACATGACGGAGTTCAAATTATTTGGGCAGAAGCTGTACGTATCGCCCGTATTAGATCTGTTTAATGGTGAGATCATTACCTATACGATTGGTTTAAGGCCTGTTTATTCTCTTGTTTCGGTGATGCTTGATCAGGCATTCAAGCATTTGAAAGATGGGGACAAGCCCATTATGCATTCCGACCAAGGCTGGCATTACCAAATGAAGCATTATAGGCAAGCCTTAAAAGAACGCGGGATTACACAAAGCATGTCCCGAAAAGGCAACTGTTACGATAACGCAGTGATCGAGAATTTCTTCGGCATCCTAAAGTCTGAATTTCTGTACCTAAAAGAATTTGAAAGTATCGAACACTTAAAGCAAGAACTTGAACTATATATTGACTACTACAATCAAAAACGAATAAAGGCAAAACTAAAAGGCATGAGTCCGGTACAATACCGAACTCATGCCTCAAAAACTGCCTAATGAAAACCCGTGTCTAACTTTAGGGGATCACTTCAATCTGGACGCTTTTTTCTATGACAAATGCTGCTTGATAGCCGCTTCTGTAATTTGTGAATGTGAGGTATGCCATTTTACTTCACCGTTTTGGATGACGAAAACCTGAGGGCTTTCGTGCCTTATGCCGTATGTTTCTGCGATGAAATTTGACAGCGGGCGAGCTGCTTGTACTTGAAGATAGTAAGCCGGCACATCCTCATGCTGACTTGCAAAGGCATCAAACTCATGGAATGCTGCCTGGCTGATCGGGCATGTGGTACTGTGTTTAAAGAAAACGAAAGTGTCTTCCTGTTCTGCAATCTGTTTAAATTCTTCTTCAGATTGAATAAGCTGTTTTGCCATGACTCAAGATCTTCCTTCCCTGCTTAGCGGTTGATATGCTCAGCCTGTTTTTGTGCATCTTTCAGTTCGTCTTTTACATCTTCTTTCGTTTGACGGACTTGGTCTTTTGTTTCGCCGGCCGCCTGCATCGCTTCTTCTCTCATTTCTTGCATTTCAGTTGATGAATCGCTTGTTGCAGATTTGGAACGGTCTCTTAAATCTTTCACCTTGTTCATGATTTGCCCTGACTGATCCGCTACAAGCTGCGTGATGTTCGATGTTTTGTCTTTTGCGATGCTGACATATTGCGTGCCTTTTTCTTTCGCATCCGCCGTCATTTTGTCCGTTTTGTCACGCAAAGCAACAGCTTGGTTGCCTAGATCGTCACGAAGTTCTTTTCCTGATTTTGGCGCTAGAAAAAGAGCGGTAGTGGCACCGATGATTCCTCCGATTAAAGTTCCGATTAAAAAATCTTTACTATTAATTCCATCTTTGCTCATCATTATTCCTCCTCATAGTGTTTTTTCTCTTAGAGAGTTGATTTTTTTCTTAGCTTCCATTTCTCCCACATTTCCATCGCTGCTTGGCTCCATGTGACAACTTGATTGATCTTGTCTTGATTTTCTCTTACTGATGCCGATACAGACCCCGCCGCCTGTTTCATGGATGTATTGAACTGCTGTACAGAAGTTCCCACTCCTTGAACAGCATGGACGACCGTGTTCAGCTTTTCTGATTTTTCCTGAATATCTTCAGCCAGGCGGTTGGTCTTATGTAAAAGCTCGGCTGTTTCAGTTGTGATGCCCTTCATTTGTCCCTCCAGCCCTTCGAGAGTGGATGCGACATGTTTTAGGGTGAGCTGCAGTGACTTCAATGTCTTGGACAAGTAGATCACTAATACGAGAAATGCGATTGCGATGAGGGCAACGCTTAAATAAAGAATAATAATCATCTTAAACCTCCTTGCTGCAGGATATACTGCTGTTTACCCGTTTTCTAAAATCATAAACATGTATACTGGGCTGTATACATAGTATTCTCTATTATGTAAGAAAATCCTTTAACAAGCTTATCCATCAGATAAAGAAAAAGCAGTGAGAACACTGCTTTTTATTATGCCATGACGTTTTCATAGGCTCTCATATATTTTTGGATATCTCCAGCTCCCATAAAGATGAGAACGGCTTTTTCATGAGCTTTTAAAACAGATGTATCATCTTCTTCAATGAGTTTTGCATTATGAATTTTTCCCTGCAGGTCGCCGATTGTCAGCTTTCCTGCATTCTCCCGGGCTGAGCCGAAAATATCGCATAAATACACGCAATCAGCCCCGCTCAGGCTTTCTGCGAATTGATCAAGAAATTGCTGCGTCCGTGTAAATGTATGAGGCTGGAATACCGCGACGATTTCACGATCAGGATATTTCTGTCTTGCCGCCTCAATCGTCACTTTTATTTCTGTCGGGTGATGAGCGTAATCATCAATCAGCACTTGATCCCCGAGCTGCTTTTCATTGAATCTGCGTTTGACGCCGCCGAATGATTTGAGGGCGTGCTTAATGATGCTGGAATCAATTTCTTCATAATGGCATAACGCAATGACCGCCAATGAGTTTAATACATTGTGGTGGCCGTACGCAGGAATATAAAACGTATCATAGAATGTATTGCGGACAAATACATCGAAAGTTGTCCCTTCCGTGCTTTTTACGATGTTTCTGGCTTGAAAATCATTTTCTTCCCCAGTGCCGTAATACACAACCGGGACGTTTGCATGGATTTTCGGCAGATGCTCATCGTCTCCGCAGGCAATAATGCCTTTGTTGACTTGAAGAGCCATCTCTTGAAAAGCGTCAAACACATCGTCAATGCTTGAGAAATAATCCGGGTGGTCAAAATCAATGTTCGTCATGATCGCGTAGTCAGGCTGATAGCTTAAGAAATGGCGGCGGTATTCACACGCTTCAAACACAAAGTATTCACTGTTTTCATTTCCCTGGCCTGTTCCGTCCCCGATTAAGAAAGAGGTCGGTTTTGCGTTTCGGATCACGTGAGCCAGCAGACCCGTAGTCGACGTTTTTCCGTGTGCGCCTGTAACGGCAACACTGGTGAATTTTTTCATATAGTCGCCTAAAAACTTATGATAACGTATCACCGGAATTCCTTCAGACATGGCTTTTTCAATCTCTGGATGCGTGTCTGGGAATGCGTTTCCGGCGATGACTGTCATGTCCGGTTTGATATTATCCGCGCTAAAAGGAAGAACGGTAATATTTCTTTTTTCAAGCGCTGTTTGCGTAAAAATAAATTTTTCGATATCCGATCCTTGGACAGTATATCCATTATCATGAAGTATTTGGGCAAGCGGACTCATACCGGTCCCTTTTATTCCAACAAAATGATAAACAGTCATAATTGTACCTCCAACAAACGTCTATCTGTTCCCCAGTATATGACGCTCATTTCAATTTGCGACCGCGGCGGCTGAAAAGCCACCCTTTGCGGCGTATTTTTATATGTTTTGTTATGTTCAGTATCCGGTTATTTCTATCTGATTAAACCTAGATATCAAGATTTGTCTATGCCCATCTGCTGTAAAGCGGCATAGCTGTTAAATGCTCTAAACACTATCATACCATGTTTGGTGTGAAAATGAACCTATATTATTCGTTTATTAAATCACTTGCTGTGATCAGCACCTCACGAGGCTTGCTTCCTTTTGCCTCTGAGATCATGCCTTCCGCTTCCATCATATCAATCAGCCTTGCCGCGCGATTATATCCGATTCTGAATCTTCTTTGCAGGCTTGAAGTGCTCGCGCTGTTTTGCTCAACCACAAACTCACACGCTTCGTCAAACAGTTCATCCTCTTCTTTCAGGGCTGATCCTTGTCTTACCAGCTCTTCTTGTTCAAATAAATAGGTTGGCGGCATTTGACTTCTGACATGGGAAACGACGCGGTCGATTTCGCGGTCCGATACAAAGTTTCCTTGCAAGCGGACAGGTTTTCCCGACCCGTTTTCCAAAAAGAGCATATCGCCTTTTCCAAGAAGCTTTTCCGCTCCGGCTATGTCAATGATCGTACGGGAATCAACCTGGCTTGAGACAGAGAATGCAATTCTCGTCGGGATATTCGCCTTAATCAGACCGGTAATGACATCGACTGACGGCCGCTGAGTCGCGACGAGCAGATGGATTCCGCACGCTCTGGCTTTTTGGGCGATCCGCGCAATGCTCTCTTCGACATCATTTGGAGCCACCATCATCAAATCGGCAAGCTCATCAATAACGACCACTAAATACGGCAGCTTTTCGCCCGTGTGGTGTTCCGCCGTTAATTGATTAAAGCGGTCAATGTCGCGGACACCGGAATGAGCAAATAATTCATAGCGCCGCTCCATTTCCTCAACAACCCATTTTAATGCAGCCGTAGCCGCTTTAGCATCCGTAATGACCGGGCTGACAAGGTGAGGAATTTTATTGTAAGGAGCCAGCTCTACCATTTTCGGATCAATCAGCAGCACCTTTACCTCGCTCGGGTCAGCTTTATAAAGCAGGCTGACTAAAATAGTATTGATGCATACGCTTTTTCCCGAGCCCGTAGCACCGGCAATCAAGCCATGCGGCATTTTCTTTAAGTCGATGACGACGGGATTTCCTGAGATATCCAATCCCAGTGCTGCCGTAAGCGGTGACTTGCTTGTCCTGAAAGCTGAGCTTCGAATCATCTGGCGCAGATCAACCACCTTGCTCATGCGGTTCGGAACTTCAATTCCGATCGTGTTTTTCCCCGGAATCGGCGCTTCAATCCGTATGTCTTTTGCGGACAGGCTGAGCTTAATATCATCAGACAAGTTGGTGATTTTATTCACTTTTACGCCTGGCTCAGGGTGCACTTCGAATCTTGTCACAGACGGCCCCTGGGTCACATGGACGACATTGGCGCGGACATTGAAATTTTTCAGGGTCAAATCAAGAAGCTGGCGCTGTTCTTCGATCCACGCAGTATCATCTTGAACTTGCGCTGGCGGGACATCAAGCAGTGCGACATTCGGAAACACGTAGTTGCCGCGGCGCTCCTCTGCTTTTTGCTGTTTGTGTGTATCTCTTTTCAGCATCATGACATTAAAAGGAACGGACGGACCTTTTTGAGGAGATGCGCTTCGCTCAGTACGTTTCTCCTGCATGACAGGCTTCTTTTGCGGCTCTTCTACTGCTCTATGTGTTTCGTCTGCGTGACTTTCCCGCTGGTTTTCATGGGCTGCAGCAAACGGGCTGGAACCTTGCTCCAGGCTGTCCTTCTGCACCAGTTCTGCATCGCTGTCTGGCTGAACATCTACCTTCGTGTTCTCAGCTTCTCCCGGGATGTCGTACTGATCATCTATAATGCTGTCTGATGGCTCTTGCGATTCTTTAGCAACGGTTTCTGCTTGCGTCGGAGACTCCGATGCTGTTTCCCTTTCCTCGAAGCCGGCATGCAAGAAAGGCTCTTCCTGTTGAATATCTATTTGTTCTTCTTGAACAGCGGAGGTCTCAGCAGCACCTCGCGTGATTTCGCGTTGATTCTTTACTTCGCTGTCTGACGGTTCTTCCCATACTTCACTTTCAGATACTGCCACTGTCAACTCAGGTGCTGTTTGTTCTTCATCCTGTTCAGCGCGGAAGATAAGTTCTTCTAATTTCTCAGGGTGTTTTACTGCTCGTTCTTCTTGAATCTGAACCGTCTCAGTGTCTTCAAAGCTTACTCCGCTGTTTGACGGGCTTTCCTTTCTCTCAGTCACGGTATTTGTCAGTGTCTCAGGTGCCGTTTGCTCTTTATCGGGTTCAACATCGAATAAAGACACCTCTTTTTCCGGCTGCTGAATGCCCGATTCAGACGGCCCTTTGTTATTTGACGGCTCGGCTGGGCGCTGCCCCAGCGCTTCATCACGCTCTGCAGACGTTCCGCTTAAGACACCAGAAGGCTGTTCTCCAAATTGTGCATCCGGAAAGAAAGGCCCTTCTTTTACGTGCTGTTTCTGTCTGTCTGGAGCTGGATCTGAATAGGAGCGTTCACGTTCCATTTCTTCTGACAGCAGTGTTACCTTCTCTTTTACAGATTTGTCCGATGCCTTCAATGCGTCAGAAGGCTGCTTTGGCACATCCTTTTTGACAGATGGTTTTTGATTGAATCCATATATAGGCGAAGGGATATTTGTTGGTTTAAATGGTTTCTTCGCCGGCTCTGATGTTTGATATGTATGCTGCTCGTTTTCATTTTTTTGACGGTCGTTCTGTGGGGCGGCGCTTGGACGGGGCGCGGATTGCGGTTTGTCCGATGGTGCGCGGCGCCTTCTCAGGTCATGATTGTTGTATCCGTCAGGCACGACTGGAAAACGGAACTTGCCGTTTGGGTATTCATAATATATTTTAGGATCTTCCAATCTTTTTAATTGTCCTTCGGAATGATCTACTTCTACTTCTTGTTGCTGCGGAATGTGAGCGGTTTTTGTTTCCCGTTCATCATCCTCTTTGCTCTCGCCTAAAAACAAATCAAAAAATTTATGAAGCCAACTCATAATTTATCTCTAACTCCCTTATAGTTTTCTGGGACGTTTTTTAGTATACCATTGCTTGTCTGCCCAGAAAAGATTAAGCTTTCAGCAAAACAAAGCCGCTAAACAAGGGCTTAGCGGCTTTTCACATGATTCGTTTTTTTGGGCGGATTTATGGGAGTCTAAAACTGAAATGCGTCTCCCGCCTCATGGTCTCCTTCTAACACAAGGATTCCTTTTTCAGCCGGGGCATCCGGCAAAGCGAGCTCTTTCGCCGAGCAGATCATTCCGCTTGACGGAACGCCGCGAAGCTCAGCATCCTTAATGACAAGTCCGCTCGGCATCACAGCACCGACTTTGGCAACGACCACTTTTTGCCCTTGGTCAACATTTGGTGCGCCGCAGACGATCTGAAGCGTTTCTTCTCCTACATTGACTTTACATACGCTTAATTTATCCGCATTCGGATGCTTTTCTTTTGATTCCACATATCCCACAACAAACTTCGGAGATACATCAACGACCAATGTTTCTTCAACGCCGTTTCGGTTCAGAATCTCATTCACATCTTGCACAAACGTTTCTGAGAGCGCAACAGGACCTTTTTCATCAATGGTCAAATAGGAAGACGCGTTGAAAATGTTGAAGCCTGTTGTTTCCTTTGTTTCGTTATGAAAAATTCTGACGACATCGCCATGTTTTTCATAGCTTATTTGTTCGCGTGTTACATCTTGAAGAGAGATCAGAAGCGTGTCTCCCACACCTTCATTATTATAAAATGCGTTCATAAGTAAAAATCCTTTCTAATCCTTTTTCGGACGGCTTTTCGCCAGGATAAACACCGGCTCCAGCTTTCCTTCATTGTATAAAAATGAAAGGGCTGTAATCGGAACGGTGCCGCTTGCAAAGAAGCTCATCGACATTTGCCCTAGAATATCATACCCCGATTCATTCCGGATGTCAGCAAGAATCAGAACGTCTTGATGGGGAACAGAGATCGCCAGCTCGCCTTCTGCACGCTGCTTGTATTCATTTAAAATCGCTTCGTTCAGAATCCGGCTGGCATCGTAACCGTCGTTTGCTCTGAAGAAATAAAAGTGATTGCCGGCAACTGTATCCTCTTTGACAACCGGAGGCAAGGAACGGAGATTAAATGCAGCCGTCTCTCTGATCCGCTCTTTTGTCCAGTTCTCTTTTTCAAGCATGCGCTGATCGATTAAACGATAGGTTTTCCCGAGGTCAAGCGCGTAATAAATTCTTGTCTCTGCGGTATGATCGTCATAAATAAGCGGAATATCTTCGCTGGACTTGTCCGGGAAAGAAGTCGAGCGGATCACCGGGTAAATGCGGCTTTCTTTTCCGGCCATTTCCTGAGCCTTTCCTTCCATTGCCGTCATTGCTTCTGAAACGTAGTACACAATTTCATCAATGGCTTCGTCTTTTTTCAGTTCCCATTTTGCAATAATCGGCGGCAGGTCGAGCGTAATTCCTTTTTTGGTCGTTTGATCCTCAACACGGAGAGTGTCTTTTTCTCTGTCAAACAGAAAGGAGCGATTCTCGTGCTGAAGGCGCTGTTTCAGGATATCTGACAGCTTCCTTGAGGTCATTTTCAAACCGGTGTCCTCCTTTACGCTTTAGCGAGAGAGTCTGTTAAAAACTGTTCTATTTCTTCTTTTGTTTTGCGGTCTTTGCTCACAAAACGATTCACTTCTTTCCCTTCATTAAACACGACAAAGCTTGGGATTCCGTAAATTTCCCACTCTGCACACGTATCAATGAATTTGTCTCGGTCTACGTAGTAGTATGTGAATTCAGGGAAATCCGCTTCGAGTTCAGGCAGAAAAGGCTCTACAAAACGGCAATCAGGGCACCAGTCGGCTGAAAACATAAAGACCGCCCAATCATCCTTTACCGCTTTTTCCAGCTCTTGAGTTGATTCAATTTTTTTCATTTCATATCCCTCCAGTTGTTGATGTTCTTACATGTTGGTTTATCGATACTCGTCCATTTGGATCATACCAAACTGCTTGCGGCAACACCACTTATATGCAATAAATGAATATGTAAGATTGGCTTTCCCATTATCATTATCATATTTTATTTGCATTATCAAGCTCGTTTCGTTTAACATCGTGTTCATAAGGGTAACATTTACAGATGGACATACATAAGGAGTGATTTTAGTATGGAGTTTATCGTCTACTTAGCTGGAGAAATCCACAGCAATTGGCGGGAGGAAATCAAAGAGAAAACAAAATCACTGAAGCTGCCGATTACGTTTGTCGGCCCAATGGAGAATCATGACCGCTCAGACAATATCGGAGAGGAAATTGTAGGCGTTCAGCCAAATGCCGTTTTGAAGGATGACAAAGCCTCTGACATGAACAACTTCAGAACCGCTGTCCTGATGAATAAAGCAGACTTTGTGATCGCTCTGTTTGGCGAAAAATACAAACAGTGGAACACGGCAATGGATGCCTCATATGCGATTGCAAAAGGGAAACCCCTGATTATGATCCGGCCGGAGTCGCTCCATCATCCTTTAAAAGAGCTTTCCAACAAAGCAAATATAACGGTTGAAACCGTGAACCAAGCTATCAAAGCCCTCTCCTATCTATTTGAAACAGAATAAGAAAAAAGCTTGTCGAATCCGGGCTTACGGCCCCGTTCAACAAGCTTTCACAATATCTACATATTTTCTTTAATCGCATCCACCGTCTGCTTATCACAGGCTGTCACAAGTTTGATGAGCATTTCTTTCGCAGCCGCATAGTCATCAATATGAATGATAGAAGCGTTCGTATGAATGTAGCGTGAACAAATTCCGATTACCGCTGACGGAACGCCGCTGTTCGAAATATGGACTCTGCCCGCATCCGTTCCCCCGCCGGATACAAAATATTGATACGGAATGTCATGCGTTTCCGCCATATCAAGAACAAATTCTCTCATACCGCGGTGCATGACTGTCGTTCTGTCAAGAATGCGGAGTAAAAAGCCTTTTCCAAGCTGGCCAAATTCGTTTTTGTCACCGCTCATATCGTTTGCCGGGCTGGCGTCAAGGGCGAAAAACAAGTCCGGCTTAATCAAATGGGAAGCCGTCTGCGCGCCCCTCAGCCCCACTTCTTCTTGAACGGTCGCACCCGCATAGAGCGTGTTCGGAAGTTCTTTCCCGTGCAATTCCTTCAGAAGTTCAATGCTCAAGCCGCAGCCATATCGGTTATCCCATGCCTTTGATAAAAGTTTCTTTTCATTCGCCATCGTCGTAAACGGACAGACAGGCACAATTTGCTGTCCCGGTTTGATGCCGATTTTAATAGCGTCTTCCTTATCATCCGCGCCAATATCGATCATCATGTTTTTGACATCCATCGGGCGGTTTCGTTGGGCGTCTGTCAGCAGATGCGGCGGTATGCTTGAAATCACACCCGGAACGGGCCCATTATCTGTCTGAATTTCAACTCGCTGTGCAAGCAGCACCTGGCTCCACCAGCCCCCGAGCGTCTGAAACCTGAGCAGCCCGTTGTCTGTAATTGACGTGACCATGAAGCCGACTTCGTCCATATGCCCGGCAACCATAATTCTCGGTGCGCCCTCTTGACCATGTCTGACTCCGAAAACACTTCCCAGTCTGTCCTGAACGATGTCATCGGCATATTTAGCCAGCTCTTGCTTCATAAAAGCACGAACCTGATGCTCATTGCCCGGCGCGCCGGGAAGCTGCGTCAGTGTTTGGAAAAGCGCTTTCGTTTCTTGATTCATGTTTTCCCCTCATTTCTATGTAGTCCTTTTATTTTATTCGAAAAATTCTAGTTTTCCAAGCACCGTGACTGAATCTGCTCCAACAGCCGCGTATTGCTTAACAGGATTTGGCGGTTTCTGTATAATGAAAAGTACGACCAACCAGGAGGTGCTTTATTATGAAATTGCGTCATCTTCTTTTAGGAGCAGGACTTGGCATTTGTACGGCCGTCGTTGTGAAACAGTATGTGATGAAGCCTTATATTTCTTCAGAAAAAGCGCTTCGAATCGTAAAATCCGCTTTTAAGCAACGGGGGCCGATTGACGGATCATGGATTTACACCCAGCCGGAGCCTTACAATGTGAACGGAGAAACGGTACAGGTATACAAAACCGGCATTACACGATCCGCTTTCGGAGAATTAGAGCAGTATGAAGTCATGGTGGATGCGAAAACGGGGGAAATTGTAGATGTCATTGATACAATTGCCTCCTAACACCGGACAAGCATAAAATAGAAGCCGCTGCCCACGCAGCGGCTCTTTTTATGAAATCGCGCGTATCGGTTTGTATACCGGATACCACATGGCGTCCTGCACAGCCTGTATGATGTCTTCAGGCTCTTCCGTCGCAACGCCTTCCTTAATCGCTGTTTTAGCCACTTCCACCGCAACGGTTGCCGATACAGTCCGCAAATCCTCTATCTTCGGCAGCATCGGCGCGCCAGGCACTCCGACATTGACCATACTTGCGATCGCCCGGGCACATGCTTCGAACATGCCATCAGTTATTAATTTTGATTTGGTGACAATCGTTCCAAGCCCGAGACCAGGAAAAACAAGCGCGTTGTTTGCCTGGCCGATATGGTACGTGACGCCGTCATATTCCACAGGCGCAAACGGGCTTCCTGTCGTGACAAGTGCGCGGCCTTCCGTCCATTTGATCAAATCCTGAGGTTTCGCTTCGGAAAGAGCGGTCGGATTCGACATTGGCAAAATGGCCGGCCGTTTCACATGTGAAGCCATTTCTTTAACAATTTCTTCAGTAAATGCGCCCGAAACAGTTGATGTGCCGATCAGGATCGTCGGTTTCGCCTGCCGGACCACTTCAAGGAGATCAATGCCTCCTCCTTCTCCGTTCCGCTGATAATCCTTGACCTCATCAGCCGGACGCGCGTAAGGCTTTTGGAAATCAAGAAGCTGCTCCATATCATCTGTTAACAGTCCGTTTCGGTCTATGCACCAGAAGCGGTTGAAAGATTCTTCCTCACTCAATCCTTCACGCACCAAAGCCTCGCGCAGCTGTTCAGCAATCCCGATTCCTGCCGTCCCCGCTCCGAATATGACGACTCTGTGATCTCTCAGCGGCACTTTAGACGCTTTTGCACAAGATAAAACGGCCGCCAGTGAAACCGCGCCTGTTCCTTGGATATCATCATTAAATGTACAAATTTTGTCTTTATAACGTTTCAAAATGCTGCGCGCGTTTTTCGCTCCAAAATCCTCCCAGTGCAGCAACGCATTCGGGAATGATTCTCTCGCGAGCGCAACATACTCGTCAATAAATTGGTCATAGCGTTCACCGCGCACTCTGGAATGCTGGTTGCCGACATAAAGCGGGTCGTTCAAGAGGCTCTCCTGGTTTGTCCCCGCATCTAAAACAACAGCCAGCACTCTGCTTGGATCTATGCCGGCAGCCGCCGTATAAACCGCCAGCTTGCCAATAGAAATCGCGATTCCGCCGACACCCCAGTCTCCGATTCCTAAAATTCCTTCCGCATCCGTTGCAACGATTAAATCGATTGTATCGCGTTGATCTTTATACTGTTTGAATGCTTCTCTCATACCGTCTGGGTCATCGATTGATAGGTAAAGCCCTCTTGGCTTTCTGTATTCATGGCTGTATCTCTGGATCGCCGTTCCAACTGTGGGTGTATAGACAATCGGTAGCATTTCCCCTAAGTGATCATTTAACAGGCGGTAAAACAGCGTTTCATTCCGATCATGCAGCGCGGTTAAATACACATTTTTGCTCAAATCATCAGGCTGAGCGGAATATTGTTCATACGCCCTTTTCGCCTGATCTTCAATCGTTAATACCTTTGGCGGGAGAAAGCCTTTTAACCCCAGTTCTTTTCTTTCTTCCTCAGTAAAAGCAACACCTTTGTTCAAAAAAGGAACAGAGAGTATTTCAAGGCCTCTTAATGTTGTTTGAATGTCTCCTTCGTTTGTTACTTTGAATTGTTTCACCCTGCCTCTTCCTTTCTGAGCATAATTGGTACTAGGTTTGCATTATTATCCGGAAAACATGCAGGGTAAACATGAAAATATGCTATTGCTTTATGCGCTTGACTGCATCTTTGATACTTCCATTCTCATCCCATTTCAGCGCACGGTATTGGGCATCGTGATAAAAAATAAACCAAGCGTCTTTTTCCGCCGCGAATGCCTGCCATTTCTGCTTTTGCGGGATGGAGGTCATCGGATAATCATCATAAGCCAGCACCCATAGGGGATTTTGGTGGGCGTGTGTCGGCATCAGATCAGCCATATGTACGGCGGTTTCACTCGCATCCTCGCATATAAGTACACTGTGGCCGTTGCTATGGCCCCCGGTGTGATGCAGCGTAATCCCCTCTGTGATCGTGAAGGTGTCTTCAAAGGTTTTGACTTGGCCGGCAACAGCCTCCCAGTTTTCTTTCCAGTACGTATTTTTTGACCTGATATTAGGATGGCGCATTTCATTCCACTCAACAGCTGATGCATAAATCACTGCATTCGGAAAAACTGACACGAGTTGCTCTCCTTCATATTCCGTCAAACCGCAGGCATGGTCGAAATGGAGGTGTGTCATAGCGACAGCGTCAATATCATTCACCGTTAATCCGAGTGCCGCTAATGAGGTTTTCACATTCGACTCCTGTGTCACACCATAGTTTCGTTTTTGTTTATCAGTCAGCTTGCCGGAACCAATCCCGGCGTCGACGATAATATTGAGCCCGTCCTTTTGAATGAGAATCGGATCTGTCCTTAGTTCAATCTGGTTTTTTTCATTAACTGGATATTTTTTAGACCATAGCGGCTTTGGAACAACGCCGAACATGGCGCCTCCGTCCATATGTGTCACGCCTCCGTTAAGCCAGGTCAACGTGAAATTTCCCATTTTCATTGTTTCCATTTTCATCCCTCCTGTCATCATGGTAGCAAACGGCCCATAAAAAAAACAGACTCCTGTATCAGAGTCTGTTTATGTTCTCCATTCAACCTCAGCCCGATAGATCGGCTGGCCGAGCGCTGAGAATTTTTCTTCATATTCTGTCATAATATTGCCTTCCAGATGGCTGTTATGCAGGTCGAGACTGACATATGTCAGCAGCAGGCCGTACTCAGAGAAGCTCTTCAAAGAGTACTCAAACAAGCCGCGGTTGTCCGTTTTAAAATGAATCGCTCCGCCTTTCCCCATTACTTCTTCATATTTTTTGAGGAAGTGGGAATATGTCAGACGGCGTTTTTCATGGCGTTTCTTCGGCCAAGGATCAGAAAAGTTTAAGTAAACCCGTTTGACCTCACCTGGCTCAAATACATCCGTCAACGTGTCCGCATCTATATTCAGAAGTTTTACATTTGGCACTTCACTATCTTTTACTTTTTGCACGGCTGTCACGATAACGCTTTTAAATAACTCAATTCCAATATAATTGATGTCTGGATTTTGTTTGCCCATTCCAGAAATAAATTGCCCTTTTCCTGTCCCCACCTCGATATGAATGGGATTGTCGTTGCCAAACACTGTGTTCCATTTTCCTTTATAATCAGCAGGGTTGCTGATGGCAATATTTGCGTTTTCAGCCAAAAAGTCATCAGCCCAAGGCTTGTGGCGCATTCTCATATGATTGACACCTCTATCTATTATTTCGACTAACAACATACCATGAATTAAAAAGACCCGCAAGCTCGTTTTTTTAAAGCGTGCCTGCTAAAGCTGAGTATATAAAAAAAGAGGTTCCCGTCTGTCGGAACACTCCTTTCACATGTATAAAAACGCTCTGTTTTGAACAATTTAACCCGTATGATACTGAAGGGATGTGTACCGTTATGGGTTTACATTATGAGCATCAAGTTCATTTATTAAAGGATATATTGACTGACCATCAATTGGACTGCTGCGGAACCGTTGCAGAGTACGAGCAGCTTGAACGCGTGATTAAATCGCTCATGGCAAACACCGAGCTTGATTCAAACTTCAAAAACGTGCTTGAAGATGTTTACCGCTACAGCCAATCAGGAATATCGTCCAAATCCATCGACTCACACATACAAGAGCATCAGACCAGCCTGTCTCAATGGGTAGAGCAAATGGATTCATATTCCTGATTATTCAGCGATACGTTTCATGAGTATATGCAGTTCTTCCATCGCATCATGAAATCTCTTATCATTGCCTTTTGCATGATGCCAGGCGATGAAAGTGATTGTTTCAGCTAACACATACCAAGCCATTCGTAGGCGCAGGCCCTCTGTTAGCTCAATGCCGTACATGCTCAGCCAGCTCTCCCAAGCTGGCTTTTCGACGTAGTGGTACAGCAAAGGGCCGAGATCCATCGCCGGATCGGCGATCATGGCGCCGTCCCAGTCAATTAAATACAGCTGGTTGTCTTCAGACAATAGCCAGTTATTATGATTGACATCACAATGGCAAACGACTTTCTCACCGAAATGCACTTCATGCAGATGTTCTTCTAAATACTTGATCCCTTCTTGAATCAGCGGCGAAGATTGCTGCACAGCAAATACAGCCTGCTTAAGCTGAGACAAAAGAGCCCCCGGGTTCAGCGGTTCTTTTCCAAGTCTCTTCAGCATGTCCAGCAAGGCTTTTGATGTGTGTATTTTACGAAGCAATTCAGCAACGGGCCGTTCGCTCATATCTTTTGGCTTCAGCTCTCTGCCGGTCATCCAGTGCTGGGCCGTTATCACGTCCCCATTTTCCATCCGTTTTGTCCAAACCAGCTTCGGAACAATGCCTTCGGCGGATAAAACAGCTAAAAAAGGTGAGCTATTACGTTTTAAAAAAAGCTGCTGCCCGTTATGTTTCGCATAATATGCATCTCCTGTAGCTCCTCCGGCGGGGAAGATCTCCCAATCGCTACCTAGTAATTGTCCCAACCAGTTCATATCAATGTTCAACCCATCATTTCTTAAAATATTTTAGAATAAAGGCTAATCGTCTCTAGTCTATCCCGCGAGTGCCTTTTTCGTAAGAATCGTATGAAAATAAAAAAGACAGCTATTGAGAGTCTCATATGCTAATCAATAGCCGTCCTTTAAATTTTAGCGCTATAGCACAAACTTCGTCAAGCAAAACTCTTAAGATCTGATGCTAAATATAAGATAACCGTTCCGAGACCGTTTACCGCAACCGCTTTCTTGATTTCTTTCAGGTCTTGCCGAAAACCCGATGTATCACATAAAAGCCGGTACGTTTTGTCGTTTGGCAACTTCCACTCCACAGATTCCGGACTCGCGTGGTGGATCACGATGATGTCTTCCCATTCATCAACCTCGCCGAGATCAAAAAGCCTGTATGCGATGAGGAGTTCGTTGAGCGTCAAACATTCCAAATGGCGCTTGATGTCTGCAGCCGATCTGAGACGGAACGCCGGGTGCGCTTTTCTTAGCGAAATCAGTCTGCGGATGTAGTCAACATCTTCTTTGAATGTTTCACGCCGACCCCAATCCAGCTGGTTGATGCTGTCACTGGATTGATAGCTGTTTTCCACACCCTGCTTCGTTCGGAAAAATTCCTGTCCGCTGTGAATAAACGGCACTCCCTGGGCAAGCAAGATAATCGCGGCTGCCAGCCTTTGTCTGCTTCTCTTTCGGCTGTCAGTTTCTTGAGGCAGCGCAAAGGACATTTTATCCCAAAAAGTGTGATTGTCGTGTGACTCAACATAATTGATGGACTGGCTCGGTTCAGGAACGATTGGTGCTAATGCCTTCCATCCCGAAGACCCGGCAATTCCGTGCATAACGGTTTCCGCTGCTTCACCGCAGCCGAGCGCAAAGCCCGCTGCCATGAGATGAAAGGTGTTCCCTTTCACAGCATCACGAAACATATCATTAAAAAAGCCGATGCCCGGCATTTTTGAAGCATTCGCCAAAGTGGCTTTCTGTTCATGAGGCAGCGGTGTCGCCAAATCCCATCCTTCTCCAAAAAGCAGAATTCCGGGCTTTACCGCTGTTGCTTTTTCTTTCATGTAAAGCACGGTGTCCATATCTAAAATACCGAGCAGATCAAAGCGGAAGCCGTCGGCATCGTATTCCTCAATCCAATAGATGACGCAATCCGCGATGAATTTTCTCGCCATCCGTCTTTCTGACGCGATGTCATTGCCAACGCCTGTGCCGTTTGACGGCATCCCAAATTCGTCATGCCGGAAAAAATAGCCTGGCACTGTCTTTTCAAAAGGGGAATTCTCCCTTTCGTACACATGGTTAAAGACAACATCCAAAATGACGCGCAGGCCATGCTGATGAAGGGTTTTGATCATTTGTTTTAACTCTGTTTTTCTTATTTGAGGATCATGAGGAGTTGAGGCGTAACTTCCCTCCGGGGCAAAAAAATGAAGCGGGTTATATCCCCAATTGTAAGCATCAAGCGGCTTCTCTTCATCAACTCCGGCAAAATCATTTACCGGCAGAAGCTCTACATGTGTAACGCCGAGCTCTTTTACATACGCCAGTCCGGAAGAACAGCCATTTGCGGTTTGCGTATCAGTTTCCGTCAGCGCTAAGTATTTTCCCTTGTTTTTCATGCCGCTGTTTTCATCGGTGGAGAAGTCGCGGATGTGCATCTCGTAAATGACAGCATCCACAGGATTGGAGAATGGTGCGAGAGGGTCGCCCTCTTTCATTTGATCCGGACGCAGGACGACACCCTTCTCCCCATTTACCGTCACGGCCTTTGCATACGGGTCAACGGTTTCCGTCCATTCTGAATTGTTGCAAATGCAGAACACATATTCATACCCGTGAAGATCACCGGCGACAGTTACGGTGTAGACGCCTTTTTCCATCCGAACCATTTGGAATGTGCGCCCGCTTTTATTCGGATGTGAAAGCCTGACAGCAGCCGAGGCCGCGGCAGGCGCCCATACTTTAAATTCAGTATAATCCGCAGTATAAACAGCCCCCAGCTCTCCGTCATAATAAAATTCATCATCAAACGCGCCCGTCCGGATGACCGCGCCTATTTGGAGATCCGTTTTGTCGCCGCTGGACGCACTCACCGCATGTGTTGTCCCGAGAGTCACTGCACGGTCCGCTACGCAGACGTACTTATATTTTTCTTCAAGCGGATATTCCTCCCTGACAATCAAAGGGACATCTGTTGTTTCTGTCTCCAGCCGAAAAGGCGGTTTCATGATGCCTTTTTGTTCAGCCGGAATTAGAACCGTAATGATATTCACGTCATCGACATACGCTTCAAAGCTGCGGCGGATACTGACCATCGGAAGCTCTCCTCCTAACGGCGTTTATGTTTTGATCTTTAGGGGTGAAGGACTGGATGCCAAACGAAACGGGGTGGTTCCCATGATTTCACCGTCAGCATGAAACGGAATTTTGTCCTTCGTGTAAAACGTAATGTCTTTTGCTTTAAACATCGTAACGCCGGCCATCTTTGTATGTTTACCAAAAGCCATCAGACATAATAGCCAATATTTTTTCAAAAACGGCTGATTTTCAACGATCACGATATCAAATGCCTTCTCGCGCGGATTTGCAAGCGGCGCCGCCTTCATGCCGCCCCCATAAAATGGATGGTTGGATACAATCGCAAACCACACATCATGAAATTCATGCGTCTCGCCTTCCGTTGTACAAGCTAATGAAAACGGCTTAAAGGTCGCCGAGGCGTGCAAATGGGAAAGCGGGTACACAAGAAATCGCAGGCGCAGAAACAGTAAAACCCGTCTTAACGGAAATTCCATCGCCTTTTTATTGACATATGCGTCAAACCCGATCCCGATATGATTCATAAAAAAAAGGATCTGTGATTTATCCTGAAGGAATTGAACGCTCCCTAAATGAAAGGTTCTGGTTAACGGACGCTTTTGCTTCCTGATTTCCTGTATCAGATCCATTTTTTTAATAGAAAATCCTCTCGAAAAATCATTATATGCACCCGCTGGCACAAAACTTAGTTCGATATCGTCAACATCTTTCAGTCCGTTGACAACTTCATGCATGGTTCCGTCTCCGCCAATGACAATCAGGCGCTTCAGCTTGTATTCCTGTATCGTTGAAATCTGCCTGGCGAGCACCTCTGCGTGTCCCGGGTGTTCAGTTAAAAATGAGCGGTGCTCGACTTTTCGTTTGACCAATTCCTTTTGAATAGACTTCCAAACACGCAGGCCGTTTCGATGCCCCGCTGTCGGATTAATAATAAAAAACCAATGGCTCATCTTTCTCACCTGCTTATGTTATGAGAAAACCGCTCAAATCGTTCTCTTTTACTCCAGCCATTCTCGTCTGCGATAGGAATCAGACATGCAGTAAGACAATAGAGCCTTTGCAGCCTTTACCTGATGATGTTTAACCGGGGCGGTGTTTTTCTTCTGCCGCTCCATCCACTCTTCGGCGCTCCGCTTATCCACTATTTCCAATCCATATGGCGCCTCCGGATAATCGATATACGATGTTCTGCTCAGAAGCAATTTGCGAACCGGTATATCGGCCTGCTTTTCCTTTATGATCTTTGACACAACGGATTCCGTTCGAAACAGGCTAAGCCCCGGATTTAACACTGATGCAGTTTGAGAGGCTGTTTTCTTCTCCCAAAAACGATTTTTAGACCCTATGTACACACTGTCTTCTTCCGCCTCTAAGAACGTAACGCAATAAATGTCTAGAGGGGAAATAATCACAATGCTTAATTCAACCGCCGCCTGCTGAATTTTCAGCACAGGCTTATACATAATGAAATAAGAATCAGGCAGCTGCTGGGTCAGATAACGCAAAATGCGGTCCTGCTTCACCTGGTTTGAGAGATGAGACATTTCTGCAAGAGTAGAGCTTGCCCATTTGAGCTGAAATTCATATAAATGTCTTTTATAAAAAGAAGCAAGCGCCATTCTGCTCGTCGGCAGCCTTACATGGAAATTGTCCTCTTCCTCAAACCATTGGTGTCTCTCTTCTTGTATATCGGCGTTTATCTCTTCTTTTCTTCTTTTCAATGAAAATTTTTTTCGTTTCTGCACCGGTTCCGGCTCTTTGGCCCTGGCTTGTCTTTCTTCATGCTGGCGCTCCGCTGCTTCTAATAGTGAAAGCCAGCGCTCTTTTTTCAGCCGTACAAACTGATTGATGTAATGGTACGGATCAAGCTCATATCTCGATATATAATCATGAATTTTGATGATTTGTGCCATATTGGTTTCTCCACTCCGCAATGAATTATGATAAATGAAATTTAAATATTTCTTCGTATTTTGGTGATTGGTTTAAGTGTATTTGAAAGAGCGAAAACCGTTCAGCCCGCATCGAAACCTCGCCGCTTTCAAATGGAACATGTGACGGAAATCCTTCTTCGCCTGTCCATTTTCTGGCCAGCGTCATATGCGGGTGATACGGCCTTTTTTCCACTTGAAAGCCGGCTTGGAGAACAGCCTGTTTTGTTTGTTCCCGAAGGGTTTCAAGTGCCTTGTTTTTCTTTGGCTCGAGGTGTAAAACACGCGGCCTTCTCCGGTCGCCGAATACATCAATTTTGCCAAACTCAATCGGAAACGGATCGGTATCTGAAGCAAGCGCAGCCAGCGAGCCTTCAAGCTGCTGGATTTGTGTATCATCCGCCGCTCCTAGAAAAATTAACGTAATATGATAGTCAAGCGGGTGCACCCATTTTTGAAACGTCAAAACCGGCTCGTTTTTCGCAGCCCGGTAAATCGGATTCGCAATTCCCTCAGGAATGGGAACGCCGATGAAATAATGAGGCCGTATATCTGGCATCCGTCTGACACTCCCTTCTGCAACTGCTATTATTTTATCAATAAAGAGGCTGTGCGAATAGAGGAACAGTGTATGAAAACACTCTCGCACAAACGTTTATTATGTTAGGATATTATATGACACTTGTTTTATTCAGAAAGGAATGACAATGTTGAAAATCGTTGAAAATACAGCTGATCTGATTGGAGATACACCGCTTGTGAGATTGAATCGGCTTCAGCCGGAAAACGCGGCACAAGTCTATTTAAAGCTTGAATTTTTCAATCCGAGCGGCAGTGTGAAAGACAGAGCCGCTTATCATATGATAATAGAAGCAGAACAAAACGGTTTGCTCAAACCGGGATCAGTGATTATAGAGCCGACTAGCGGAAATACCGGCATCGGGCTCGCCATGAATGCGGCGGCACGCGGCTACAAGGCAATCTTAGTCATGCCTGATACGATGACAAAGGAACGAATCAACCTTCTTAAAGCTTACGGCGCAGAGGTTGTGTTAACACCCGGAGCGGAAAGAATGCCGGGCAGCATCAAAAAAGCAAAAGAGCTTGCTGAACAAATTCCGAACAGCTATATTCCCATGCAGTTTGATAACACTGCAAATCCTGACGCGCACCGAAAAACAACGGCGCCTGAAATTGCCCGGGCAATAGAGGAAATCGGCAAACCGCTCGGCGCTTTTGTCGCCTCTTCCGGAACAGGAGGAACCATTACAGGAACAGGCGAAGCGCTCAAAGAGCTTTTCCCGGATATCACGGTTCATGTTGTTGAGCCCGCGGGTTCGCCTGTATTATCCGGAGGAAAGCCCGGCGCACATAAGCTTGTAGGGACAAGCCCGGGCTTTATTCCTCCCATTTTAAATCAAGACGTCTATGACGAAATTATTAAAATCTCTGATGAAGACGCCTATACGACGACTAGGCGCCTTGCTGCCGAAGAAGGAATACTTGTCGGCCCTTCATCAGGCGCTGCCTGCTATGCGGCAATCGAAACAGCGAAACGCCTCTCTCCTGACCAAGTCGTGGTCTGCATGACAGCCGATACGGGAGAACGGTATTTATCAACTGATTTATGGTCATTTATTTAAAAAAGGACGGGCTTCAGAAGAAGCCCGTCTCAGATTGTTGACAAAGTCATAAAACGGTTTTCGTTTTATGACTTTGTATCTTTTCAGCGTGATTGAAAACCCTTGAAGTCTAGGAAGGACGAGCATTGGAGCACAGCGAATGTAGCAATTCGTGAGCACCAACGCGCAGGACTGACAACGAATGCGAGGGTTTATCGACACGCTGGGACGGGCTTCAGAAGAAGCCCGTCTTTTATTTTGCAAGCTCGTAGATCGCCTGCGCATATAACGCTGTCGATCTCAGCAAATCATCGATTTCAATATATTCATCCTTTTGGTGTGCGCTGTCAGGGCGTCCGGGGAAGAGCGGGCCGAACGCGACACCGGCTTTTAAAGATCTGGCATAAGTCCCCCCGCCGATTGAGATTAAATCAGCTTTTTTGCCCAGCTGGCCTTCATAAACCTTTTGCAGGGTTTTGACTAACGGATGGTCTGCTGACACGTGATGCGGCTTGCTGTCTTTGAATTCTCCCAGCTCAAATTCAGAGGCGCTTTCGAATGCATCACGGATCACTTTGCTTTCTGCAGTCACAGGATAGCGGATATTGATGCCAAGCTCGCCTCCTTGCCCTTTCGTATAGCGCAGCGTCCCGACATTTAATGTCAGCTCTCCGCTAATGTCATCCTCGCAATCAACATTCAGGTTCTTTCCTCTCGTATCGCCTGAAAACTTATCTGTCACAACTTGCACAAATCGCTGTCCTGCTTCGTCAAGCTCAGCCTGCTGCAGAAATTCACACAATAAAATGCCGGCATTGATTCCATTGTTCGGTTCCATCGCATGGCAGGAAAGCCCGTACATACGCAAAATGAGCTGTCCGTTCTTTATGTCAGCTTCCCCTTTTTGATCCGTTGTGCGAAGCATGTCTTTAAACGAAGCAAGAATCTCTTCTTGTTTCGGTCCTTCAATGACAGCTTCCGCAGCGTCAGGCACCATGTTCAGGCGAAGGCCTGACTGAAACGAGACAAGCAATGCCTCAGAATCAGCTTGCTTTGAGCGATGCGGGATGAGCAATGAAGCATCAATGATCCCTTTTTCCGCGTTAATAATCGGAAAATCGGCGTCAGGCGCAAAACCCAGCGTTGGCATTTCTTCATGCTTGAAATAATGCTCCACGCATCTCCAATCGCTTTCTTCATCTGTTCCGATAATGATTCTGACACGCTTGGACAGCGGCAGGTTCATGTCTTTCACGATTTTCAGCGCGTAGAACGCAGCCATTGTCGGACCTTTGTCATCAATGGCGCCCCTTGCATAAATCCGTCCGTTACGAATATCAGCTGAAAACGGATCACTTGTCCACCCGTCTCCCGGCGGTACGACGTCAACATGACAAAGTACGCCGACAATGTCATCCCCCTGGCCCCATTCAATATGGCCTGCGAAGCCGTCAAGATTTTTTGTTGTAAAGCCTTCTTTTTCTCCAAGCTCCAGCAAGGAAGTCAGGCTGGCGTTTACTCCTTTTCCAAACGGTTTGCCGGGTCCGGCGGTTGTTTCATCCATCACACTGTTGATTCTCAAAAATGCCTGTGTATCACGAATTAAATCCTCTTTTTTTCTGATCACTTCAACTTCCCAGTTCATCATGATCCCCTTTCCGCAAGAAATCACTTGCAAAAACCAAATAAAACGAATAATATTAATGGTGTTTTGTTAAAACGTTCGTAATTGGAGGATACTATGTTTCATCTAAAAGAGCAGCAAACGTCCATAAAGCAAGAAATCATAGCAGGGCTGACAACCTTTTTCACCATGGTCTATATCGTTGTGGTTAATCCGGTCATTCTGGCTAACGCCGGGGTTCCTTTCGACCAGGTTTTCACCGCAACGATTATTGCCTCCATTGTCGGAACGCTGTGGATGGCCCTGGCAGCAAATTATCCGATTGCTATTGCGCCCGGCATGGGCTTGAACGCTTATTTAGCCTTTCATGTCGTAAGCGCAAGCGATGGCGGCATCACATACGCAACAGCTTTCAGCGCCGTATTTACAGCAGGGGTTCTCTTCATTATTCTATCGTTAACGCCTTTAAGAAAACAACTGATAGAAGCGATTCCAAACAATTTAAAATACGGGATCACAACCGGGATCGGGCTGTTTATCGCTTTTATCGGCTTGCGGCAGGCGGGAATTGTGGCGGCTGATGAATCAAACTTGGTTACTCTCGGCAATTTGCATTCACCGGGTGTGATTTTAACGCTGATCGGGCTTTTGATCAGTGTGGTCTTGATGGTTTTGAACGTAAGCGGCGCCTTATTTATCGGAATGGCAGCGACTGCTTTGATCGCCTTTTTTACCGGCCAGCTGCATTTGCCTAAGGGGTTTATGTCGCTTCCTCATTTGCCGGACGGCCTGATCATTTCAAATCCGTTTTCCGCTTTTGGCGATGTCATTCATCACGGCCTGTACGCTGTTGTCTTTTCTTTTCTTCTGGTCACGATATTTGATACGACAGGCACGATGATCGGCGTAGCAGAGCAAGCCGGGCTGATGAAAAATAACAAGCTGCCGAATGTGCGAAAAGCGCTGCTTGCTGATTCAACGGCGACAACAGTAGGGGCTGTTTTCGGCACAAGCCCAACGACCGCATTTGTTGAATCTTCCGCAGGTGTCGCAGCCGGGGGAAGAACAGGGCTTACCGCTTTGACTGTTGCGGTGCTGTTTGGGGTTTCAATGTTTTTTAGTCCGCTTGTCAGTGCCTTATCCGGCATAGCCGCCATCACCTCCCCTGCTTTAATTATCGTCGGCAGCCTGATGATGCGCTCGGTTTCCAATATGAACTGGAAAGAGATGGACGAAGCATTTCCTGCGTTTCTCGTCATTCTGTCGATGCCTTTGACATCCAGCATTTCTACAGGCATCGCGCTTGGCTTTATTTCGTACCCAATTGTAAAAGCAGCGCGCGGAAAATGGAGAGAGATTCATCCGCTCGTGATCGTTTTCGCCATTCTGTTTTTCATTCAGCTGTTTATCTTATAGCATATACAGAAAACCCAAACGGCAGCGTTTGGGTTTTTTATGTAAACAATAAAGAAACAGCGGCCGCTAAAAAGCAGCAGGCGACAAATGCATAGTGCAGGGTATTCATACAGCTTTTTCTAGATCGGTAATACTCATCACTTTCTTTATCGGCGCCAATTAAAATAGGCGCATCCATCACTTTGTCAAAGATAAGCGCAAGGATATAACGGCAAACACCTGTATACACCAGAATCGCAATCAGCTTCAACCAGATCGGGGAGACAAAGATGAGAATGATGAATGCTGACAACAGCATGCACATCCGCCTTATATACTCGCCATTTCTCAAAAAAACTTTCAAAAACAATTCCTTATAGCCTGTCTCAATTGTCCTTCTTTTAAATATCCTTCTTGAATGCCGGTATACTAACGGCTTCCTTCTCATCCTGTCTTTCACTTTCGGCACTTCCGACTTCTGGCTCATCATCATCACAAGCCCGGCAAGCGCAAGCCGGCTTTTTGTCTCTTCAGTCACCTCTGCTTCAAAAGCTGAGAACGATGCTGCCTTTTTCAAACCGCGGACCAGGGAGACAATCAAAAACAAAGTGCCGATGAGCGCAAGCAATCCCCACTCAGCGAAAACGATCAGGACCGCAGAACCAGAGAAAAGAACGGCTCTGACAAAAACGTCGGCAATCCGGCTAGACATGGAGCGCGGCTTTCTGATCCTATCTTGCTTTAAGGATAAGAAGAACATATGAAGGCCAAACAGATAGCAAAATAAAGCCGCGCTTTCTGCCCATGTGATGTGAACAGAAAAACTAATGAAGGGAAGAGCAATGAAAAAGAGCAGCATCCATTTGGCCAGCGTGACCAAAAAAGAATACACCAGCGCGTACCGTTTGAGCTGATAGATTATCTCTTTCTTTTGCAGCAAAAACACGTTGTCCGCTTCCATTAAAAACGTATGGACCGAGCCCGTGCACACGATCAGCACACACACAGCATACAGCCATCTCCATTCCATCATCTCAGACCACTCATAAATAAGGCCTCTTCCGTTCATCAAATCGATATATTGATAGATGACAAAAGCAAGCGCCGGTAAAACAATATAGAGAGCGACTGTCCAGTCAATGACCGCATGCAATACCTTAATTTGATACCTATAGTAGTCAAGCAGCCTTCGAAAAAAGAACGATCGCCCGTTCATGACTGATCACCTTGGACCGCCTTATAAAAGCAGTCTAGCAACGACTGCCCCACTAGTCCGGCCTGTTCCTGAATATCTTGTAATGTACCTTGGAGAAACAAAGAGCCCTTCTCAATCATGTAAAACCGGTCACAGATTTTTTCTGCAGTATCGAGTACATGTGTACACATAAGAATGCCGGCTCCCCTTTGTTTTTCATCTTTAAGCATGTCCACAAAACGTTTCGTTGAAATCGGATCAAGGCCGATAAATGGTTCATCAATCACATACATTTCCGGCTTAGAAAGAAAAGCTTGAATGAGCATCAGTTTTTGCTGCATGCCTTTTGAAAAGGTGACAGGCAGCTCGTGCATGACATGATCAAGCGAAAACGCCTGAAGCAAGCTTTCGGCCCGCGGCGCAAATTCACTCTCCTCCATACCGCGGAGCGTGCTGACCAAATCCAAATGCTCCCACAACGTCAGTTCTTCGTAAAAAGAGGGGTGCTCCGGAATATAGGCAAATGAACAGTCATTCCAGTCAATATGCCCTTTAAAGTCTTCTGAAAGGCCGAGTATCGCTTTGATAGCGGTGCTTTTTCCAGCTCCGTTTGCTCCGATCAGCCCGACAAGCTCCCCTTTTCCGACTTCCAGAAAAACATCGTTGAGCACTTTTTTTCGGCTTGTATATCCTGCCTGTTCTATTGAAGCCTCAAGCAATTTTGTCAATTTTCACTCCTCCTCCAGAATTTACTACGGAACAGAATAAAAAAAGTTTCTTTAACCATAATAATATTGTGCCGAAATACATAGTAATCCAACAAGGATGGCCGCCCAGCTCAAATTGGAAAAAATTAATAGGAGTTATCCCTAGATTCATCGCTGCGATATCGTGTATAATGAGGGCGAATTATCTAAAAACGAAAAAATGTCTGCCTTTGTTGCTATTCGTACGCAGTTGATAGTCGTGAGTTGTGGTTAGTCAAGTCCATCCGATCTTATGATAGGGAGTGGTTTTTTGAAACCTTCAACAAACCGTATGCTAACTCGAATTAAATCAGTTTACATGTTTATCCAAGAAAAAGGCCTTGTGACAACACAGGAACTGGTTGACGAATTCGGCATTACACCTAGAACAATTCAAAGAGACTTAAATGTGTTGGCATATAATGATCTTGTTCATAGTCCAAGCCGTGGCAAGTGGGAGACAACGAGAAAGAAAGTAAAGATTACATCATAAACATTGCATATTACATAGGGCCGCCTGATAGCGGCCTGATCGATACAAGGCGAAGACCGTCTGAGCCTTGTTTTTGTGTGCTTATAGATAAAAAATCCCGCATATCGAAAATGCGGGATTTTTTTATGCCTGCGGCTCATTCAGCCAATGAAGTTCTTCTTCTGTAAGCTCACGGTATTCTCCCGGCGCCAAGGCAGGATCCAAAGAAACACGCCCCATTGATAGCCGTTTCAAATACATCACTTCATTGCCGACCGCCTTTGCCATCTGCTTGACCTGATGGTATTTCCCTTCAGTAATCGTCAGGTAAATCACGGTATTGCCGTTGTCGTTTGTCTTGACTTCCGCTTTTGCCGGCTTTGTTTTATAGCCGCCTTCTATGTAGACACCCGCTTCCAGATCCGCGATAGCTTCCGGTGAAATCTGTGATTGCAAATGGACTTCATACGTTTTTGGAACATGCTTTTTAGGCGATAGAAGCCGATGTGCCAGCTGGCCGTCATTTGTGAGCAGCAAAAAGCCCTCTGTATCCTTATCAAGCCTGCCGGCAGGAAAGGGCTCAAATCTCATCTCTTCCGGCGTCAGCAGATCGACCACTGTCCGCTGGCGGCTGTCCTCAGTCGCAGACAGCACTCCCTGCGGCTTATTCATCATGAGATAAATGAATTCCCGGTAATCAACCGGTTCCCCGTATACAGTAACCTCTTGCGCATCAGGATCAACGTGCGCCTTTACATCTTTGGCCGGTTTTCCGTCGACCATGACGGCCCCCGCCTTCACAACAGCTTTGACTTCTTTTCTGGAGCCATATCCGCTGTTGGCAAGCAGCTTATCAAGTCTCATTCCCAAATCTCTCCTTTATAAAAGAAAGCCCGCAGCATGCGAGCCCTCTGTTTCTTGATGATCTTGTTCATTAGCCGGCATGTCTGCCTTTCTTTAAAAACCCGGGCAAACGGCGGCCTAATATTTTCTGCAAAAACCCTATCCGGTAGCCGCAATACAGGTAGACTGCGCCGCCAACACCAGCCGCAATCATGACAACGATCGCAGCTTGCACTTGACCATCTTGGTAGGAAATAAAAAAGCTTAGCACCCACTGTACGATTTTCACGGCTATACCCATAATGGCTGACAAGACGAGCATCAGCACAGTCCGTTTGACTAGAATCTTATACGAATAGCCCGCATGGCGTTTGATCATGATAAATCCGTACAAAAGCGACGCGCTATATCCAAGCGCCGTTGCTAAAATCGCGCCGTCAGCCTGCATCAGCTTAATCAGCGGAATATTCAGCACAAGCTTGATCACGACGCCGATCACAAGGCTGACAACCGCAAATTTTTGTTTATTGATGCCCTGCAGAATGGCTGCGTTGACCGTAAATAAAGAGAACAAAACCGCGACTGGCGAATACCAAAACAAAATATTTGCCCCCAGATCAGGAAGAAGGCTCTCTGATCCGTAAAAGAACGTATATGTCGGTCCCGCCAATACTGAAATCCCGACAACTGCCGGAATAATTAAAAACAGGATCGTCTGCATCGTTTGATTAATCTGCTGATTCAACAGCTTATAGTTTCTGCTTGTAAACGATTCAGTAATCGTTGGAATTAATGTCAATCCGAAAGCTGTTGCAAGAGAAACCGGAATCATCACGAGCTTCTGCACATACAAGGTAAGAATCGCCATCATGTCCTGGCTGATGGCTTGATGTCCGGCTTCGATCATCGCTTTGTTAAACGTATTTGTATCAATATAGTTATACAAAGGGATGGCTAGTCCGACAAAAACGTACGGAGCGGCATAGCTGAACAGTTCGAAAAACATTTGCTTGTAGCTTAAGTTTGCTGTCGGCCCTGTATTCGGCATCATCGCCAGCAGGCTGCCCTTCCGTTTATTCCAATAAATATACAGCACGATCAGTCCACCGAAGGCGCCGATCAGCGCTGCGAAGGTCGCATACCCTACAGCGATCACAAGGCCGCCGTTCAAAACCTTCAAGATCAAGAATGTCGCACTCAATAAAAAGATGATGCGGACAATCTGTTCAACGACTTGAGAAACAGCCGTAGGCCCCATCATTTGGTGCCCTTGAAAGAATCCGCGGACAAGGCTCATAATCGGCACGACCAAAAGCGCTAAGCTGACCATGCGGATGACATAAACGACATGGTCAATTGTCAGGCCGTTATTATCTTTGCCTCCCAGCGATATTTCCGCAAAAAACGGCGCGGATAAATACAAAATGAAAAAGGCAATCATTCCGGTGACAAGCATAATCGACATGCCCGCCTTAAGCATTTTTCTGCTTGTTTCATAGTCCCCTTTGGAATTATATTTAGAAACAAATTTAGAAACGGCGGCCGGAAAGCCCATCGTGGCAATATTCAAAAATAATGTGTATTGGTTGTATCCGTATTGAAATAATGCACCGCCTGTCGCCCCGACCATAATGCTGAAAGGAATTAAATAGACCATTCCAAGAATCCGCGATATATATGTACCGAGCGTTAACACAAACGTGCCTCTTAACAGTTTGCTTGACATGTTTCTTCATCACCATTTTCTACGAAGATTCAACTTTTCTATTTTACCACAACTAGGCATTTAGACGGTAATAAATACAAAAGCAATCTTGTGAATGATTCAGGTTCCCGGCAAAAGACGTTTAAGGAGAGGCTTTCTTTCGCTATAATAGTATTGAGGACGGGGTGTCCGCAGACGAAATGGAAAAAGAAAGTTGATGATAAAGATGAAACAGTTTGACGTAATCGTAATCGGCGGAGGCCCTTCAGGATTGATGGCCGCAATTGCTGCAGGAGAACAGGGCGCTGATGTGTTGCTGATAGATAAAGGAAATAAGCTAGGGCGGAAACTCGCGATTTCCGGAGGCGGCCGCTGCAATGTGACGAACCGCCTTCCTGTCGAAGAAATCATTAAGCATATCCCAGGCAACGGCCGTTTTTTGTACAGCGCGTTTTCTGAATTTAATAATGAAGACATTATCAAGTTTTTTGAACAGCTCGGCATTCAATTGAAGGAAGAGGATCACGGCCGGATGTTTCCTGTGACAGACAAAGCGCAAAGTGTTGTCGACGCGTTGTTAAGCAGGCTGAAACAGCTCCGCGTAACCATCCGAACGAATGAGAAAATTAAATCTGTTATCTATGAAGATGGACAAACAGCAGGGATTGTGACGAATAACGGCGAAATGATCCATAGCCAGGCAGTCATTATCGCTGTCGGCGGGAAAAGTGTTCCTCATACTGGAAGCACGGGAGACGGATATGAATGGGCTGAAGCTGCGGGCCATACCATTACAGAGCTGTTCCCGACAGAAGTTCCCGTCACATCTGCCGAGCCGTTCATCAAGCAAAAAACACTTCAGGGCTTATCACTAAGAAATGTTGCCGTCAGTGTGTTAAATAAAAAAGGAAAACCGGTTATCACACATAAAATGGACATGCTGTTTACCCATTTCGGCCTCTCAGGACCGGCCATTCTCAGATGCAGCCAATTTGTCGTGAAAGAGCTGAAAAAACAGCCGCAAGTGCCGATCAAAATTGATTTGTATCCGGATATCAATGAAGAAACGTTATTCCAAAAGATGTATAAAGAACTGAAGGAAGCACCGAAAAAAACCATTAAAAACGTACTGAAGCCCTGGATGCAGGAGCGCTATCTTCTATTCTTGCTCGAAAAAAACGGCATCTCTCCGGACGTATCGTTTTCTGAGCTGCCGAAGGAGCCTTTCAGACAATTTGTCAAGGACTGCAAACAGTTTACCGTACTCGCAAACGGCACACTGTCACTCGACAAGGCATTCGTCACAGGCGGCGGGGTATCTGTAAAAGAAATTGACCCGAAAAAGATGGCTTCTAAAAAAATGGCGGGGCTGTATTTTTGCGGTGAAATTCTCGATATCCACGGGTACACAGGAGGCTACAATATTACCTCCGCCCTTGTAACAGGAAGGCTTGCGGGGCTCAATGCCGGTCACTTTGCCCGCTCTTGACCAGCCTTTTCAAATTTTTACAAAACGCTGAACATTTGAAAATTCTCCGCATTCATGGTACTGTGAGACTTGTTTTGTTTCACCTGATTGCGGGGTAATTTTAAGAGAGGAATGATCTGCCATCGTACGACCATACTAAGCCTGCGAGCAAGATATAGGCGTACACAAAAAATTTAGAGGGTGAGAATATTTGAAAAATATATCTAGTGTATTTTGGATTGTGATTGTGATCACAGCTGCTGCTGTATTGTGGGGCGTTGTGTCTCCTGACAGCCTGCAAAACGTATCCCAATCTGCGCAAGCTTTTATCACCAATTCGTTTGGCTGGTATTATCTTTTAGTTGTTTCGTTATTTGTCGGGTTCTGTCTGTTTTTGATTTTCAGCCCGATCGGAAAAATTAAACTCGGTAGGCCCGATGAAAAACCGGAATTCGGGTTATTATCATGGTTTGCCATGCTGTTCAGCGCAGGCATGGGAATCGGCTTAGTATTCTATGGTGCGGCTGAACCGATCAGCCATTACGCAATTAGCTCTCCATCAGGTGAAACAGAAACCCCCCAAGCCTTCAGAGATGCGCTCCGTTATACGTTTTTCCACTGGGGTCTGCACGCTTGGGCCATTTATGCCGTTGTGGCATTATGCATTGCCTATTTCCAATTCCGAAAAGGCGCTCCTGGATTAATCAGCAGCACGCTGTCACCGATTCTCGGTGATAAAGTGAACGGCCCGATCGGAAAACTGATTGACTGTATCGCTGTTTTTGCCACAGTCGCCGGGGTAGCGACAAGCCTTGGTATCGGGGCAACTCAAATCAATGGCGGATTGCATTACTTATTTGGGATACCAAATAACTTTCTCGTTCAATTGATTTTGATAACTGTTGTTACGATCCTTTTCTTGGCTTCTTCATGGACCGGACTCGGAAAAGGCATTAAGTATTTAAGCAACACCAATATGGTATTGGCTGGACTGTTAATGCTGTTTGTGCTGTTTGCAGGCCCTACCGTATTGATTATGAACTCTTTTACAGATTCTATCGGACAGTATATTCAAAACATCGTGCAAATGAGCTTCAGACTGACGCCGTACGAACTTGAGAAACGTGAATGGATTAACGGCTGGACGATTTTCTATTGGGCATGGTGGATTTCCTGGTCTCCATTTGTGGGCATTTTCATTGCCCGGGTATCCCGTGGGCGGACGATTCGTGAATTTTTGATCGGCGTCTTGGTAACACCATGTATTCTTGCGTTCCTATGGTTCTCTATCTTTGGCGTATCGGCTATGGATATTCAGCAAAAAGGCATATTCGATGTCGCGAAGTTATCAAGTGAAACGATGCTGTTTGGAACACTCGACCACTATCCGCTGACGATGCTGACATCTATTATGTCATTGATCCTGATTGCTGTGTTCTTTATCACGTCTGCAGACTCCGCAACATTTGTGCTCGGCATGCAGACGACATATGGTTCATTGAACCCGGCCACTTCAGTAAAATTCAGCTGGGGCGTCATTCAATCTGCCGTAGCTGCTGTCCTCCTTTATTCCGGCGGACTTTCCGCATTGCAAAACACGGCGATACTCGCGGCACTGCCGTTTTCGATCGTCATCCTGCTGATGATTGTCGCTCTTTATAAATCTTTGGCAAAAGAAAGAAAAGAGATCAGACAAGCAGAGAAGCTTCAGAAACCGAGAAGTCCGAGAGTGAAAAAGGCTTAATCACCAAAAAGATCTTCCCGCTTGTGCGGGAAGATCTTTTTTATTTCCGATATAAAATAAGGGCGGAAAAACAGTAAAGCTGTTCGCCGTCTGGGTCACATGCCGCCGAAACGGTATATTTGATATCAATCAACTGCTCCTCCGATATCCCTTTTAAAAATGAATTGATTTCCGTCTGCAAATCTTTTTCATGCTCTTCATCAAATACCGCCACCTTCAGCATCTTATCCGCTCTCCTTTCTCTATCAATCTATTCCGCTTGGAACAGCGTTATGATAGAGAAATCTTGATTACCTCGCCTTCGGATAAAAAGCTTCCCTTGTTTGGCGTTTCTTTTGCGGCTCATCGTCTTGCCGCTCCACTTTGAGCAAGACGGCATAAACGATTCGCATATGGCAGTAGCTGACCAGGCTGACGCTGAAAAAAGGGACAATGCCGGGCAGGTACGCAAGCAAGAAAAAAAGAGCGGCAGTCAGCGCAAGCATCACGAGTGTATATTGCAAATATGCCACACTGAGCAAGAGCGAATATGTCACATACAAACGTTTTTTCCAGTCAAAATGAACAAGCAGCGGAAACACATAAAACAGCATGGATACGTACAAAAATCCAAATATCATAATGGCAAAACGGAGGACATGCAGAAGGATATGGCTCGGATAAATAAATACCAAATCGATATAAATAATCAAACCGATGAGCGCCAACACAGCGCCGATCAGATTGGAACGGAGAAATTCAGCCTTGTATTCCCGCCAAAACGTTTGTAAGACAGGAACGTTATCCTGCCCCTGAACCCATTTCCGCATGACAGCGAATAAAGCTGCGGTCGCGGGCATGATGCCGAACAGCCCGAGACCCATCAGCGTAAAAAACAGCCAAAGCAAGTTTGTATACGCAAATCTCATCATCCACTCGCAAAAGCGCAGCACCCGCCCCATTGAGCCATCATGCTCCACGGCGCACCCTCCTTTTCGGATTACACATTTTGTATGTGAAACAGCTTCTGAATGTCGATCGGCTTCTTTTCGGCAACCGAGCGCCACATCCCCTCACCAACCGCGATAGAGTAAGCTCCTGCTTCGGCACCGGCTAAAATATCATAGGGGCGAAGCGGGTCTTTTCCTAAAAAAAGATCCTCAAGCAATAGCGGATCTCCCCCGCCGTGTCCGCCCTCGTTTTTGACAACTTGTATTGTCTGCTTTGATTCAAAAAGCGGATAATATTCAATTGTTTGCTCAGGAAATGCAAATGGAATTCTGGAAGGCTCGTGAAATTCATTAGATTCGATACGCCCTTTTGTCCCGTTGATTGTCAGCCGGTAGCCTTCATACGGAGCGGAAAATATGATCGAGTAGCTCAAAAGCGCGCCGCCGTCGTATTTGACAGTCGCGACGTACGTGTCCTCGATGTCAATCTCCTTGTCAAAAATACACGCGTCAGGCCTGTATGCTGTATACAAGCTGGACTGGTCTCCCGCTTGGAGATGATCATCTTTTACAGAAGCAGCGGACGAGCGGGGATGCCATCTTGAATAGTAATGGCATTTTTCTTTGACCCGGCATGTTCCGCAAAAACGCCCGTCTTCTTCCGGCAGCGGATTCCACTCACTGTCTGGGCCATAGTAATTCAAGGCGCCATAAGCAAATACCTCCGCCGGATTTTGCCCAAGCCACCAATTGACGAGATCGAAGTGATGTGTTGATTTATGAACAGAAAGGCCGCCGGAAAATAGCCTCGACCGGTTCCAGCGTTTAAAATAGCTGGCGCCATGATACGTATCAATATACCAATTCAAATCAACAGAGGTTACCCTGCCTATTTTTCCTTTCAGTATCATTTCTTTTATTTTCCGATGAAACGGGCTGTAGCGGTAATTAAACGCGACGGTGACTTTTCCTTTGCTCTTCGCCTCTGCCTCAAGCACCCGGTTCGCATCCCGCACCGTCGTCACCATTGGTTTTTCTGTAATCACATCCGTATCCCACTGAAGGCTTCTTAAGATGTAAGTGACATGTGTGTCATCCCTGCCAGTCACAATGACGATATCAGGCTTTGAAACACGCATCATCTCATCAAAAGCGTCTTCGTTGTACTCCGGCACGTGGACAAGCTCCGGAAACCTCTTCTTACAAACGGCAAAACGTTTTGGATCGGCATCCAGCAATCCCGTAATCTCATATTGTGTTGAAAACCGATCCATCAGCGGTTTGATAAACATACTGAGAGCTCTGCTACTCAATCCGCAAATGACAATGTTCTTCAATGTTCTCACCTCTATCGCGCTTCAGTTAGTTGGGAAATCAGCTGCAGCGCTTCCTCTGTTTTTTTAGCGTACACAGGGATAAACGCCGCCATATTGCGATTCAATCGAAAAGAATAGCCGTTCAGCTGTTTTTCCCCTTTTTCGATCTGAACGGCATAGACTGTTTTTTCTCCCGTTTTTTGATCAACAGTTGTATAGGGAGATGTTTTGTCAGGTGGCAATCCGTCTAACGGCTGAAAATTGTCCGGATCATCGTACGCTTGAAACATGTCTTCAGGCACGATGAAAACATCTCCCTCATGAGCGGTGATTTCCGTCAGCAGTTTTTCCGGAATCACCGGAAAGATATCAACCTTCCCGGCCTTCTGCTCAGCGGCCTCTTTTATGTGTTCCTGTACATCTTCCTGCATATCGGAAAAGAGGATGACATGCATTCCGTCCGGCCTGCTTGAGCATGATGCCAAAAAGAGCACTGAGACGATCACACACAAAGCCGTACGTAGAGTTGTTGTCATTTCCCCTCCGACCTAAAAAGAGTCTCCAACTCTGTCATGGCCAAAATAAACGCGCCTGCCCCGTGCAGGTCGTTTGTGCTTCTTTCGCGGCTGACATAATAGTCATAGAAACCGGCCGATGTTCCGACACATATATCTTTGACGAGAAACGCACCGTCTACTGTTGTTTCGGTTTTCTGCTGAATCAAACCTTGATACGCTTTGAACAGTGTTGTTTTGTAAGCTCTGTCTAGATAGCCTTTATTGATTCCTTTCGCGATTGCGTACATGTACAGGCAGGACCCTGAGCTTTCCAGCCAGTTGTCAGACCTGTCACCCTTGTCAACGATCTGGTACCATAATCCGGTCTCCTTGTCTTGATAGCGGCAAATGCTTTCTATCATGTCTTGCAGCGTTTTTTCCCACACGTGACGGTTTGGATGCTTTTTCGGCAGCTCTTCAATCATGTCGGCGAGAGACATTACGTACCAGCCGATGGAACGCGCCCAAAATTCCGGTGAACAGCCTGTCTCTTCATTGGCCCAAGGCATTTTTCTCGCTTCGTCCCAAGCGTGATAATAGAGTCCGGTTTTGGAATCTTTCGTATGCTTTCTCATCAGCGACTCCTGAAGCACGACCTGATCAAACAGCTCCCGTTCCTGCTTCAGATTGGCGTATTTCAGCGCGAACGGCCCGCCCATGTATAAACCGTCAAGCCACATTTGGTAAGGATAGCCGTCCTTGTGCCAAAAGCCGTCCTCTGACGTCCGGTTCAGCGTTCCATACAAGCCGCGCAGCCTTTTTGCCGCTTTGACATACCGCTCATCCTTCGTCGTTTCGTATAATGGAAAAAGAATAAGACCCGCTTGAATGGCGTCCAGCTCGTCTCTTCTAAATAATAGATTGCCATAATCATCGATTAAGAGATCTGCATAAGCCTTCACATACTCAAAGTACCGTTTTTGCCCGGTTGCTTCCCACAGCCGCAATACACCGCATAAGAAAACACCCTGATGGTAGTGCCAGCGGTTTGCTGGCGGCAGCTCCTCCACTGTGTACGTATCCATAATGGTTTTTGCCAATGCCTCCGCATACGTAAGAGGCGATTTTACAGCGATTGATTGATCCATGGTCCCATCCCTTTCTTAATAGATTCCTTCCTCGCCAAACTTCTTCGCCAAACGATTTGCAAGCATGACCAAAATCAGCCCGACTGCCGCTTTAAATACGCCGACTGCTGTACTGTAGCTGAATTGGCCCTGTTTCAGCCCCGCAGTATAAACGTACGTGTCAAAAATTTCCGCCACTTCCCTGTTTGTCGCGTTTAACAGTAAATACACATGCTCGAAGCCAAGCTCCAGTGTGTCCCCGATTTTTAAAATCAGCAAAACGACGATGACGCTTTTAATGGCGGGCAGTGTAATATGCCACATTTGCCGCAGCCGTCCCGCTCCATCCATTTTCGCCGCTTCATACAGCTGTGGGTCTACCGCTGTAATGGCCGCCAGATAAATGATCGTCGACCACCCCGCTTCTCTCCAAATGACCTGCAGAATATACAAGGGCCGGAACCATTCTTCATTCAGCAGAAAATTGATTTTTTCGCCGCCAAAAAACACAATCAGTTCATTAATCAAGCCTCCGTCTACCGTCAAAAGCACAAACGAAAGCGATACAACGATAACCCAAGACATAAAATGCGGGATATAAATCAGTGTCTGAACAAATTTTTTAAAGAGAGCGATCCGCACTTCGTTTAATAGAAGCGCCAGCAGAATCGGCACCGGGAAAAATATAGCCAGGTTCAAAGCAAATAGCACGAGCGTGTTTTTTAACAGGAGAAAAAATGTAGGCTCTGTAAACAGCCTGATAAAATGCTTCAGCCCGACCCATTCGCTCCCCAAAATGCCGAGAAACGGCTGATAATCCTGAAACGCAATCACAATTCCCCACATCGGGGCATATTTGAAAAGCAAAAAATAAATACAACCCGGCAAAATCATCAAATACAAATATTTCTGCTGGACCAGCTTATTTAGTAAGCGCTTTCTTTTTTCTTTTTTTAAAATGACTGCATCAACAGCCGGCACTTGCGCTTCTGCTGTTTTCATCTTTTCCAAAACCTCCTTTCACGGGTTCTTGCATTCACTGTAGCGCAGCAGGCAAAAGTCCGTCTACAATCATAACATCACATCCTGCCTAATCCCTTTATAATCAAGGGTTCAGCCGTTCCACCTGAAAAAAAGACACCGATATTAGAAAATGATTATTGACAATATCTATCAATCTTTGGATTAATTGTATTAAGATAAAAGTGGATGTTTGAAATGGGGGGTTTTATGAAAAGAAGCCAATACAAGTTTTATAACAAACTCATCACGTTTTTCTGTCTGCTCAGCACCATTCCTGTCATTCTAGTTGGATTGTTTTCGTACGAGCATTCTCAGAAAACGGCTATCTCCAATGTATCGGAGGAAAAACTCGACACACTCCAGCAGACCCAGCAAAGCATCGAACATATATTAAAAACCGTCGATCACTCTTTAACCCACTATGTGAGTTCGCCGCCTCTCCTTCGCACACTGTCCGAGCCTTTGCACTCTGACCAATTTCAAATCTATAACCAAGTGAACCAAGAGCTCAACTACCTGCAAAGCTTCGATACCGACCTGTCCAACATGACGCTAGTCAGCTATATGAAAAAATGGTACATGAACAATTCCGGCTTATACCGTTTGAATACAAACTCTCTTCACGAAGCAGCCGCAGCATATACAACACACAAAGCAAGCCGCTCGTATTGGACGCTTGAAGAAAACAATCATTTGATTTCGACAAAAGAAGGGACATCAGACAACTGCCGCTACAATATTAATTTGATTAAACAGCTTCCTCTAAACAGCACGATTACGAAGGGATTGGCCGCCGCAAGCATCCCGAGCTGTTCGCTTGTCAAAAACATGCCTGATTATTCAAACGCCAACAACCTGTTTATCATTAATGAAAAAGGCCGCATCATCCTGCATAACAACATGTCTGACATCGGCGAATCTCTTCAAAACGACGACTTTGTCCAAAAAATGCTGGCGCAGACCGCCAATAGCGGTCAGTTTGAAACCGTTATTGACCGGGTTCATTATAAAGTCACCTATCAAAAATCCGACTATAACACATGGACTTATTTCTCTCTCGTTTCCTTGCCTGAATTAAAAAAAGAAGCCAAATCAATCGGCTGGATCACGGTTACGGTATGCTTCATTTTGTTAGCGCTTTCATTATTATTCTCTTGGCTTGGCTCCCGCCATTTTTACAAACCGATCCGGCTGCTTTACGAATCTTTCGCAAAACATGGTGCCATACAAGAGAAACAGCCGCCTCAAAATGAATTTGAGTTAATCGAGCAGAGCTTTAAGCAGCTAAAGGACAGAAATGACGATCTTGAAGAAACGATGAAACAGCAGGCAACTCATCTGCAGCACTATTTTATGGTCAGGCTCATGCTTGGAAAACTGACGGATGAGGAGGTCTATAATCGTTTTGAAAGCCTCGGTTTAAAGCAAAATTGGCGGCATCTCGCCCTGCTCGTGCTCCAAATTGATACGCTGAATCATACGCCTTATGAGAAAAAGGATATGGATCTGCTTTTGTTTGCCGTCAACAGCCTGATCGAGCGCAACATCCCGGCAGACAAACACCTTGCCCCCGCCGTCGTGGATAAACAGCAGGCAACCATTTTGATCAATCAGAGTGGAACAAAAGAAGCATTCATGGCTGAGCTGAATGAGACTGCCAGGATGATTCAAGAAAAGGCGGAAACGGAGCTGCAGCTGTCTGTCAGCATCGGCATCAGCAAGCCGTTTGATGCGCTGGCAAAGGCGAAAACAGCCTATGTGGAAGGTTCTGAGGCATTGAAATACCGGCTCAAAGCGGAAAACAAATCAATCATCTTTTATGAAGACCTCGACCAGAAAAAAACCTTCAAAACCCATTTTCCAAAACAGCTTCAGCATGAGCTGTTTGATGCCGTAAAAGCGGGGGACAAGGAGAAAGCGGACAAATGCCTGCACGCGATTTTAAAAGCGATCTTCACCCAAAACACCAATCCATACCAATTCCAAATCGCCATTGCCCGCTTTTTGAACCATGTGATTGAACTGATGCACGTACTTGGGATCGAATTGTTTGAGCTTGAAGAAAACAAAATGCTGTATGACCAAATTTTCGAGCTGAAAACGTTTGAGGATACCGAAAACTGGCTCAAGAATGAGTTCATTCATCCAATGACAGACAAAGTGAACGCCCGTGCGGGTGCCCAGTACAAAAATATTTCCGACAACATCATTCATATCATCCACCATGAGTTTGAATCTGATTTGACATTGGACGAAATCGCCCGCAGGCTTCATTACAATCCAAATTATTTAAGCAGCATTTTCAAAAAAGAGATGGGCATTTCATTCAGCGAATACGTCTCCGGCTACCGCCATCATATGGCGAAAAGCTGGCTTGCTGAAACCGACATGGCGGTGAAAGACATTGCCGAAAAGCTGAAATATAAAAACTCGCAAAATTTTATCAGATCATTTAAGAAACTGGAAGGGATAACACCTGGAACCTACCGCCAGCAAAAAAGAAGCATGTAAAAAACCCAAAACCGCTTGCGTTTTGGGTTTTTCCAGTGTTATTTTGCTTGTTTAAACGCTTCTTCGTATTCCTGAATAATTTGCTTTCCGCCGCTTGACTTCCATTTTTCCACTTCTTTATCAAACTGGGCTTCTGTGATGTCTCCAATCATATATTTATAGGTCGCGTCATCGATGATTTTCTTCAGTTCATCTCCCCGTTCCGACTCCGCAGCGGAATACAGGCTTTCAGAAGGGTTTGAGACGATGATCTTTTCATTGTCTTCGGTCAGTTCCTCGTACGCTGTCCGAAGCGGGTCCCCAGTGTTTTTTAAGTAGGCTTTATCAATGGCGATTAAGCCGGACAGCGGCTGAATATCAGTCTGCCAGTCTTTCACTTGGCTTTCTTCGCGTGTGAACGTTTTGCCCTCTCCTTTTTTGTAATGAACACCGTCAATGCCGTAAGTCATCAGACTATAGACGTCTTCCTCGGCAATTCGGTCAAAAAACGCCAAAATCCGTTTAAGCTCCGCTTCTGTTTTCACACTTGTTTTCGGAAAAGCAAATAAGCCGTTATGCCCTCCCGATGCCCATACCCGCTCTTTCCCATCCGGGCCTTTTATGCGGTTGATGATTTCAAGCTCCATCGATTTATCGGAGGCATGGTCGCGCAGATTAACCGCATCTACCATATTCCCAATGTAGATGCCGGCTTTTCCTTGAGAAAACAGCTCCTGCTGCTGGGTTTTGCTTGTGACGGGAAAATCCTTATTCATATAGCCATTGTCACGCAGTTTTTTCATGTAGTTCATCGTGTCTTTGTATTCCTGCGTCATGAAATCAGGCGTGAATTTGCCGCCTGATTCCTTCCAATCTGTCGGCATGCCTCCATACGAGCCAAGCGTTTTAAACGCGCCGTAAATTAAGTCATTGCGGTCTGTCAGCCCAAATGTATCGTCTTTCCCATTCTTATCCGGATCGTCCTCCGTAAACGCTTTGGCGACTTCATAAAGCTCATCCAGCGTTTTTGGCGTTTTCAAATTCAAATTGTCCAGCCAGTCCTTCCGAATGACGATCCCCTGTCTGGAAAGCGGACGTTGTCTGTATATCCCGTAGAGCTTGCCATCGATTGTAACGTTTTTATTAATGAGTTTGTTCATTTTGCTTAAGTTCGGGTAATCTTTGATATAATCGCCAATTTCCCAGAACATTCCTGATCTGAAAGCATTCATGACTGACGAATTTTTAATATCCTGGATGGTCACGATTTGCGGAAGATTGCCGGCTGCAAGCGCCGCATTCAGCCTGTCTTCTTTCACAGCGTCTGGAACCCAGGTGATGTCCAGTTCTGTATTTGTCAGCTTTTCAATTTCTTTAATCGCCCTGTCTTTCGGCGGCTGCTGGTGATACAAAATCGCCATCCAAGACAGCTTCACCTTTGCATCAGAGTCAGCTTTCCCTTCAGCAGAAGACTGATCAGCCCCTTTACAGCCCGCCAGCACACCGCCAAGTGCAAGTACAAGCACAATCAAAAGCACCCTCCATTTGTTTCCCATCGTACCCCTCCGTTTCATATTCTTTATCCTTTGACAGATCCCAGCAAAGCTCCTTTTGCAAAATGCTTTTGTATAAATGGATAGACAAGCAGAACCGGGATGGTTGCCACCACTATGACCGCCATTTTGATGGTTTGCTCAGGCGGCGGGCTGCCAGATCCCATTTCGGACATATCCCCCTGCATCCCGCTTGATACAATCACGATTTGGCGCAAAAGCACCTGAATCGGCCATTTTGCCGAGTCATTGAGGTACAAAATCGCCGTCATATACGTGTTCCAATACGTGACCGCATAAAATAGTGAAATCGTTGCGATCGCAGGAAGAGACAGCGGGAGCACAATTTTAAAGAAAATGCCCAGGTCATTGCACCCGTCGATTTTCGCAGACTCTTCCAAGCTTGACGGGATATTTTGAAAGAAGTTTTTGAGAATGATCAGGTTAAAGGCATTAATGGCTGTCGGCAAAATGAGCGCCCAGTATGAATCGAGCAATCCAAGCGATTTGACGACAAGGAAAGTCGGAATCATGCCGCCGCTGAAGAGCATCGTAAATACGACGAGAAACATGAGCGGCTGCCGGCCGATTAACTCACGGCGGGATAACCCGTAAGCCATCAAGGAAGAAAGAAACATGCTGACCGCAGTGCCTATCACTGTCACAAACACAGAAACAAACAAACTCTTATAAATAATGTCTGTTGAAAAAATGTAACGATAAGCATCCAGCGAAAAAGTAGACGGTATTAAAATGAATGTTTTCGACACGACTTCCTCTACTGTGGCGAAGGATGCCGCGATCACATGAATAAACGGAAGTACGCATATTAAAGCGAACATCAGCAAAAACCCGTAAATCAACATGTCAAACAAGCGATTTTTTAGTGAATGTGCGATAGCTCCCACCTCTCTTTTGTAAGCGTTATCATTCTTTGTTAAACGAGCTGCAGCATGTGACGATATCGTGTCTAAAATGTAGCAAATCTGTGATGGCCGCGTCTATAATCATTTGAACAGAGTCCCCGGCCTGGCGGGGACTCTCGTAAATGAAAGCCGATGATAAAAGAAAAAGAGCATCATCTTAGAAAATGATTATGCTCCGTTCTCTTCCTCTTCCAGAAGTTCGGCTGTATTGGTTTGAGGCGAAAAACCGAGTTCGTTGACAGCGGATTCAATCGACCATGGCCGGCCCGGGTTGTCAGAAACGGCGTAATACGTGCCGTACCGGATATTGGTTTCAATAGCGGCTTTGAAAATCGACAGCAGGTCAGAATGAGAAAGCAGTGTCTTTTTCGTCCGTTCTTTTTCATGCAGCGTATCCATTTCATTTGTGACGACTGTTCCGATTCGAAGGTTGATTACTGAAAGTTTATTTTCCAAATAAAATAAATGGCCGATCTGTTCCGAGGTCAGCTTTAATACACCGTACAAGTTTTTTGACAGCGGATAATCGCTTGTTGTAATCTCACGTCCTAAGAGCGAACGCCCGTCTTTCTCATACACATCTGTAACATGATTGCTGCTGGCGAACACGAGCTTTGGAATGCCGAGCTCCGCAGCTGCGCGGCACAAGTAATAGCTTGCCCGATAGAAAACATCCGTCATTTTCTCAAATTCATTGATGTCCATGATATCGTATTTGATATTGACAGCCAATAAATTCAAGATCACATCTGTATCTTTCGGAATCTTCTTCAACAGCTCCCCATAATTTGCCGCGTCAGCCTGAATGGAAGAGGCTGTGCCATCAAAATGATCTTTATCAAGCACTGTCACTTCATAATCTGCTCTCAGCCCTTCGACCAGCAGTCTCCCAATTACACCATTTCCGCCGGCGATCAGCACTTTTTTCACAGTGTTCACTCCCCTTTTTTATAGATTGCCCATTTTCGGCGGAGCTGACACTTTTTTTGGCACTCACATTTCTGGTTTAGTCAAAAGTCACCGGCAGCTCCTCAAGCGCCCGAAAGCCAAAAAGCGGCCGGTATTGAAATTCCGAACCAGCAAGCTTGAGGCCGGACATCCGCTGCAGGAGGATAGTCATCGCAATTTGGGCCTCTAATCGTGCCAACGAGGACCCTATGCAAACATGATGTCCCTGACCGAATGAAAGATGCCGATTAGGGCTTCTCGTTATATCGAAAACATCGGCGTTCGTAAATATGTTTGGGTCTCGATTGGCAGCCCCTAACAGAAGATAAACTTGTTCTCCTTGACGGATCGTCACCCCGCTGATGTCAATATCTTCTGAGGCAACTCTGGCTGACATTTGCGTGGGGCTCTCATAGCGTAAACATTCCTCAATTGCGTTACCGATCAGATCAGGATTTTCTTTCAGCATCATAAGCTGTTTTGGATGCTGCAGCAGACAAAGAACTGAATTGCTAATGAGATTCACCGTTGTCTCATGTCCGGCGATCGCCAGCAATATGCACGCAGATGCCGCTTCCTCTTCCGTCAGCTTATGATTTTCTGTCCCCTTCAAAAACATGCTGATCATATCCTGTTTAGGATGCCGTTTTCGCTTTTGAATCAACGCTCTAAAATATGCCGTAGCCTGCACAGCGGTATGATTGCCCTCTGTTAACGCCTTCCTTGACCGGGTAAAATCAATCGTTTGGACGAGACTTGAAGCCCATTCTTTTAATTGCTCCCTATCTTCCGCCGGCACACCTATCATGTTGGCGATGACGTAGCTCGCCAAAGGAAAAGCAAGGTCTGAAATGACCTCCATCTTTTTTTCACCTTGCACTTGATCTAGCAAATGATGGACCGTTTCATCGATATACGGGCGATAACTCTCTGTCATTCTCGGGGTAAACGCTCCGCTGGCCAGCGTCCGCAATCGCCTATGATCAGGCTGATTCTGAAACAGCATCATCTGCCTTTGCACACATTGAAGATCCTGATATTTGACTGACATCTCAGGGAGCGGGGGCCGGACTTTGAATCTGGCATCTTTCAGGATGGCTGCCGTTTCTTCATATCCTGTGACATACCAGCCCGGATATTTCAAGAAACTCCCTTTATATATAGGATGGACAGCGCGCAATGTTTCGTAAAAAGGATATGGGTTTTTCAAAAACGCAGAAGATGTAATTGTCATGTGTACCTTTCCTCTCTCTTTCAAAATAAAAAGCAATCGACATCACACCGATTGCTTGTATTGATTCTTTCAGCTTTTCGCGGTTAAACTGGCCTTCATTTCTTCGACAGACTCCACTTCAAAGCCTAGATCACTCAGCATTTTATGATCCTCCGTCTCCTCTTGGCCGGCAGTTGTTAAGTAATCTCCGACAAAAATGGAGTTAGCGGCGTAAAGCCCTAATGGCTGCAATGAGCGGAGATTGACCTCTCTACCTCCGGAAATGCGGATTTCTTTAGACGGGTTGATAAAACGGAACAGCGCCAGCACTTTTAAACAATACAGCGGGTTTAATTCGTTGACGCCTTCTAACGGTGTGCCATCAATCGCATGCAAAAAATTCACTGGAATGGAATCAGCGTCAAGGGCCTTCAAGCTTTTTGCGATATCGATGACGTCCTGTTTCGTCTCTTTCATTCCGATAATAGCGCCTGAACACGGAGACAGCCCTGATTCTTTCGCCATTTCAACCGTATTGACCCTGTCATCGTATGTATGCGAAGTCGTGATGTTTGAATGGTTTCTCTGTGACGTATTCAAATTATGATTATAGCGGTCTACTCCAGCTTCTTTCAGGCGTTTCGCCTGCTCTGGCTTTAACAGCCCGAGACACGCACAAACCTTCAGTCCATATGTCTCTTTAATTTCCTGCACCGCGTCTACGACCTGATCCACCTCTCTGTTGGATGGCCCTCTGCCGCTTGCCACGATGCAATATGTGCCGATATTCAGATCGTGCGCCCGTTTTGCGCCTTCTAGAAGCGTTTCCTTATTCACCATCCGGTAAGACTGAATCGGGGCTTTTGAAATTGAAGACTGTGAACAATAGCCGCAATTTTCCGGACAGAGTCCTGATTTCGCATTCATAATCATATTGAGCTTTACTTTTTTTCCATAAAAGTGTTTTCTGATTTGAAAAGCCCCGTGCATCAAAAGCAAGATGTCTTCATCTGGACAGTTTAATATCGAAAGCGCCTCTTCGTCGGTCACTTCCGCTCCAGCAAGCACCCGGTTTGCGAGTTCCATCCATTGATTCATTCTCATACCCCCACTTGATTCATCAATAATGATAGATTGATATGGTCTTTTACCATCTGTAGAACCGTTTCTTTCGTCACGTTGACAAGCTTTGGCGTAATCCCTAAAATCGGCACACCACATAAGCGCTCAATCATCTCAGGATTGGTTTTTTCATCATCATGAAGAGAATCACTGATTCCATTGATGACAATGCCGGCGATTGGGAGCCCCATGCTTTTTGCATATTGGACCGTTAAAAAAGTATGGTTAATGGTTCCGAGATGAGGACGTGCCACAATGATCATGGGAAGCTGCAGCGCTTTTATGACATGGCTGACTAAAAAACCCTCTCCCAGTGGCACAGAAATACCGCCCGCACCTTCTGCGATGAAGCATTCATGTGTTTCTCTTATCCGCTCCCAATGGCTTAAGACCTCTTCCATAATGACAGCCTTTCCCTCCAGCTTCCCTGCGACATATGGCGCAAGCGGCGCTTTGAAGGCAAAAGGCGTAATATCTTCATGAGAAAGACTCGTCTGTGACGTTTCTTTCAGGATACTAGTGTCACTTTCCGGATGATGCCGAGAAATACCGCTTAAAAATGGTTTAAACACCCCGACATCTCTGTTATGTTCTCGCATTAAAGCGGCGAGACCGCTGGATATAACGGTTTTCCCCACTTCTGTATCTGTTCCTGTCACAAAAAAACCTCTCAAATGATATGCAGCTCCTTTCCAATTGAATGAAATGATGTCAGCAAATGATCAATATCACTCATCCTGTGGTCAGCAGTGACGGTTAATCGGATCCGGCTTTCACCAGGCGCAACGGTCGGCGGCCGAATGGCAGGGGCATAAATCCCCTTGTCCTCCAGCTTTTCAGCAAATGTGACCGTTTTTCGGGGATCGCCGATGATCACAGGAATGATCGGCGTATGCGCCCCTTTCACCAGGTAGCCCATGTTCGTCAAACCCGTTCTGACCATGTTGATATAAGAAAATAAACGCTTCCGTTTTTCTCTGCCGGCTTCAATGATGTTAAAAGCCTCATAAGCGGCTGCACAGCTGGCTGGCGGAATAGCGGTTTGAAAAATAAATGTTCTGGCATGGTTCAGCAAGAAGTCGATGGAGACAGCTGAACCTGCGGCAAACCCTCCCTCTGTGCCAACAGCTTTGCTTAAGGTGCCAACCACAATGTCAGGACAAACGCCAAAGTATTCACTCGTTCCCCTCCCCGAATCACCTAAAACACCTGTAGCGTGGGCATCATCAACGATTACGAAGGCATGATAGCGTTTCGCAAGCGAGATGATATGATCAAGAGGGGCAATCGCGCCATCCATGCTGAAGACTCCGTCTGTCACAATAAAACGCCGCTGATAGCGCTGTGTTTCTCTCAGCTTATTTTCAAGATCGTCCATATCAATATGCGGATAAACCATTGTATCGGCCTTAGACAGACGGCAGCCATCGATGATACTTGCATGATTGAGTTCATCACTTAAAATGACATCTTCCTTCTCCGGCAATGATGAAAGGATACCGACATTGGCTAAATAACCGCTCGAGAACAGTAAAGCCGCTTCCGTCCGTTTAAAGGCGGCGATCTTTTTTTCAAGCTTTTCGTGCCAAACCGAATTGCCTGTCGTTAAACGGGAGCCGCTGCTTCCTGCCCCGAATTGCCGCAGTGCTTCTTGGGCTGCAGAGATCAAGCGGCTATGGCTTGCCAGTCCTAAATAATTGTTTGAAGACCAGACCGTTTGATTTTCTCCCTCAATGTTCCTTTCCGGAATCGGAGCCCCATCCATTGTCCGCAGGTTGCGGTATATGCCGGCTTCCTTTACTCTGTCTAACCGCTCGTTTAACCAGGCGTCAATCTTCAAGACTGGTAACCTCTTCGATCGCTTGTTTCATAATGGCAACCATTTCCGCGAGCTCTTCTGCTGTGCTGGCGAGAGGGGGCAGCAATGCAATCACGTCGCCCAGCGGCCTTGTCAGCATGCCCAATTCCCGCATTTTAAGCGAAACTTTGTAACCAACACGCCGATCAGCAGGGTAAGGCTTTTTGGTCTCCTTTGACTGAACAAGCTCTGCGCCGCACATAAAGCCCAGCTGCCGAATGTCGCCGACGTGGGGAAGAGCGTGAAGATGTTGAAGAAGGGAATGAAGCTTTTCACTTTTTTCCGCAACTTGTTCCACAATGTTTTCAGATTCAAATAACCGCAGATTTTCAAGGGCAACCGCACAGCCGAGCTGATTCCCCGTATAGGAATGACCGTGAAAAAAGGTTTTTTGGTTATCATAATCATCATAGAATGCCTTATAGATGTCTTCTGTGGCAAACGTAACGGCGATTGGCAAATAACCTCCTGTAATGCCTTTCCCGGCAGCCATCAGATCAGGCTGGACATTCTCGTGCTCGCACGCAAACATTTTCCCAGTACGGCCAAAGCCTGTTGCGACTTCATCAACAATCATTAAGACATCGTATGTTGTACAAAGCTCGCGCACGCCCGCCAAATATCCTTCAGGCATCACAATCATACCAGACGCTCCTTGAACCATTGATTCAATGGAAAGTGCGGCAATTTCCTCATGATGTTCCTCGAGTAGCTGTTCAAGCTCTCGCAGGCACTCATCACGGCACTCGTCAGGATCGCCGCTTTCAGAGCGATACACGTAAGGAATCGGCGCTTTGTAACTATCAAACATTAACGGCCCGTATACGTGGTGGAACAGTTCAATTGAACCGACACTGACGGCACCAATCGTATCACCGTGATACCCATTTTTCATGGCGATAAATGTTTGTTTCTCAGGCCTTCCGATGTTCTTCCAATATTGAAACGCCATTTTCAGGGCGATTTCCATCGCTTCTGCACCGCTGTCTGAATAAAACACTCGCGTGAGGTTTTTTGGGCTGATGTTGACTAATGTTTCGGCAAGCTGGGTTGCAGGAACGTTGGTCATGCCCAATAACGTGGAGTGCGCGATTTTTCCGAGCTGTTTTTTTATGGCGTCATCTAATTCCTTTTTGCGGTGCCCATGGACATTAAGCCAAACAGAAGAAAAACCGTCATAGTATTCCTTGCCGTTTATGTCTTTGACTTTGATTCCATTGCCGCTTTCAATGATTAAGGGATTTTCATCGTAATCTTTCATTTGGGTGAACGGCAGCCAGAGGTGTTTTTTACTGCTTTCTATCAAATCATGAATCATGGTCTTCCTCCCACTCTATCAAAATAGGCTGTTTCTCCAGTTCATGTATGTACGTGTTGACATCTTCAGAGCCATCAATAAAAAAGATGCGGCAGCCCTCTTTATTCCCGTATTCTTTCATTGCTGTAATACGCTGATAGCCCATTTTCTTGCCTGCAACGTAGCCTGTTATGTAATCGGGGTCATCTGACCAGCATAATTCTGCGACGGCTGCCGGATGCGCGCCAACCTTAGAAGCAAGTGCAAGGGCCTCTTTTATTCTTGAATGTGCCGGCACGTGATAGCGAAGCGCCCATTTTTGAAAATTAGCGTCCGGCCAATCCATTCTTGAGACCCGCACCCCTTTTCCTTTTGTTTGGTCCATCCGCTCGCCTGAGTGAATATCAAACAAAACCGCTCCACTGACACCCGACCATTCAGGGATTTGTTCATATGCTTTATCAATCACTTCTCGTGAAACACCTTCTCTTTCCAATAACAATCGGGCAAGCTTTTGTCCCTCTTGGGGGGAATTCACTTCATTTGTTTGCACTGGCAATGGCTGAATGATTTTTATCGATTCATGAACCTCTTCAAATTGAATTTGCATAAAATCGGGCTTTCCTCTTGAATGTGATAACCCTTTTTCTAATAAGGCATTGACTGTACGCTTCATCTCATGGAAAGGAATAAGCCGCTCTCCGCCGGATATATGCTTTCCGCCGGCTTCATGAGATCCATTCATAGAAGCCCTCATTCTGACACTATAAAATATTTCTTCTTGCATCTCTTCTCGCCCTTTCACTGAAAACTGAAGAACGTCTCTCACATCCCATTCTAATTGTTAACCTAATATAAAAAAAGTTAACAATTAGAATATTATTATTCCCATATGATTCTGTCAATATAGGAAATCTTCATTTTGTTTGGAGCTGGTCCTTGAAACGAGCAAAAAAAACCGTTTTACAGGAAAACGGTCCTAGCCTTAGATGTCTATTCCTCTGCGTTTTTTTCGATTTCTACACTTGATAAACAAGCCGATCCCATTTATCATCAACAGCCCAAAAACCGTATTGCCTAACGGCGCCCAGCCATTCTCACCTGTGAAAAATAAGGACAAAGCCACCTTCCCAACAAGTATCACATTCAATAGGATGAAACCATATACAAGCGACCGCTTCCAGAAAGCAGCCAAAATCAAACCGAGAAAAACCATCATGAAAGCAATTGTTAAAACAGCCGAGATCGGGCTGCCTAACAGCTTTTGCTCGAATTCCAGCACTTTTTGCATGTGCAGATCGATCTTCTTAGGTTCCGGAAACCAGACCATACTGCTCATCATCAATACAAAAATGATGATGATGCCTTTCCAGCTGCGCTGATACGCAGCATAAACCAATACGAGTAAAAAGAGGGGACGAATATACCAGCTTAATGGATTGAGATGCCGCCGGAAAGCCCAATCCAAAATGTCTTGCAATTCCATCGGTTCCACTTCCTTCGATCATATCTGCGTCTTTCTGCCAATTCCACTAAACGTCACAGCCACTTTTGCAAAAACTGCACAGCTTCATGCCTCATCACTGCCGTTTCGAAATGGCCAGAAGCGGAACGGACCACCCGATAGCAATCAGAAGCGCCCTGTCCAGCATACACAGCTGCCAATTCTTTTTCGATTTTGTTCACACCCTCAGCCGGCGTTAAACGGTCGTGTACACCCACAAGGCTAAGGTGCGGGCGCGGCGCGATCAAGCTTTGGATCTCCGAGGCAGAAAAATGCTTTGCAAGCGACGGGACGTAATAATAAAAACCATGCCGGTCAAGATTCTGCGTTTTCATCAGCACGTGATGATCTACCTGGCTGCACAAATCCACACACACCTTAATCCGGCCATCAAGCGCCGCTGTCCACCACGCCATCAACCCTCCCATAGACATGCCGATGGTCCCGATTCTGTCAGGCTGAACATCAGGGCGTGACTGCATATAATCTAACGCTCTTACACTGTCATAAATCATCATGCCCCACATCACTCTTCCGGTAAGAAGCATTTCTTTAAACATCTCGCTTTCCGTTTTTCCCCGCCGATCTCCAAAACCCCAATGATCAATCGCAAGTACGCCGTATCCGAGAGAAGTCAGTTCACGAGCGAAAGAAGGCGCTTTCAAATAATCCGCTCCTTCCATCAATTCACTTTTTCCTCTGTCATACTGGCCTCCGTGCGAATGCTGAAACAATACGGCAGGGCACGGCCCTTCTGCGGACTTCGGTTTCACAAAATAAGCGGGCACTTTTTCATGTCCGTTTAGATCGAGCAGGAGCGTTTCAATGATGTTTCCTTCTCTTTCTTCAGTACGCAATGTCTCCGTTCTGATTTCGCTCCTGTCAGGCAAATCTCCAAGCAATCGAAACAGCTGCTTTCTTCTTTCCATACTCATTCTCTCACCCTTCCTTATTCGCTTACTTCACATTTACGAGATGAATCTGGTTTCCCCTTTATTTTTCCAAAACAAATTGAATCATTTACTAAATATTCAGTAAATATAATTAAATATTCTGAAAATAACTGTTGTAACCGCTTACTTTCATGTGATAGCATCAATTTATCAAAACAGATGGGTTAACATTTTACTAAAATAGATGAGAGGGATACCTATGGTTCGGATTAAAGATATCGCTATGAAAGCTAATGTTTCCAGCGCAACTGTTTCCAGAATTTTGAACGAAGATGAGTCGCTTTCTGTGGCAGGCGAAACAAGGCAAAGGGTCATCGCTATCGCAGAAGAGCTCGGCTATCAAACGGTTGCTAAACGCCGGAAAACCCGCGGGCAAAAACAGCGGGCCCATCCGCTGATCGGCGTGCTGAGCTGTCTGCCCCTTGATCAAGAAAGGCAGGACCCTTATTTTTCCTCGATTCGCAAAGGCATTGAAAAGGAATGCTTCGAACAGGAAATTTTCATTACGAATTGGATTCATCTCGGTTCCTTTCAGGAGCATATCTTTCGTGAACTGGATGGTGTCATTGTCATCGGCCGTGTTCATGATGAAGCGGTTAAGCATATCAGCGGAAGGCTGGAGCATGCCGTATTTATCAATCATTCACCCGATCCGCAAGCATATGATTCTATCAGTATTGATTTTGAATTCGCTTCACACCAAGCAATTGATCACCTTTTCGGCCTAGGTTACAAACGGTTAGGCTACATTGGCGGACAGGAAAAAGAACATACGCTGAAGGACGGCCAAAGCATTCGCAGAGTCATTGAAGATAAACGCCTGACCGCCTTTTTAGCTTCCGCCGCCCCCCAGCCCGAGCATGTGCTGGTCGGAGAATACAGCATGCGCGAGGGTTATCGCCTGATGAAGCAAGCAATCGCTTCAGGCAATCTGCCGGACGCATTCTTTATCGCCAGTGATTCGATGGCGATCGGCGCGTTAAAAGCGCTTCAGGAAGCCGGATTGCAAGTGCCGCGCGATACAGCGATCGTCAGTTTTAATGGCATTGAAGAAGCTGAATTTGCCAGTACGCCTTTAACGACGGTGAAGGTATACACAGAGGAAATGGGCCGAACAGGCGTAAAACTGCTGCTTGACCGCCTCAATGGCCGGAAGCTTCCTCACCGCGTTACCTTGCCCACAACATTAATCGTGAGACAAAGCTGCGGATCTTCAGCTAAGGAGGTGACATAAGAACATATTCATCATGATCATAAGGAGGAACAGATGAAACACACTTTTGTTTTATTTCTCTCTCTCATTCTGCTTGTTCTGCCCGGCTGCTCAGCAGAAAAAAGCTCAGCAAATCCCGCAAAAAAGACGTTAACCATTTATTCTACAATGTCAACGGACAGCGAAAGAGCTACGTTCAGAAAACTGGCGGAAGCGTTTGAAAAGGAACACAGGGACATCCGTGTCAGTCTTCATTTCCCAGGCAATGACTATGAAAATATGATGCGTGTCAGAATGGCAGCCAATGATTTGCCTGATCTATTCGATACACATGGCTGGGGAAAAATCAGGTACGGAGAATATACAGCGGATCTCCGGGATATGGAATGGACTCAAAACCTCGATCCAAATTTAAACAGCATCCTCAAAAGTAAAAGCGGAAAGGTGTATGCTTATCCGATCAATCAGGCAAAAGACGGGCTGGCGTATAACCGCAATATGTTAGACCGTTACGGCATTAACCCGCCGGAAACCATGGATGACTTTATCAAAGCGCTGAGAACGATCAAAGAAAAGAGCAAAGGCAGCATTGTGCCCTTCTGGTTTGCCGGCTATGACAAAAGCTCATTCGCCCAATATTACGACCAATTCGCTACACCTCTTCTCATCACAGATCCTGCCCATAATGAAAAAAAACAGCTCATCAACGGCACGTTTCAATGGAGCAAATTCACTCATTTATCAGACATCCTTAAACAAATGCAGAAAGAAAAATTAATCAATATTGACGCTGTAACCGCAAAAAAATCACAGCTCATTGAATTAATGGCCCAAAACAAAATCGCCTTTACAATGCAAGGCGGCACACTTGGCCAAGACGTTGCCCAGATTAATCCGAACGTCAAGGTTGGCATTATCCCGACACCTGCCATACATGCCGGAGATGATCCGATATGGATTGGCGGTGAACGCTACACGCTTGCAGCCTGGAAAGACTCCCCTCACGTAAAGGAAGCAAAAAAATTCATCGCATTTATGGCCCGTCCCGCCAATGCCAAACAAATGGCTGAAGCCACATCGCTTCCAGCAGGGCTGACCAATGTGAAAGCTGATATTTTCTACGCCAACGACTACGAGCATTATCAAGACGTCAAAGTCGAGCCTTACTTCGACCGTTTATACTTGCCAAACGGAATGTGGGATGTCCTAGGCACGGTCGGGCAGGAGCTTGCGGCTGACATTTTGACGCCACAAGAGATTTCGAAAAAGCTGGGAAGAGAATACAAACGACTCCGGGAGCAATCGCAAACACAGGGAGCTGAAGAGCAATGAGTGAGATCGCTAGAGACGTTCATGTGAAACAGGTTAAGCCGAAAAAGCAGTCCTCCCTTTGGTGGATGTATATTCCTGCTTTGCTCTCCGTTCTGATCTTTATGATTTATCCGTTTGTGAAAGGGACATTAATCACCTTTACAAACTGGAACGGCTTTTCACAAGTCTACCAATGGGTGGGATTCGCGCAATATGAAAGGCTGTTTTCTGATCCCGACACTTGGCACATCTTAAAAAACACGCTGCTTTACGGGCTCGGCAGCACTTTTTTTCAAAATGTGGTTGGGCTCTTGTACGCTCTGCTTTTGAATCAAAGCATCAAAATGAAAGCGGTAACGAGAACATTTGTCTATTTGCCGGTGATGATCAGCCCGCTCATTATGGGCTATATTTGGTACTTTTTCTTCTCCTATGACGGAGGCGCGCTTAACGATTTGCTCGGTGTATTCGGCATCAGCCCGATCAATGCGCTCGCCAGTCCATCGCTCAACCCGTGGCTCATTGTCATGATTAACACGTATCAATATGTCGGGATTGCTATGGTTGTCTACTTAGCCGGCCTGCAAAGCATTCCGAAAGACTACTATGAAGCTGCGCAAATGGATGGCGCGAAACAAAGCCAGCAGTTTTTCAGCATTACGCTGCCGCTGTTAATGCCCTCGATCACAATTAATATGGTCATCAACATTATCGGAGGCTTAAAGCTGTTTGATGTCATTATCGCTCTTACCGCAGGCGGCCCCGGAAATGCGTCGCAATCCATGTCCACGTTTATGTATGATTTGTACTTCAAACGGCAGGATGCCGGCTATGCCGCAACACAAGGCATATTTATGGCATTTGTTATTTTGATCATCAGCTTCTGCGCGCTTGCGTACTTTAAAAGAAAGGAGACGGAAATGTCATGAATGCAGTCCGTTCAAAAAAATTGCGGATGATTACGATTCTTGCCGCCATAGTGGCCTGTGCGCATTTTATTCCTTTTTACATCCTTCTGACTACTTCATTAAAAGCAAAAGGAGACTACAGTTCAAAATGGCTGTTTCCAGCTGACATCTCCTTTCACAATTTTTCAGAAGCGTGGGAGCGCGCTTCGTTAGCAAACTCTTTTATGAACACCATCATCATCACAGGTTTTTCTGCCTTGCTGTTAATAATATTCGGCTCTCTTGCCGCCTACCCGCTTGCCCGGCGGGAAACGAAGCTGAATAGAGCCGTTTTCGTCTTGCTGATTTCCATCATGATCATCCCTCCATTAACATCGATGGTGCCTCTGTACCGAATGGTGGTGGATGCCGGAATGGTCAATACCCACGCCATCGCCATTTTGATCAATACAGCGGCTTATATGCCATTAACGGTATTCTTGTATTCTGGCTTCATCCGTTCGACCATTCCGAAAGAGCTTGAAGAAGCCGCAAGAATAGATGGCGCAGGCATGCTGAAAATCTTTTTTACGATCGTGTTTCCTCTGCTGAAGCCGATCACTGCGACCATCTGTATTATTTCCTGTGTCTTCATATGGAACGACTATCAATTTGCGATTTTCTTTTTACAAGATCAAAAGGTTCAAACATTAACAGTAGCCATGGCAGGGTTTTTCGGAGAAAACGCCAACAATCTGCATTTAGTTGCCGCAGCCGCGCTAATGGCGATGCTCCCTATGGTTATTCTGTTTTTGGCGCTGCAAAAATACTTTATTGCCGGCCTGTCATCTGGAGCAGTAAAAGGATAACACTTGAGGAGGAATCAGTATGAAAAAGATTACATTTATCGGTGCAGGGAGCACTATTTTTGCCAAAAATGTTTTGGGAGACTGCTTGTTAACAGAAGCGTTGAATGGCTTTGAATTCGCACTTTTTGACATTGATCCAAAGCGCCTGCAGGAATCCCAGCTCATGCTCGAAAATCTGAGAGACCGCTATAACCCAAGCGTGGCCATCAACAGCTACGATGACAGAAAACTCGCCTTGCAGAACGCAAGCTATGTCATCAATGCGATCCAGGTTGGAGGATATAAACCGAGCACAGTCATAGATTTCGATATTCCTAAACGATACGGGCTGCGACAGACAATCGCCGACACAGTCGGCATCGGCGGAATCTTCAGGTCACTCAGAACCATCCCGGTCTTATTTGATATCGCAAAAGATATGGAGGACATGTGCCCGGATGCGTGGTTTTTAAATTATACAAATCCAATGGCCTCACTTACAGGCGCTATGCTCCGCTATACCAATATCAAAACCATCGGGCTCTGCCACAGTGTTCAAGTGTGTACGAAGGATTTGTTCAAATCACTCGGAATGGAGCATGACGGAATCGAGGAGCGCATCGCAGGCATCAATCATATGGCTTGGCTTCTAGAGGTCAAAAAAGACGGCGCAGATCTCTACCCGGAAATCAAAAGGAGAGCGAAGGAAAAACAAAAAACAAAGCATCGTGATATGGTGCGGTTTGAATTGATGGATAAGTTCGGCTATTATGTGACGGAATCGTCCGAACACAATGCAGAGTACCATCCATACTTTATTAAGCGGAACTATCCCGAGCTGATCAGCGAGCTGCAAATCCCGCTCGACGAATATCCGAGAAGGTGCGTCAAACAGATTCAACATTGGGAGAAAATGCGGGATGATATCGTCAATAATAAAAACCTTACGCACGAACGCTCAAAGGAATATGGTTCAAGAATAATAGAAGCAATGGAAACGAACGAGCCGTTCACTTTCGGAGGAAACGTTTTGAATACGGGACTCATCACCAATCTTCCTTCCAAAGCGGTTGTGGAAGTGACATGCGTCGCCGACAGAAAAAAAATCACCCCGTGCTTCGCCGGAGAACTGCCTGAGCAGCTTGCAGCCTTAAACCGGACGAATATTAATACACAGCTGATGACAATTGAAGCCGCTGTCACACGTAAAAAAGAAGCGGTTTACCAAGCCGCAATGCTTGATCCGCATACAAGCGCGGAGCTTTCCATGAATGACATCATCTCCATGTGTGACGATTTATTCGCGGCACACGGCGATTGGATTCCGGAATATAAATAAAAAAACTAGGGGACCGTTCTCCCCTAGTTTTTTGGTTTTGTTTCGCCTTCCCAGGCCATCATGCCGCCTTCAACGTTGACGGTTTTAAAGCCCTGCTCATCCAAGTACCTGCAGACATTCATGCTGCGCATTCCTGAGCGGCAGATAAACACGTACTCTTTGTCTTTATCTAGGGAGTCCATTTTTTCAGGAATATCCCCCATGCGAATATGAACGGCTTGCGGGATCATGCCTTCCGCCACCTCTTCATCTTCTCTGACATCAATCAAATATAATTCTTCGTCCGCCTCAATTTTTTCTTTTAAAGCGGCTGTGCTGATTTCTTTTATTTCCAAAGAAAACACTCCTATTCACAATGGTCATGTTCAGTATAGCAAAGTCAGCCGGGCGATTGCTATTTAGAGACTGATGAAAAAACCCCTTTTGGCAAAGGGGATTTTTTCTCAGGCTTAGTTTGCCACAATATTGACTAGCTTGCCAGGCACCGCGATGATTTTTCGAACCGTTTTGCCTTCAAGCTGCTCTTGGACCTTTTCATCTGCTTGAGCAAGCTGTTCCAGCTGTTCTTTCGTCGCATCGGCAGGAACCTGTAATTTCGCTTTTACTTTTCCGTTCAGCTGAACAACGATTTCAACTTCATCATCCACAAGTTTTGTTTCATCATATACAGGCCAAGCTTCGTACGCAATCGTACCGGAATGGCCAAGCTTCTCCCAAAGCTCTTCCGCTAAGTGAGGCGCGATTGGCGAAAGAAGCTTTACGAAGCCTTCCATATATTCTTTTGGCAGCGCTGACGCTTTATAAGCTTCGTTAATAAAGACCATCAGCTGGGAAATACCCGTATTGAAACGAAGGCCTTCGTAATGATCTGTAACTTTCATGACCGTTTCATGATATACGCGCTCTAATGTTTCACCTGCGCCTTCAACGATCTTGCCATTAAGCTCACCGCTTTCTTCAACAAACAGGCGCCATACACGATCAAGGAAGCGGCGCGCGCCGTCTAATCCTGATTCAGACCAGGCGATTGAAGCATCAAGCGGTCCCATGAACATTTCGTACAATCTTAGTGTATCAGCGCCGTGAGAAGCAACGATTTCGTCAGGATTGACAACGTTCCCTTTAGATTTACTCATTTTTTCGTTGTTTTCGCCGAGAATCATTCCTTGGTTGTACAGCTTTTGGAACGGTTCTTTCGTCGGCACTACACCGATATCATAAAGGAACTTATGCCAGAAGCGGGCATACAGAAGGTGAAGCACGGCATGCTCTGCACCGCCTATATACATATCAACCGGAAGCCATTTTTCCAATTTCTCTGGTGATGCCAGCTGATCCGGGTTGTGCGGATCAATATAGCGCAAGAAATACCAGCAGCTTCCCGCCCATTGCGGCATTGTGTTCGTTTCTCTTCTACCTTTTTTTCCTGTCTCAGGGTCTGTGACTTCCACCCACTCTTTTATGTTCGCAAGCGGTGATTCGCCTGTTCCACTCGGTTTGATTTCATCCGTCTTCGGCAAAATCAGCGGCAGCTCCTCTTCCGGCACAGCCGTTGATGTTCCGTCTTCCCAATGAATGACCGGAATCGGCTCGCCCCAATAACGCTGGCGGCTGAAGAGCCAGTCGCGCAGACGGTACGTCACTTTCTTCTCGCCGTTTTTCGTTTCTTCCAGCCAAGCGATTATTTTTTCAATCGCTTCCTGCTTGTTAAGGCCGTTCAGAAAATCAGAGTTCACATGCTCGCCGTCGCCAGTGTACGCTGCTTCCTCAACATTTCCGCCTTTCACAACTTCCTTCACTGGAAGGCCGAACGTTTTGGCGAATTCAAAATCACGCTCATCGTGCCCAGGAACTGCCATAACAGCACCTGTTCCGTAAGACGCAAGAACGTAATCGGCAATCCAGATCGGCAATTTTTCTCCGTTTACAGGATTGATCGCATAAGCTCCCGTGAAAACGCCTGTCTTTGTTTTCGCAAGATCAGTTCTCTCCAAATCACTTTTTGATTGAATGTCTTTGACATATGCTTCGACAGCTTCTTTTTGATCAGCCGTTGTGATGGTTTCCACCAACGCGTGTTCCGGGGCAAGCACAGTGTATGTAGCACCAAACAGCGTATCTGGTCTAGTCGTAAACACCGTAAAGGACTCATCATGTCCATCTACAGCAAAATGAACGTGCGCGCCTTCTGAACGGCCGATCCAGTTGCGCTGCATATCTTTGATGCTTTCCGGCCAATCAAGCTCTTCCAAGTCTTCAAGAAGCCTGTCCGCATAAGCGGTAATTTTCAGCATCCACTGCTTCATCGGCCGTCTCTCTACCGGGTGGCCTCCTCGCTCGCTCTTGCCGTCAATGACTTCTTCGTTGGCAAGAACCGTACCGAGGGCAGGACACCAGTTAACAGGCACTTCGTCAACGTAAGCAAGGCCTTTTTCGTACAGCTTTAAGAAAATCCATTGTGTCCATTTATAGTATTCAGGATCAGTCGTATTGATTTCACGATCCCAGTCATATGAGAAACCAAGCGACTGAATTTGGCGGCGGAAATTATCGATATTCTGCTTCGTAAATACAGCGGGATCGTTCCCTGTGTCGAGCGCGTACTGTTCAGCCGGCAAGCCGAATGCGTCCCAGCCCATTGGATGAAGGACATCATAGCCCTGCATGCGCTTCAGACGGGACAGGATATCCGTGGCTGTATAACCTTCAGGATGGCCGACGTGCAAACCCGCTCCAGACGGATAAGGAAACATGTCCAGCGCGTAAAATTTTTGTTTTTCATTATGATCAAGAGTGGCAAATGTTTTGTTTTCAAGCCAGTATGTCTGCCATTTCTTTTCTATCTCTTTGTGCTGAAAACTCAAAGTAAAAACCTCCTTCTGATTGAATACGGCGTTTATGGTTCAAGTATTGACGGGAAGGAGAGAATTATATTCAGAATATTCCCAAACTAAAAAAAACTCCCTCATCCCTAAAAGGGACGAGAGACTTTCGTTTTCCCGCGGTACCACCCTCGTTAGCGCGGCATGCGCCGCACTCACTTGATACTTTTAACGCAGTTATGCGTCAGCGGCTTTTCACCGCTGCAACTCTGAGGTGAGTTCGGAAACAAATTTGATTGACTTTCACCAGCCGTCAACTCTCTGCAACAATATCTGCTTCTTACTGCTCCTCTTCATTGTTCTTATCGCAACCGTAATCTTAACTGTATTTTATAGAATTCTGTTCATAAGTGCAAGCAGGTTTGTATACAATGGGAATGTACCCTGAACGGGCGAAGATTGAGGACAATTATTCGGGTGGAGTTTTGGTTTGACGTTTGGACTCGGCCGATTCGCCGCCGCTGTTCAGTTCTCTCACAAAGTCAAAACTTCTGAGAACAGCTTCACCGCCGTAGCCTGAGATAATGGATAAGATGACAAGTTGAATTCCTGAATCGGGGTCAGCGGATAATACAAGTAAAATGGAAGCCGTCATTCCGATAAACCAATCTTCCAAAAATCCAAGATAGATAAACCGCTTCGTCATTCTGGGCTTCTCCAGCCTGCCTCTCTTTTTCACATGACCGAGAATCCCCATGATTCCTCCAATTACACAAGCAATGAGTACCTGATGCAGCATCTTCATCATCACCTTCCTAAAGCCCTTATTTCGTAAAGCGACTTCAGGCCATCCAGCCCCCTTAAACGATTCCGATGATTTTCGATATCTACATACTGGCAAATCTGAAAAAAGCTTGTTTCTTCCATTATATGTGAACACATGATCGGTAAGCTTGATGCATTAGATTCATTTTTCACCCAGTGACATTGACCTAGTCACTCATTTAGCTACTTCCGTTCATATGTTCAATTTCTGTTCTTATTTTTAGTGTATACGAGGACAAGCCTTAATGACAAACAACAAACTGTGCTTGCTTGAATCAGAACATGTGTTGTGCTACGGTTACTGTAGAATTCATTAAAAAAAGGGGAATATCAGGCTTTTGCACAGTTAGCTGGCAGCCTAAGGGGGAATTATATGGCTAGTTTTCAATCATTTGGAATACAAGGACAGCTGGAAGTCATCAAAAAAGCGCTTGATCACGCGCGAGTCGGTGTGGTCATTACAGATCCCGCACTTGAAGATAATCCGATTGTCTACGTAAACCAAGGCTTTGTTCAAATGACCGGCTATGAGGCCGAGGAGATTTTAGGAAAGAACTGCCGCTTCTTACAGGGGAAACATACCGACCCCGCTGAAGTAAAAAACATTAAAACCGCTTTACAAAATAAAGAGCCGGTTACCGTCCAAATCCAAAACTATAAAAAAGACGGGACGATGTTCTGGAATGAATTGAATATTGACCCGCTAGAGATTGAAGGCAAGACCTATTTTGTCGGCATTCAAAAAGACATCACCCGGCAAAAAGAGTATGAGAAGCTTCTCGAGGATTCCCTCACAGAAATCACTGCACTTTCAACGCCTATTGTCCCGATTCGCAACGGCATTTCAGCTCTTCCGCTAGTCGGCAACTTGACGGAGGAACGATTTAATTCCATCGTTTGCACATTGACGAATATCTTATCAACATCCAAAGATGATTATTTGATCATTGATTTATCAGGGCTGGCCCAAGTAAATGAACAAACCGCCGATCAGATTTTCAAGCTGAGCCATTTGCTGAAATTGACCGGAACCGAATTAATCATTACAGGCATTAAACCCGAATTGGCCATGAAGATGAATAAACTGGATGCCAATTTTTCATCACTGCAAACATACTCAAATGTAAAGGATGCCGTTAGCGTGCTTCCGATTATGTAAAAAGATCCCGCTCATCCAGCGGGATCTTTTATTATGAAGAGACTGATGCATGCTTATTTGTTTCTTTAGCCGATTTTATTCGTTTGTCATACAAAAGCGTGGTGGCAATACTGATCAACAGCAAAACCAAAAGAGATAACACAAGAGCTTGAATGCCGAAGTGATCGACAAGCAAACCGCCGAACAACGGACCAATCATTCTGCCGCCTGTCGCCGCGCTGTTGACAAAGCCTTGATAAAATCCTTCCTTCCCTTTAGGGGCAAGCTGGTTGGCAATCGTCGGCACCGCAGGCCAGACAAGCATTTCCCCGATGGTCAGGATCACCATTGCAGCCAGAAACATCGGGAAGTGGTTTGCCGTCAGCAGCATACTGAAGGATACAATAAAAATGATAAATCCGATGACCATTTGCGTTTTCAGCGACTCCGCCCATTTTTTCACCACAAAGCTGACAAGCGGCTGGCCAAACACAATTAACATTCCGTTAACCGTCCACAGCACACTGTATAAGGAAAGAGAAATTCCAATGCTTTGCGTATACGAAGCAATGGTGGTTGACCACTGAGAATAAGCCAGCCATCCGAGTACATAGCCGCTGCTTAATATGATGAGCGCGGCAAATTTCGCTTTGCTGTTCACAGCATCATAATCAAGCACAGACGTTTGGGACGCATCCTTCGTCTGAATGTTTCGAAATCCGAAATATACGATAAAGAAAAAGGCCAGATATAATGCAGCATTCGCCAAAAATACATATGAAAACGAGAAAGAAGCCACGACACCGCCAAGCGCTGAGCCGACAGCCACACCCGCGTTTTGCGCGACATAAATCGCATTAAACGCCTTTCTTCCTCCTTCAGGCCACACCGATCCAGCCATTGCGTAACTGGCCGGAAAAACAACACCGGAACCAAAACCCACAATCGTCAGCAGCACAATATAAGCCGGCCACTCATGAAAAAAGACAAGGCCCAGCAGGCTTGCTAACGTAATCGCAATTCCAAGCATAATCGATTTAAAGCCGCCGATTTTATCAAACAAAAAACCGCCGCTTAAATTCCCAGCCACACTGGCGCCTGAATTCAGCATCAAAACAAGCCCGGCTACTGTTAATGACTTTCCTAAATGATTATGGATATAAATCGTATTAAGCGGCCATAAAAAAGAAGCACCCGTCACATTAATAAACATTCCAATGACTAAAATTTTAAGAGCACGCGGCATACTCATCCCCCTTTCTCGCCTAAAAAAGCTCATGAAAAAAACGAAACCTAAAACGGCTCCGTACAAATCGAGTGATCATAGCACATTTATTCTATCTGTCTATCTCATTTTTTTCAACTGATGAGCGTGAAAAAATCTAACAAATATGGTTTGAAAAATGTACAATAAATAGAAAAAGGGGGAATATGATGGAAATGGCTTTAGTGTTATTAGGATTTCTTGCATGTCTCATTGCACTTGGCTATGGATTGTATCATCTCATCGGATATGTGTTGAAAAAGGATCAACGTTTCTTAAAGAAACTCTTTTGGCCGCTTTTGATTGGAGGCCTGGCGCTGCTCTTCACCGGAGCAGCATTGACAGAACCTGACGCTGCCGCAGCAAATGCCGAGAAAAAATATTCAGCGCTCAACACCGAGTATCAAAGCCTTACGAAAGAGCATAAAACACTTGAGAAAAAATATGAAGAAGCAAGCTCTGAAGCAAAGACATTGAAGGACCACAAAAAAGACCAAGACAAACTCCAGCAGCTTGAAAAAGAAAATAGTGAACGAAAAGAGAATCAAAAAACATTAAAAGCAGAAATAAAAGAGCTTCAAGAAAATCAAAAACAGCTCAAAGAAGATACAAAAACGGTAAAAGCTGAAAATGAAACACTGCGGCAAGATAAAACACAGCTTGAAAAGCAATTAAAAGAGGCCAAAAGCCATACTGCAAGTTCACAAGAAACCGCTGGAAGTTCTTCCGGCAATACAAAGAATGAAACCAAAACACCTGACACAGCAGAAGGCTGCAATATAAAAGGAAGCAAAAGCGGCATCTATCACACACCGGGCAGTACATACTATGACCGGACAACCGACCCGGCTGAAATGTTTTGCTCAGTGGAAGAAGCTGAAGCTGCCGGTTACAGGCCGCCAAAACGATAACGAAAAGCTCCAGCACCTCTGGAGCTTTTCCTGTTTCACAACGACGATTTAATCACTTTCTTATAATAAAGAACGGACAGAAAACCAAAAATGGAGTAGAGCGCGGTGTATAACACCATCACCAGAATCATCGGCGCCCACACCTCTGATCCGAATAAGAACCAGCCGGATTGGACGGCAAAGTAGCTGTGGAAGAGGCCGACAACAAGCGGAATGCCGAAGTTGTACATTTGTTTGATGCGTATCCCCTTCATCAGATCACCTTGCGTAAACCCGAGTTTTCTCAAAATCGTATAATTTGGTTTTTCATCTTCACTCTCACCCATTTGTTTAAAATAAAGGATACAGCCAGATGTAATCAGAAACGTTAATCCTAAGAAGCCAACGATGAACATCACGATACCAAATAGTGATTTTTGTGCGATGCTTGCATCCAGCCTTGATAAATGCTGGTCTTTTTTGTTCACCTTTTGAAATAGCTCATTCGCTTTTTCCAGCTGGTCTTCATGCTTGACATTGATGGCAATACATTCAGATTGCGCCAGCTGAATATGGGGGTCTTTATTTTTGTTCAGATATTGAAACAGGCTGTCATCCACTATGACAGCGGGCAATCCCCCGCTTGTAAACGGAAAGGAGAGAAGAAATTCTTTCCTTAACCCTTTGTATTGTAGAGATGTCGTCTTATGCTTGCTTTTCACTTTCATGCTGCCTGAATCTTTTAATACCATGATTTTTTGCAGAAGATCGTTATATCCGGATAAAAAGGCTTCCCCTTCTGGCACATCGACCTGTTCCACCTCTTTGTCACTCACAACCGCAAGCTGCATGTTATGGGGATCACCCTGCATTTCCTTCGGGTCTCCATCCATAATATTTGCAATGTCCACATTCGCTTGCAGGAAAGGGGTTTCTTTCTTCACATATGAAATGTTGCGTTCATTCAAACTTCTTTCAAATGTTTTGGCATCTTTCTCATTCATGAATGAAAAATCAGCGGCCACATTTTGTTCAGCGGTCTTTTCAGCTGAGTAATACGAAATATAAGCAAGTGAGAGCAACCCAATGGCAAGCGCTGAAACGGTCGTAATAATGGTCAATAGCAGCGCGTTTGATTTCATTCTGAACATGATCGATGACAGTGACAGAACTTCAGAGATACGTAAGTAGCCGCCCTTGCTTTTTCGGATGATATTCGAGATAAAGGTCACCGAGCCTTTATAGAAGAGAAACGTTCCGACAATGACGGCCCCCAGAATAAAGCTCATCGCGCCGAACAGTTCATTCATGGTCTTAAATTTACCGCCAAACAGCTCAGAAGACACATAGTATCCCGTCAAAATCAGCACGATGCCTAAAGCGCCGATCAGCATCTGGAAAAATGATATTCTCTTCACTTGATCTTCAGTCGAAGAGGTCACTTTAAACAAAGATAAAATACTTTGTTTTTTGATAAACGTATAATTCATGATCATAATCAAAAGGTAAATGCCGCAGAACACAATGATCGTTTGGATCAAGGCTTGCCCGGAAAAATGGAGTTTCGCATCAGCTTTGACATCGACAATTTTAAACAGAATCATCAGGACTAGCTTTGATATCGAAAATCCGGCCAATACCCCGATCGCTAAGGAACCGAAATACAGCATGATATTTTCCGCACTTAAGAGACGAAAGATTTTATGTTTGGTCATTCCAATTAATTGAAACAGCCCGATTTCTTTACTCCGTCTCTTAATAAAAATCGTATTGGCATATAAAATGAAAATCGCCACCACGAACACAAGCAAAATCGAAGCGGTTTTAATGGCCGCGGCTCCCTTGATTGAAGCCTTTACTTCATCAATCGCAGGGTCATACTGGAGTGTGACAAAGGCGAAATAAAGCGCCACGCTAAAGATCAGCGCAAATACATACAAATAGTAATTGCGGAGATTCTTTTTCAAATTTCTTAGGATGAGCTGATTAATGTTCATGCTGCACCCCGCCTAACACGCCTTGCGTTTTCATGATGTCCTGGAAAAACGCTTGTCTGTCTTGGCCTCCTTTATTTAACTGTGTATACATTTGCCCGTCCTTCATAAAAATCACTCTTCCGCAGTAGCTGGCGGCGACAGGATCATGGGTGACCATGATAATCGTAGCGTTGCGTTTCTGATTGAGCTGGCTTAGCTTATTTAATAGATCAGAGGCTGATTTTGAATCAAGCGCGCCCGTCGGCTCATCTGCGAAAATAATGCTCGGTTCATGAATAAACGCTCTCGCGGCAGATGTGCGCTGCTTCTGGCCGCCGGAAATTTCATTTGGGTACTTATCACGGAGTTCATAAATACCCAGCTCTTTCGCCACCTCTTCGAACTTGCGAACGGCTTCGCTTTTTGGCATTTTTGTAATCGACAATGGCAGGAGGATATTCTCTTTTACTGTCAACGTATCCAGCAGATTGTAATCTTGAAAGATAAAGCCTAAATGCTGTTTTCTGAATTCAGCCAGCTGCTTTTCCTTCATTGACGTCATCTCATTTCCGTTAATATCAATGGTCCCGTCACTGACCTGATCAATGGAGGACAGAACATTGAGCAAGGTGGTTTTCCCAGAACCTGACGCCCCCATAATACTGACAAATTCACCTTTTTGGATATGAATATCAATGCCTTTGAGCACTTCTTGTTTATTCAGCTTGTTTCCATAGCTTTTTCGAATTTTATTCGCTTGTAAGATCATCATTCCTATAATCTCCTTTATATTGGATACTCTCATTATAAAAAGGATTGCCGGGCATTTCCTTCGATACGGCGAACAAAAAAGAAAAGCATGTGACATTTTCGTCACACGCCTATGACTCGTTCAAATTGATTCCGTTTGGGGAAAGTTAATGTAAAAACCGTTCCCGCACCGGACTCCGAACGCACATCAATATGGATCATTAACGGGGCCGCGGCTTTTTTCGCCAAGTACAGCCCCATGCCAGTGGACCCTTGATCATGGTGGTCCGTTGTGGATGTAAATCCTTTATCAAAAATGCGGGGCACATCTTTGAGATCAATGCCCCTGCCAAAGTCCTTCACTTCAAGCTGCGTCCGTTCCCCTTTTTGAACGCTTTTGATTTCAATGTCGGAGGCTTCGCTGTATTTCACTGCGTTTGTCAGCAGCTGCCTAATGATAAACGCCAGCCATTTTGCGTCGCTCAGCACTTCCTCAGCCTCCAGCTGAATGTCAAAGCCGACCCCTTTTTGGATACACCACGACTGTAAATCTTTGATTTCCTTAAAAATGATGGGCTGAAGCTGAATGCATTCTACAGACAGATCATTTTCAATAAATGACATGCGCTTTTGATGAAGCTGCTGGTCAAGAAGCAGGTGAATACGCAGCCATTCATATGACAGCTGGGATTTCAAATCATGGTCTTCCATTCTATCGATGAGTAAATGCATCGCTGTCAATGGAGTTTTGACCTCGTGAATCCATGCCATCAACTCATCTTTTTCATTTTCTAATGCCAAGCGATGCCGGGCAGCGGTTTGTTTCAAATGCTCCGTTTGTCCGGTAATGCTTCGTTCAACCACTGATTCAAACGGCGTTTCTGGTTCATTTATCGCCGTCACATCAAGATTGTTCTCCCACGTCTTCAAGCTTTTATAAAACGCCGTCTCTTTCCGATAGCGGAACCAAAGGAAGATGATAAAAAACAAGACACACAAATATACTATATAAAGAACACTTTGAAATGAAATGGAGGAATCCACAAAAGCAACGAACAATATCAAAACCTGCTGGAATAAAAACGCGGCAATCCAGCTTCGCCTTTCAGTGAGGAATGCTTTAATCATAGAAATGATCCTCTTCTTTCGCCAGGTAGCCTTGGCCGACTTTCGTCTCGATATATGTGCCAAGCTGCAGGGCGTCCAGTTTTTTTCGCAGGCGATTGACATTGACGGTCAGCGTATTATCACTGACAAAACGCTCATCGTTCCACAAGCTTCTGATCAGCTCTTCCCGGCTGACAATCTTGTTTTTTTGTTCTATTAATTGTTTCAGAATGAACATTTCGTTTTTCGTCAGTTCAACAGAGCCTTTGTCATTGCTGACGAGGTTCTGCTCTGCGTCTACGGCAGCTCCGCACCATGTTTTGACCGCGCTTGGCTCCGTATTATAATGATACACGCGCCGAAAAATCGCTTGGATTTTCGCAATCAGCACGTCAAAATGAAACGGCTTTTGAATAAAGTCATCGGCTCCGAGCGACATCGACATCACCATATCAGCAGGATGGTCACGAGAGGATAGAAAGAGAATCGGAACATTTGACCGGGAGCGGATCAGCCGGCACCAATGAAACCCGTCAAATTTAGGCAGCTGGACGTCAATAATGACACAATCAGGCTTAACCGCCGCAAATTCCTGAAGGACTTGACCGAAATCCTGAACGCCGTATACATCATAGGACCATCCCGTTAAACGATCCTTCATTTCATGGAACAGCGATTCATCATCTTCAATCAGCAAAAGTTTAAACAATCGACTCACCGCACTTTTTCCTTTTTTATCAAGTGTATAGCAAAACACCCGCATACGCTATAGAGAAAGCCGGCTGTCTCAGCCGGCTCACACATCTTATAATTCTCTTCTTAACGCTGTCAGCACGTTGGTTTTGGTCGCTTTTCTCGCCGGGTTCATCCCGGAAATCACCGCTACCCCTCCGCAAATCACAACTGCGATGATCACAAGGCTGGCCGGGATGTAGGAAAAGGTGTAATTCAAATCGCCCGCATCGCTTCCGCTTGTCGCCGCGAGAATCATTGGAACAGCCAGATTGACAAGGAAGCTTACGCCGTAAGAAATGATAATCCCAATCACACAGCCTAAAATTCCGATATACGCGCTTTCCATCAAGAACATTCGGCGAATGATGGACGGACTTGCCCCAATCGCTTTCATAATCCCGATCTCCTGCGTTCTTTCAGTAACTGCCATCGTCATCGTGTTAAAAATGCCGATTGCTGAGATAATAACAGCAATACACCCGACAAAGATCAAGCCGATTTTGAAGACCATGAAGAAGGTGTTGGCTCCCTCAAGCTCGGTAGTCACTGAGGTTACATAGTATCCGTCATCTGTCAGATCATTGGTCAGTTGTTCCACGTTCTCAAATTTATCAGCAAAAACGCCAATGTTTGTTTCAACATTTCCGCCTTTGAAGTCTAAGAATTCCGAAAAATCTTTCTTGAATTGATCACTAATAAAAATGTTTGAGTCCTCCATCCAATCTTGAGATGGCTTTTTTGTAATACCGACAATTTTAAAGTCATATGTTTTTGTTTTTTCGACATCCCCTGTTTTAGGATCTGTTTTTGATACACTTAATTCAATCGTTTTGTTCAGAATATCTTTTGTATAGCCCTCTGGTTCTTTTATATCTTCCGGGTTTCCTTTTGCTTCCTCGATTTTTTTGTTATACTCTTCCGATTCTTTTTTCGTCAATAATCTCTTTGCAAAGTCGTATCCTACTACGATTTCATTTTCCGACTTTGCGACTCTTCCTTTTTCCAACTCCATATTGGCCTTTAATTCATCGTTCATATTGGTAAAGATGAGATTAGAGCTTTCATTTGTACGATTGCCTAAAGTTGCTTTGTTTGGTTCATACACTTGCGTTCTTTCTACAACTGACCTTACGTGGTCATAATTCTCTAAATCAGCTTTTTTAATAGGCTTATCCCCTTCCTTGCCCATTACACTGACTTTCGTTACAATCTGCTGGCTCATTGTCATATCAGTAATTGTCTTTTGAATCCCAAATCCAACCGACGACAGCACAACCAAAAACGCACACGCCATTGTTGTCGCAAGAATGGTCATAAAGACACGCAATCTGTTTTTCTTCATATTTCTTCTGATAAAATGAACCTGATCCTTAAACCTCAACAGTAATTCCCCCTTTTAACACACCGTCATGAAGCTGAAATTTTGAATGTCCGATAGAAGCAACTTCATCATCATGGGTGATGATCACAAATGTAATGCCCCGCTCGCGGTTCAGCTGCTGAATCAAATCCAATACTTCCTGCTCCGTTTCTGAATCGAGGCTTCCCGTCGGCTCATCGGCTAAAATGATAGATGGATTTAAAATCAATGCCCGTGCAATACTGACACGCTGCTGCTGGCCGCCTGAAAGTTCGTTTGGATAATGAAGAGCGTGGTTATCCAAGCCGACGCGTTTCAGCATGTCCTGCACCTTTTGCTTGCGCTCAGACGGTTTGATCCCTTTTAACGCCAGCGGCATTTCAACATTCTCATACGTCGTTAGCCCCGGAATAAGCTGAAAGCTTTGAAAAATGAACCCAAAATGTTCAAGGCGGAACTGAGCCCATTCCTTTTCATTAAAGCCCGTCACATCAGTGCCATTAATGACAATCCGCCCTTTTGTCGGCGATATGTAGCCGGAAATCAAATTCAAAAGCGTTGATTTTCCTGAACCGCTTCGCCCGACAATACAGGCGATTTCACCTTTGGCCACGCTTAATGACACATCCTTTAATACTGGAACTTCATTCTCACGGCCCTTTTTCCCGATCGTGAAAGAATGGTCGATATGCTGAACATCAATCATATTTTCTCTCTCCCTTACACATGTTTTGTTTTTTTATAAATCGCAAAATAACTGATGAAGAAACCGATCACAGCACCTGCAGCCATGCCAAATAGGTAGCCGGCAAAGCTTTCGCTTACTGCATATCCAAAACAGCCGAAGCCTAAAATGCCAATGATAATGACGATCACTTGCACCGGGCGATCCAATGCTTTCCACAAAAAGAAATATCCGTTACGCTCGTTAGACAGTTTGACGAAGCTGATGTACCCGATGATGTAGAGAATTATGCTCATAACAGCCGGAATCACTAAATAATATGGTGAATCATCAACCCAGTTTGGAACAACATACGTAATGGGAAATATATACTTTATCCATTCTGGTATAGGGAAGTCTAAAAATGCCGCATTCCTGCCAAAAAGGATATCGATATTCATCGCAGGCAAAGTAATGAATAAAAAAGGTAAAATAGTGGCGGTAAATGAAACCAAAAGCTGTGCAAAAACATGGCCTGTCAGCGCTCCGCCAGCCATAACCAAAGAATAAGCCAACATGCTGACAATGACCATTCCCAAGCTGTAGTGATGAAAATAAACAGCCTGTTCAGGCTTCAAAAGCACCAGCAGCAAAACAGATAAAAGATAACCTACGAGCTGTGGCATCACAATCACCATTCCGCCGGTGAGAAACTTCGCGTTAAATACCTGCCCGCGTGTATAGGGAAGGCTTAATGTAAAATCAAACAAGCTCTTGCTTCGTTCAATCCCAAGCTGGCTGACCGCCAAAACGACACCCCAAATCCAAAACAATGACATAAATGTGCCGTTTAAATAGTTAATCGTAAATACACAGGATCCGCCCCAATCGTTCTGATGAGCAACGCAGCCTTGATATGAAATGTACGTCTCTAAAATAGTAAAAGGATTGCTAAGCATAAATACCAAAAAAATCATGAGTAGCAGCGCTTTATTTTGCTTCCACTCTTTATAAAACAACCCGGAATCCGGCACATCACTTCCCTCCAAACCGAAAGTATTTCTTAATGTTCTGTTTTCTTATAAATAGAGAAGTAGCTCACAAAGAATCCAACTACAGCTCCAATGATCATTCCAAAAATATAACCAATAATGGAATGTCCGGTAGAATATCCAAATAAACCAAATCCAAGGATGCCGAAAGCCATCACCAGAATTTGTACAGGACGGTCTAATCTGTTCCAAAGGAAAAAGTGTCCGTTTCGCTCACTTGGATGCTTTTTGAAGCTTATAAAACCAACCAAGTAAAACAGAATGCTCATGGCAGCCGGAATCAATAAAATATATCTGTTATCGGAAAGCCAGTCATTCCCAACAAAAACCATAGGCAATAGATACATAAGTTTGTTTTCCATCTCATAATATCCTTCTACGGAAGAGAAAAATTCGTATATATGGAAATTAAAAACGATCTCTAAATTGGCGAGGGGCAATGCAACAATTAAATACGGCAAGATAGCTGCAGAAAACGCTGTTAACATTTGGGCAAAAGCATTTCCAGTTATCGCTCCGGCGGCCATCACTAATGAGTAGGCCATAAAGCTAATCACGATCACTCCAACGCTGCTGTGCTCGAAAAAGTAGACATGCTCAGGTTGATAAACTAGAATCAGCAGCCATGCCAGCAAAAAGCCAATCAATTGCGATAATACAATCACTAAACCGCCTAACCAAAATTTCGTCTGAAAAATTTGGCTTCTGTTATACGGAAGGCTTAGTAAAAAATCCATTGTGCCTTTCGAACGTTCCATTCCCAGAAAACAGACCGCCAAGATGACACCCGGCAACCAGTTGATATCTATCAGATTGCTTATTTCGTAATTGACAATAAAATCACAATATTGCGGGTCTTGATGCGCAAGACACCCTTGGTAAGACAAATACGTATTCACAATAGAGAGCGGATTTACCAGCACTAAAAACACAATACTTAGCAAAATCACCACTTGATTCTGTTTCCACTCTCGATAGAGGAGACCACGGTCTACCATCTCCGCTTCCCTCCAAACTTCGCAATGAACACTTCTTCTAAGTTGACAGGAAGCTCATTCCATACTTTTGGCTTCAGCTCTCTCAAAAAGCTCTTTTTCTCCTCGTCGCTTTTCGGAATCAGCACCGTATAGAACACGCCGGCCTGATCGAGCAACGGAATGTTTTGTTCTCTGATCTCCAAGTTGACATCTGTATCAAACGCCATTTGAATTTTGATGTATTCTTCTTTTAGCTCATCAAGATCCATCACATTCGTCAGCCTGTTATCTTCGAGAAAACCAATTCGGTTGCACATCCGTTCTATGTCTTCAAGGCGGTGGGAAGTGATCAGGATGCTCGTATCACGCTCCGCCACTTCATCGACCATCAGCTGGAGTACATCATGTCTTGTCACCGCGTCTATTCCGTCCGTTGGTTCATCAAGGAGAATCAATGCCGGTCTCGCCGCAAACGACAGAACAAGCGACAGCTGTTTTTTCAAACCCGTCGACAGCTCGCGGTATTTTTTCGATTCCGGAATTTCGTATCGATTCATGAGCTCATTCGCATACGTAACATCAAATTTCGGATATATTCTTCTCAGGATGTCGACAAGCTGCTTATATGTATACTTGTCGTAAAAAGGATTTTGAACAGGCATGTAGATGATATTCTGTTTGACCTTCGGATGCTTTTTGATTTCTACGCCGTCAAAAAAAACTGTCCCGCTGTCTGCGAAAATGATTTGCTGGATTAAGCGAAGCATCGTCGTTTTGCCTGAACCATTGCGGCCGAGCAGCCCGAAAATTTCTCCTTTTTCAATCGTTAACGAAACATCTTTTAATACTTGATTGCCGTCAATCGTTTTTGACAGCTTCCGTAATTCAATCATCCTCTCGGCCTCCTTTCACATCAGCGCTGATTTCCTTCATCCATTCCTGCAGTTTTTCCAGCTCAACCCCTGCATAATGGGCATCGATGATGAGCTGTTTCAGTTGCTCTTTAATCATCGTCATCTTCCCTTCAACCAAAGTCGTTTTTGCTTGCTCCGAAATATAGGTCCCTCTGCCACGCAGCGTTTCGATAATCCCCTCACGTTCAAGCTCTTTATACGCTTTGCTGACAGTGTTCGGATTCGCAATAATGATCGTCGCCAATTCTCTGACAGAAGGAAGCTTATCACCAGACTTCATGATCCCTTTCAAACAAAGCTCTTTCATTTGCTGAATGATTTGTTCGTAAATGGGTGTTGAGCTTCTTGGATCGATTTGAATCATTTACTTCCCTACTTTCTATACGATCTGAACCTTTATAGATAAAACGGATCGATTATGCTTTTTTGCCATTCAAAACCGATCATCACAAGGACTAGAAAAACAGAACAAGCGATCACAGATGCCGCGATCAGCATTGGCACGTCACGTTTGTTTCGTTTTTTATGCTTCATAACTGCCTCCCTTTATTTCACTATATAAATGACTCTTTCATCAGTGTTTGCAGTGTATTACCTCAATTAGTACACTTAATACAATAAGCACTTTGACATACAAAGTCAATCCTTTTTTACAAAAAAACGGACCCTTATCAAAAGGGTCCGTTTCCTACACATCAAGAGGGTGCTGCAGGATCATATGATTTTGCAAAGCTTGAAGCTGAAGCCTCATTCTGTACAGCTGTTCTCTCTGCTGGTCATTTGACGACAGCCACAGCTTATTTAAGGCATTTACCGCATTTTCAAGCTGCATTTGCGCCTCACTATATTCTTGATCGTTATAATGCTCTTGTTTAGAAGCGATTTTTATCTGTTCCTCAGCATAATCATACACCTGCATACATTGCTGGAGATGTTCATCTACTGATTGCCTTGTTGCCACAGTAACCCCTCCTAAGAAGAAGAATCACCTATAGTTTGCTTCCCAAAAATATTGTCATGAGCAGTTTTTCTAGGTAAACAATCCAATTCTTTATTTACATAAAACGAATTGATTATGGTTTTCTGGATACCCTAACATTAATCATTTATCATCAAGCTATGATACAAATCGTCCAACATCAAACGAATAGTTTGGTCGTCTAAATAATAATAAGTTCTATTTTGGATTCTTGTCGTGTGAACCAATCCATGAAGAGCCAATATTCTCATATGGTGCGAAATTGTTGCGTTTGACAACTTTAAGATGTCAGCTATTTCATTTGCGTATAATTTTTTATTTCTCAGGAGCATGAGAATTTTAAATTTGCTATTATCTGAAAGCAATTTTAAAAATGTACTCATTTTATCAATACGTTCATCATGTTGGGTCATGAAAAATTTATCAGCTGAGTATCCAAGTCCTAAATAAATTACATTTCGAGATTTTGTAATAACCGCTGAATAAGGATTGAGAATAGGATAGATGTAAACATCACAATTGTCCAAATAATGCTTCCCTTTGATTGTCTCAATAATATGTATCGGGAGGTCCTTTTCCATTTTGTTTAACTGAGCAATCCACTTTTTCTGTTGAGAGCTCAATTTTGATAAAGCTTTATCAAGCTGTTCATTGATTTTCAATAATGTTTCACAAAAAGATTGTATATAGGCTGTTGGCTGCTTTATCACCTCAAATACATTCCATTTTGATTCACTGGTAATCGCCAGTTTTTTTAGCAAAAGAAAAAATTCCTCTTCAGTTTCCGCATATCCCTCCTCACCTCCATTTGACTGTCCCTCTAAGTATAAGAGTGACTCGGCGATATTGATCCTTATCTTTTCTTCAGGACTTTCTCTCAGCATCTGAATAATGTCATAAAAGTTTTTATCATAAAGATCAGAAATTCTAAAAAACGTTGTTGCTAAACAAAAAATATTGCCGTTTACAACATCCCCATACTGACGAAAACTACTGAAATAAAAGTCCAAAAAATCACTATAATCTTTTTTAATTCCTTTTAATTCTTCTAATACTTGAAAATATTCAACCTCTACTTTCACATTTAGTTTTTGCCAGTATTCCTTATAAAATGATTCATGTTTAAAAAAAAGCAAAGCAGATATTTTATCTAAAAACCCTGACACTGCGTCATTCACTTTTACCTCCATGTGTAAAACTCCTTTCGAACCCAGTTATATTATTATAAATGATTCAAACGGTTATTCCGAGTGATTGACAAATACAAGGAGATTGAACTATTATTAGATGAACATAAAACAATAGTTAGATACTCATCTAATAGGGAGGCAAAGATGAAATTTAAAAATCAATTATCATTACTATCCTTATTGATAGGTACATTTATTTCTGTAATGGATACAACAATAGTAAACATCGCACTACCTGAAATGTTATCTGATTTTTCCTGCACACTATCTCAAGTGGCCTGGGTTGCTACAGGCTATACACTAGCATTCGCTGTTATGCTAGTTGCTGCATCTAAACTAGCTGATCATTTTGGAAGAAAAAAAGCGTTTATATTTGGATTAGGTCTTTTTATTTTCACATCATTTCTGGCATGTATAAGTGGATCCATTGAAATGCTGATTGCAGTTCGAGTCATTCAAGGCTTATCAGCCGCTTTTATTGTTCCAGTAACAATGCCAATCGCTCTCGAAATTGTGCCCGAAGAAAAAAAAGGAATGATTATTGGAATTTGGGGAGCTTTTTCAGGGCTTGCCGCGACATTAGGCCCTGTTCTCGGCGGATTGTTAACTGAAAACTTTAATTGGCAATCTATATTTTTCATCAATATTCCTCTAGGCATGATCGCTATCTTTTTTGCTGCTATGTTCATAACGGAAAGCTATGATAACTCAGCCAATAAAAAAGTTGATTATATTGGTATGCTCATTTTGTCTGGAGCTCTATTCTGTTTAACATTTGGTTTTGCTAAAGTATCAGATTTAGGCTGGACATCTTCCACATTTCTTATTTTTATGAGTATATCAATGCTATTACTTATATTATTCTTCTATATTGAATCAAAAATAAAATACCCAATGGTCCCTTTATCAATACTAAAGGTAAAGACATTCAGTTTTAGTTCATTAACACTTTTTATGCAAGGGCTAGGACTAACGAGTGGAACTCTTATCATCACTTTACTGCTTACTAATCTAATGGGAAAAACAGAATTAGAGGCAGGTCTAATTGTATCTGTTTTAGCTTTATCTTCTATGTTTACCTCTGTTCTATCTGGAAAGTTATCGGATAAACTAGGAGGCGCTTTATTTTCTTGTTTAGGTATGACGGGGTTAACAATATCTACTTACTTCTATAGTTATATAAGATATGACAGTTCTATTTCATTTGTAATCATTCTTCTATGTATATCCGGCTTAGCTTTAGGACTTATCATTGGGCCTGCTATGGGTTCAGGAATTCGGTTAATTCCCACAGAAAAAATCGGTATCGCATCAGGGATTTTAAATATGATGAGGACTGTAGGACAAGCAGTTGGGATCGCTATTCTTACTAGTGTCCTAACAACAAGCATCAATCATCATGTAGATTCCGCGACAAAAGAAGCTGTAAAAATTACTGAAGATAATCCTGCATTTGATGAAATGGCCAAAAAAGAAATGATCGCCCATTTGCGCCAGTCAGACAGTAACACATTTGACCAGGAAAAAACAATGAAAGAACTAAATCAAAAAGAAGAAGAACTTCTCTCTAAAACACCCAAGCCATACAAAGATACAGTTAAAGAAACGTTTAAAAAGCAAAGAGAGCAAGTCATCATTCTTCAGGACAAAATAGCAGGACTTTATAACGAGAAAATCAGTGACAGCTTCAACTTTACGTTTAAGATTGGCAGCATTATTCTTGTACTTGGAATTATTTTTTCTCTATTCAGTGATATATCTCCAAGAAAACAAAGAGTGAAGCAAGAAAAAACAAGTTCCTTATAACGTTTATGTATGGGATTAGTTTGTCCCGTATCTTCTTTCGTGCTACAATTTTAGGATGCAATCGTACGCAAGGAGGCACATGAATTGTGATGCAGAACAATCCTTTTCCTTATTCAAATACGGAAAAACGCTATCATACATTGAATTATCATCTTAGAGAACATTTCGGCCATAAGGTATTTAAAGTGGCGCTAGACGGCGGCTTTGACTGTCCGAATCGGGACGGCACCGTTGCCCACGGCGGCTGTACATTTTGCAGTGCAGCAGGCTCAGGCGATTTTGCCGGAAACCGGGCCGATGATTTAATTACGCAATTTCACGACATCAAAAACCGCATGCACGAAAAATGGAAGGACGGCAAGTACATCGCTTATTTCCAGGCTTTCACAAACACGCACGCCCCGGTTGAGGTGCTTCGTGAGAAATTTGAATCCGTCCTCGCGCTTGATGATGTGGTCGGCATTTCGATCGCCACACGTCCGGACTGTCTGCCAGACGATGTCGTTGACTATTTGGCGGAACTGAACGAACGCACGTATTTGTGGGTCGAACTCGGGCTTCAAACGGTTCATGAACGGACTGCTCTTCTCATCAACCGCGCACATGATTTTAACTGCTATGTGGAAGGCGTCAATAAGTTAAGAAAACATGGCATACGTGTTTGCTCGCATATTATTAACGGACTGCCGTTGGAAGATCGGGACATGATGATGGAAACCGCTAAGGCCGTCGCAGATTTGGACGTCCAAGGCATTAAAATCCATCTGCTGCACCTATTGAAAGGCACGCCGATGGTCAAGCAATATGAAAAGGGTAAACTGGAATTCCTTTCTCAAGATGAATATGTCCAGCTCGTCTGCGATCAGCTTGAAATCATTCCCCCAGAAATGATCGTGCACCGCATTACAGGTGACGGGCCGATTGAATTGATGGTCGGGCCAATGTGGAGCGTCAACAAATGGGAAGTGCTCGGCGCCATTCATAAAGAGCTTGAAAACCGCGGCAGCTATCAAGGAAAGTTGTTTCAACGAGTTCAGGAGGAATCAGCTTTATGATATTGAAAAAAATCCTTCCTTACAGCAAAGAACTACTGAAAATGGCTGCCGGAGAAGGAGATATCGTCGTAGATGCCACGATGGGCAACGGACATGATACGCAGTTCTTAGCGGAGCTCGTCGGCGAAAACGGCCATGTGTACGCATTCGACATCCAAGAATCAGCTGTGGCCAATACGAAGGAACGGCTTGGCGAGACTTATCAAGCGAGAACAACGTTATTTCACAAAAGCCATGACAAAATCGCTGAATCCCTCCCGCCGGAAACACACGGCAAAGTGGCGGCCGCTGTGTTTAACCTCGGCTATCTCCCGGGCGGCGACAAATCAATTACGACGAACGGCCAGTCAACCATTAAAGCGATCGAACAGCTTCTCAGCGTGATGAAAGATGAGGGCTTGATGGTTCTGGTCGTCTATCATGGCCACCCTGAAGGCAAAGCTGAAAAAAACGATGTACTCGACTTTTGCCGAAGCTTGGATCAGCAAGCAGCCCGTGTGCTGACATATGGATTTATCAATCAGCAAAATGACCCGCCATTTATTGTCGCCATCGAAAAAAAAGCTCAAATCAGCAAATGATTTGAGCTTTTTTCTTTGAGTTTTTCACCCAGGCCATTTTTTGAAATTTTCGGTAGGCTCTGCCGTTGATATAAAAGAAAAAGGAAGTTTTTCCGCTTGCTTTGATCAGCTTCTTCGCGAGCCGCCCCATTTCCTTTTGGCCCGCCACTTTATCATCTGACAAATAAACGCCCAAAAGGCCGCGATTGATTAAACGATGGAAGTTTTCATGCGGAATGCCGTGCAAATGTTCATCGGCTTTTTGGATAAAATGCTCAAGCCGCTTCATCATTTCTTCATGCGACTCATAATACGAGCAGAAATTCAAGTCCCCTTCCAGCAAGTCCTCCTCCTGATCAATCAAATAATCGAGCAGAATGTGAAGGCCTTGTATGTAAGGAAAATAACTATTGCGGATTTTTTTAGCGGTGTTTTCTGTAAAATCAGGCTGGAACGAATACGCAACAAGACAGAAAATGCCTAATGTAGAGCCTGCACAAGCCGAAAATTCATACCATTCCATCTCAGGCAGCCCTGATTCATATTGAGTAAACCACTTCTCAAGCCTCGGAACACGCTCGTGCTCAATGACGTGCTTATGCACCTGCAAATCGCAATAATAGCCGCACAGTTCAAGCAGATACGGTTTAATCATGTCATAGTGCTCAATGGAACCAAGAACACGCTGACACGTTTTGACCAGTTCATGTAAATATCCGCTGTCGTCCTGTTCTTCTCTGAATTGATAATAATTTTGCGGCTCCGCTCCCACTGTCAGCGCATCCTGCATTGAGGCGTGGAGCATCCGAAAATCCCGCGGATCAAGCGATGTGCTGCGGTCGCACAGATTGTCCAGATAATCACTGATCGTTTGGTACGCGATAATAAACTCAACACATTTCTGTTTTTGATTGCCTGACAATAACGCCAGTATGCCGCCGCCTTCACAGTGAAACGTTTTGTCTCGAATACTTGCGGTTGCCTGTGCTTTTAATTCACTGTTATGAATTGATTCTGATTTTTGCTTCCATATGTCCAGCTCTTGATGAACGAGTGGAAAAATATCTCGATATACTTTTGCCATCAGTCCAAAAGGATGTTCCGGTACTGTCAACACATGCACCCCCAATTTATTCAAATATATTGATCAGTAAACGCTCTTGCTGCTTGAAAGACATCTTCTCTTTCGGGTTCATTAAATATTTCATGATAAAGCCCTTCCCACTCCCTGTACGCTTTATTATGGGAAGCTACACCATTAAACCACTTGATGACCATCGTTTTGTCAACAAGCTTATCGTCACCGGCCTGCATCACAAGAAGCGGCACTCTCAAAAACGCTTCTGTCGGCACCATTGCTGCCTCAATCGTTTTTAAAAGTTCTCTGTACCATCTGACAGAAACTTTCCTGACATATAACGAGTCATTTTGATCGGCCTCGATGACGTCCTCATTGCGCGTCGCCATATCAAGTGATAAACCTGCATCAACCCTAAGCGACGGGGCGATGACATTTAAACCTCTTGATGCAAAATCAAGCGCTTTATTGACTTTCATTTGCAGTCCGAGACACGGTGATGATAAAATAATTCCCGTAATGCGGGGATTTCTTTGCTGTTTAAACCATTCAATCGCAATCAGGCCGCCCATGCTGTGGCCGAGAAGAAAAACCGGCAGATCAAAGGTTCGTGCTTTATCTATCCAAGTATCTACTTCATCAATGTATTCTTGAAATGAGCGAATATGACCTCTGGCCCTTGTGGTTGTCCCCTGGCCCGGCAAGTCGCCCATGACAACGTGATAACCCGAAGATCTCCACATTTCAATCAGCCACTTATATCGTCCGTGATATTCACTTGCTCCGTGGATCATCACAATCACGGCAACAGGTCTGTCTGCTTTCCAGGTCCACATGCTCTTCACCTCATACGAAATTTAAATAGAGAAAGAAGGATGAATACTATGATCTACCCTTATAAGGAACACACGCCAGATATCCACCCAACAGCCTTTATAGCTGATAATGCAGCAATTACCGGTGATGTCATTATCGGAGAACAGTCCAGCATTTGGTTTTCTGTTGTCATAAGGGGAGATGTCGCGCCTACTAGAATCGGAAACAGAGTCAATATCCAAGATCTAAGCTGTCTCCATCAAAGCCCGAATCGGACGCTTCTCATTGAAGATGACGCCACTATAGGACATCAGGTTACACTTCATAGCGCTGTTATCCGCAAGAACGCCTTAATCGGCATGGGCTCAATCATATTAGACGGAGCCGAAATTGGCGAAGGCGCATTTATTGGTGCCGGCAGTCTTGTCCCGCCGGGAAAAACCATTCCGTCAGGCCATCTCGCCTTTGGCCGTCCTGCAAAAGTCATCCGCCCTTTGACGGAAGAAGACCGGCAAGATATGCAAAGAATACGGTCGGAATATGTAGCGAAGGGCCAATATTATAAATCACTTCAACAAACATAAGACCTGCTTCGTCTTACTTTACCATTTTTCAAATTATGTTTGAAAGCAATAACCATCGATTACCCGGATGTAATGAGAGTTCGGGTATTGATTTTTCCATAAAACATTCACATATGGGATCAAACGTATGACTTTTATCTTATCATAAAACAAGATTCGCAACTTTAGCCAACCTGTTAAAAACATATGCCTATTCTTTCCTGTTCTAGATTTTCTATGAACACACAAAAAAAGAGCTCATTGGGAGCTCTTTTGGTCAACTGATATTTCGCTCGCTGGCAGCAGCCGCATTTTTCTTGTGGAAACCTTTAGCATAATAAACGGCAAGTAAAATGAGAAACCAAATCGGTCCGACAATGACGGCTACTCTCGTATCGGGACTATAAGCCATCAGAATAACGATAAATGCCAAACATGCCCCCACATTAAGGCAGTTTCTAAAGACATTAAAGGAATGTGCCTTTCTTCGAGTCAGCAGTGCAGCTTTGTTTTTGCCTGCTGCCTTTCCCACTCGAAAAAAATGTCAATAAATTATTTTTCTGAATTCTTTGTGTGGATTGGGTAATCAATAATAATGAAAAATACAGGAATAATAACAAGGCTTTCGACGAATCGAAAGCCTTGTCTGTTTATACAAAGATGACTTCTTTAGGCTGATGGTTCAGCTCTTCAGGCATATAGCGTTTTTCGATATTGATGCTGTGCCAGATCATAAAGATCAGTACAGTCCAGATTTTACGGCTGTTATCAGCCTTGTCCGCACAGTGGTCTTCAAGAAGCTGAAGGACATAATCCTTGTGGATATAAGCATCCGTTTGGCTTTCCTGAATGATGTTCCGCACCCATTCGTTCATTTCGTTTTTCAGCCAATGACGGATCGGTACAGGGAAACCAAGCTTTTTGCGGTTTAATACGTGTTCAGGCACAATTCCTTCAGCGGCTTTGCGAAGAAGATATTTCGTCGTGCCGTTCTTCGTTTTCAGCTCATCAGGAATTTTCGAAGCCACATCAAATACAACCTTATCCAAGAATGGCACACGGAGTTCCAAGGAATTTGCCATCGTCATTTTATCGGCTTTTAACAAAATGTCCCCACGCATCCATGTGTGGATATCGACATACTGCATTTTATTGATATCGCTGTATGAGCTGCTCTCTGTAAAATAAGTCTTCGTCACATCGCGATATGAAAGGTTCGGATTGTAATGCTTCAGCAGCTGTTTTTTGACAGACTCTTCAAAGATCTTCGCGTTACCGATATAACGATCTTGGAGCGGCGTGCAGCCGCGTTCAAGCAGGCTCTTTCCTCTCATACCCTCAGGCATCACAGCCGCAACGTGCAGAAGCATCTTTTTCAGGCCTGACGGAATGCGTTCAAACGGTTTAAGGGATAGCGGTTCACGGTAAATGTTATATCCGCCGAAGAGCTCGTCCGCACCTTCTCCTGATAAGGCAACCGTTACATGTTTTTTCGCTTCTTTTGCAACAAAATACAATGGAATCGCTGCCGGATCAGCAAGCGGATCATCAAAGTGCCATACGATCTTCGGAAGCTCGTTCATATATTCCTCAGGGGAAATGACTTTGCTGATATTTTCAATGCCTAATGCCGCGGCAGTTTCTTTCGCTACATCAACTTCACTGAAGCCCTGCTGCTCAAACCCGACAGAGAATGTTTTTAAGCTCGGATGCAATTCCTTCGCAACGGATACAATAAAGGAAGAATCAATTCCGCCAGACAGGAATGAACCGACAGGAACATCACTTCTCATATGAACTTTTACAGAGTCATAGATCGCGTCTCTGACTTCTTTCACTAGCTTGTCTTCTTCTGTCTGAACAGGCTTGAAGTTCGCTTTGAAATACGTTCTGAATGTGATATCGCCATCCGGGCGGATTGTAAACTGTGAACCCGGCTCTACTTTTTTCACATTGGCATCAAGCGTGCTTGGTTCAGGAACAAATTGGAAAGACATGTACTGCTGCAATGCCTCTTTGTCTATTTCAATCTCATTCTGAGCAACCATTAAACTTTTTCTCTCTGAGGCAAAATAAACCTGATCATTAATCGTTGTGTAGTACAACGGCTTAATGCCGAACGGATCTCTGGCTCCATATAGCACATGATCGTTTTTATTCCAAATCAGAAAGGCAAACATCCCGCGGAGTTTGGACGCCGCTTCTTCTTTGTAGTGGCGATAAGTCGCAAGAAGAACTTCTGTGTCCGAATCTGTATTGAATGTATACCCCTTTGCTTCTAGTTCTTCTCTTAGTTCAATATAGTTATAGATTTCTCCGTTAAAGATAATCCAATAGGTTTCATCTTCATATGATAAAGGCTGTCCGCCATTTTCTACGTCAATAATGCTGAGCCGTCTGAATCCGAATCCAACGTGCTCATCATGGAAATATCCATCACTGTCAGGACCGCGGTGAACGATCATTTGGTTCATTTGTTTGATTAGTTCTTCTTGATCAGCGGTTTGAGCTAACGGATGCTTGTTAAAAACCCCGACAAATCCACACATAGTATTGCCTCCATAATTAAAATTGTCATCATTGAACCCCTATTTATAGACGCTGTGAATAGTATTTGGTTTCACAGTTATGTAAAAAATAAATATGAATACAACAACAAAAAAGGAAAGCCGCTTAACCAGTAAGCGGCTATAAAATTATTCTCCTAAAGCTTCTTTGCGCAGCTGCTCCGCTTTGTCTGTACGCTCCCACGGAAGATCAACATCGTGACGTCCAAAGTGGCCATACGCAGCAGTTTGTTTGTAGATCGGACGGCGCAAATCAAGCATTTTGATAATGCCGGCAGGTCGTAAATCAAAGTTATTGCGAACAACTTCAATCAGTTTTTCTTCAGAAGCTTTTCCGGAACCGAATGTGTTGATTGAGATTGACACAGGCTGTGCAACACCGATCGCATAAGCAAGCTGTACTTCGCAAGAATCAGCAAGCTCAGCCGCAACGATGTTTTTCGCAACGTATCTCGCTGCATAAGCAGCAGAACGGTCTACCTTCGTCGCATCCTTGCCTGAGAACGCGCCTCCGCCGTGGCGAGCATAGCCGCCGTACGTATCAACGATGATTTTGCGTCCTGTAAGTCCCGCATCCCCTTGAGGGCCTCCGATAACGAAACGTCCTGTAGGGTTGATGAAATATTTTGTTTCTTCATCAATCAGCTCTTCAGGAACAACCGGATTGATGACATGTTCTTTAATGTTGCGCTGGATTTGCTCAAGCGTAATTTCAGGGTGATGCTGAGTTGAAATAACAATCGCGTCAATACGGACAGGTTTGTTATTTTCATCGTACTCAACCGTTACCTGTGTTTTGCCGTCAGGGCGAAGGTACGGAAGAATATCTTCTTTACGGACTTCACTTAGGCGGCGGGCCAATTTATGGGCAAGTGAAATCGGAAGAGGCATAAGCTCTTTCGTTTCGTTGCACGCATAACCGAACATTAAACCTTGGTCACCGGCACCGATCGCTTCGATTTCTTCATCGCTCATTGTGCCTTCACGGGCTTCAAGCGCTTGGTCTACACCCATCGCGATATCTGCAGACTGTTCGTCAATTGATGTTAAAACCGCGCAAGTTTCCGCATCAAATCCGTATTTCGCACGTGTGTATCCGATTTCTTTAATGGTTTGGCGAACCGTTTTTGGAATGTCAACATACGTAGATGTTGTGATCTCCCCACTGACAAGAACCAACCCGGTAGTCACTGACGTTTCACAAGCAACACGCGCGTTAGGGTCTTTCTTTAAAATTTCATCTAAGATGCTGTCAGAAATCTGGTCACAGATTTTATCCGGATGTCCCTCCGTAACAGATTCTGATGTAAATAAACGACGATTTTTACTCATGTTTTGCTTCCTCCTGCACAAGGCCTCCCGAAAGACCTTGTCTATATGATACGGAACTCGCTCCCTCTTATACAATGTAACGTTATATTAGAGAATGTTAATTGGCATATTTATGAAATAAAAAAACCTTTTCCATCGAGGAAAGGGTTTGGTCTTTGTGCCTTTCACTCTTATCGCTCAAGGAATCATACAACCTTGCAACAGGTTAGCACCTTGGTTGTCTCACATGGGTGAACATAATAATAACAGAGAAACCGGTTGCTGGGCTTCATAGGGCCTGTCCCTCCGCCAGCTCGGGATAAGAGTATCCGCTCAATGAAATATCTTATCGTAAAAGGGTTTGCAATGTCAATATGATTCAGAAGAAATAGGCACCTATATCAAGGGAAAACAATGGAAACGCACACACAAAAAACGATAAATAGTATAGACTATTTGAAAATATATGTTATACTATTTCACAATTAGCAAAACACAAATAAACGATAAAGGAAGGTTTCATATGAACTCAGTTGATTTAACCGCTGATTTACAAGCTTTATTAACAAGTTCAAATGTGTGTCATAATTTATCAGCAGCACAGCTTACAGAAAAAGTACTGTCCCGAAACGAAGGCATTTTAACATCCACAGGTGCCGTTCGGGCGACTACAGGCGCTTACACAGGACGTTCACCGAAGGACAAATTCATCGTGGAGGAAGAAAACACGAAACATAAGATCGATTGGGGGACGGTGAATCAGCCGATTTCAGAAGAAGCGTTTGAGCGGCTGTACACGAAAGTTGTCAGCTATTTGAAACAGCGGGATGAGCTGTTTGTTTTTGAAGGATTCGCCGGAGCAGATGAAACATACAGACTGCCGATCACCGTCGTCAATGAGTTCGCATGGCATAATTTATTCGCCAGACAGCTGTTTATCCGCCCGGAAGGCAATGACAAGAAAACAGTTGAACAGCCGTTTACCATTCTTTCTGCCCCGCATTTCAAAGCGGACCCAAAAACAGACGGCACACATTCCGAAACGTTTATTATTGTCTCTTTCGAAAAGCGTACGATTTTAATCGGCGGAACAGAATATGCGGGAGAAATGAAAAAATCCATTTTCTCCATTATGAATTTCCTGCTTCCTGAAAGAGATATTCTATCCATGCACTGCTCCGCCAATGTCGGTGAAAAAGGCGATGTCGCCCTTTTCTTCGGATTGTCTGGAACAGGCAAGACCACCCTGTCGGCCGATGCTGACCGCAAACTCATCGGCGACGATGAACACGGCTGGTCTGACACAGGCGTCTTTAACATCGAAGGCGGATGCTACGCCAAATGCATTCATTTAAGCGCAGAAAAAGAGCCTCAAATCTTTAACGCAATCCGCTTCGGGTCTGTTCTTGAAAATGTTGTAGTGGATGAAGAGACACGTGAAGCCAATTATGATGATTCCTTCTATACCGAAAACACGCGGGCGGCTTACCCGATTCATATGATTGACAATATCGTCACACCAAGCATAGCGGGCCATCCTTCAGCCATTGTATTTTTGACGGCTGATGCATTCGGAGTCCTGCCGCCCATCAGCAAACTGACGAAGGAGCAGGCGATGTACCATTTCTTGAGCGGTTATACGAGCAAGCTTGCCGGAACCGAACGCGGTGTGACGTCTCCTGAAACGACGTTCTCCACATGCTTCGGCTCACCATTCCTGCCGCTTCCTGCTCATGTCTATGCTGAAATGCTCGGCAACAAAATCGATGAACATGGCGCAGACGTTTTCTTGGTCAATACCGGCTGGACCGGCGGCGGCTACGGGACAGGCGAACGTATGAAGCTTTCTTATACGAGAGCGATGGTCAAGGCGGCGATTGAAGGCAAATTGGAGGATGCAGAAATGACGACTGACGATATTTTCGGCCTGCACATTCCGGTTCACGTTCCCGGCGTTCCTGATCATATCCTTCAGCCTGAATACACTTGGAACAACAAGAAAGAATTCAGAGAAAAAGCGGTCAGCCTCGCACATGAATTCAAAGAGAACTTTAAAAAGTTCGCACATACAGATGCCATTGCACAGGCGGGCGGCCCTCTCGTTTAAAAAGCAAAAGCCAAGAGCAATTACGCTCTTGGCTTGTTTTAATTGACGGAATACAGAGACGTCAGCTTGTACGTAATGATAGTCCGGCCGTCTTCCCATTGAAGCTTCTGCACTTCTGCCGTGCCTGACTTTTCGCCGAACTTTGTTTTACGCACATCCATCGGAATCTCCATCGGATACACACGGTATCCGTCTTTCTCTAACGTGAATATATTTTCATCTATGCGAACTTCTTTTCCTTTTGTCACAATCAGTGTATTAAATTCAACAGGCATTCCCAAATTGAAATCCCCTTTCGTTCTCTTTTTTCTTCATCATACCATATTTCATCGTCAGCGGTTTTTCATCCATTGTGTCAGCTGCCGCACGATACGCCGGTTTTCTTTTGGCGGAAAATAATGTGTGAATGTACTGTAGTACCACGTCTCCACCGGCTTATGCAGCTGTTTGAGCTTCTCTTCAAATAAATAGGAATGCTGAATTGAAACATTTTGGTCTTTTTCTCCATGGATTAACAGCACGGGCGCTTGGATTTTGTTTATCTGGCCAAACGGCGTTCTCCATTTATATTCCTCAGGCACCTTTTTCGGTGTTCCCCCGATGACCCTTTTCATCATTCGCCGTAAATCTTTCCGCTCCTCATATGTAAGGATCATATCGCTGACGCCTCCCCAGGAAACGAATGAAGCCGCATGCCGGCCCATTTCAATCGCAGTAAGCATCCCCATAATTCCGCCGCGGGAAAAACCGAAAATATGGATTCTGTCCTTCTTGACATTCGGATGCTGCTGAAGCAGGTGAAAAGCAGAAAAAGCATCCTCTCTGTCTTCTCCGGCAAAATCTTCATTCCCCTCGCCTCCTTGATTTCCTCTGTAAAAAGGAGCAAACACAACGAACCCTTGGGACGCAAACTGGATGATCCGGCCCGGCCGAACCATGCCCACGTTTTTAATTCCGCCGCGCAAATATAAAAATCCGTCATATTGTCCCGGTGCTACCGGCTCAGCCAGAAGCCCCTTTACCCGTAAGCCATTCGAAAGATAGCAGATCGTATACAGACGCACATGCTGGCTTGGCGACGGAAATCTTCTTTTCTCAACAATCAAAGCAGCCGCCTCCTTTTTTCTATATGCTTTCCTTACTCCATATTTACATCCAGAGAACCTGATTAGGCATTCACACATTTTTATACCCATCATACGATATGTAAAGCAAAAAAGGCCATGAACTTGATGCTAAATAAGGAGGTTGTCTATGTGAATAAATGGTTAAGGCTGGGCTGCGCCTGTGTCGGCAGCATCTTTCTGATGATTGCTCTGGCAGCTTGCAAGCAGGAGGAAACACTCACCAAAGTCAAAGTAGCTGAAGTGACCCATTCAATTTTTTACGCGCCTCTGTATGTTGCAGAGTCAAAAGGATTTTTTAAGGAAGAAGGGCTTGATGTCAATGTCAGCACGACATGGGGCGGCGACAAAACGATGACATCGCTTCTATCAAACGGCTCCGACATCGCCCTTGTCGGATCAGAAACATCTATTTATGTCGAGGCGCAAGGAGCCAAAGACCCCGTCATTAATTTCGCCCAGCTGACTCAGACAGACGGAACGTTTCTTGTCGCGAAAGAAGATGCTGAACACTTCGACTGGGATCAGCTGAAAGGAAAAACGTTTCTCGGCCAGAGAAAAGGCGGCATGCCGCAAATGGTCGGCGAGTATGTACTGAACAAACATAAGATTGACCCTCATAAGGATATTGATCTCATCCAGAACATAGATTTCGCCAATATCGCCAATGCATTTGCTTCTGGAACAGGCGAGTATGTACAGCTCTTTGAACCGCAAGCTTCTCTCTTTGAAAAAAAAGGCATCGGCCATATTGTGGCTTCATTCGGAGAGGAATCAGGCCAGGTTCCGTATACGACTTTTATGGCGAAACAAAGCTACCTAAAGAAACATGAAGACACAGCCGTCAAGTTTACAAAAGCCATTTATAAGGCGCAGCAGTGGGTGGAAAATCACTCTGCGAAGGACATCACGGAAGCCATTAAGGATGAATTTGATGACACCGATCCAGAAGTCATCGAAACATCAATTGAACGCTATAAAAAGCAGGATTCGTATTCGCCGGACCCCCTGCTCAACGAAAAGGAATGGGAGCTGCTCCAAACCATTATGGATGAATCGGGAGAACTCCCGAAGCGCATTCCATACCATCAACTTGTAAATAAAAAAATTGCCGAAAAAGTCACCTCGGAAGAAAAATAGGAGGCCCATCTATGTCTTTCTTACATGTCGACCATGTAACCCATACTTATTTTTCTATTAAAGAAAAAACGACGGCCGTGCGTGATATTCATTTCGATGCCGAAAAAGGTGATTTCATCTCATTTCTCGGCCCAAGCGGCTGCGGAAAAACAACACTGCTTTCCATTATCGCCGGCTTGATAGAGCCATCGGAAGGCAGAGTTCTGATTGAAGGCCGGGAGCCAAATCAAAAAGAACATAACATCGGCTATATGCTTCAGCAGGATTACTTATTTCCCTGGAAATCCATCGAGGAAAATGTGCTTCTCGGTTTAAAAGTCGCCGACGCGTTGACAGAAGAAAGCAAGGCCGCTGCACTCGGTCTATTGTCTAAGTTTGGTCTCACAGATGTGGAGAAAAAATATCCGAAAGAGCTGTCGGGCGGGATGCGCCAGCGGGCCGCGCTTGCAAGGACTCTTGCCCCAAATCCAAGTCTGCTTTTGCTGGATGAGCCATTTTCCGCGCTTGATTTTCAGACAAAGCTGTCACTTGAAAACCTGGTTTTCCGCACATTAAAGGATTATCAAAAAACAGCAGTGCTTGTCACTCATGATATTGGAGAAGCGATAGCGATGAGCGATACGATCTTTTTATTTTCAAATCAGCCGGGCACCATCCATCAGATTTTTAACATTCCTAAAGAATTGGCCGCGATGATGCCCTTTGACGCCCGTCAAGAGCCATCTTTCCAAACGCTGTTTCAAACGATATGGAAGGAGCTGAATTCTCTTGAGAAACAGCAAAGAAACCATTGATCTCCTTCACGAGCAATATCAATTCAAGCAGAAAAAGGAAAAATGGAATGTCCATTCCTTTCAGCTTGCCATATTTATTCTCTTTTTCTCTGGGTGGGAAATCTCCAGCAGGCTCGGCTGGATCGATCCGCTGATCTTCAGCGCCCCGTCTTCTGTATGGAACTTATTGCTGGAGAAGCTCGGTGACGGGTCTTTATTGTCTCATATCGGTGTCACTTTATTTGAAACGGTGCTTGGCTTTTTGCTTGGAACGTTTATGGGCACGTGCCTTGCGGCTTTGTTATGGTGGTCCAACCGGCTTGCCAGGATTTTAGATCCGTATCTTGTTATTTTGAATGCAATGCCGAAAGTGGCGCTGGGCCCGATTCTGATTGTCGCACTCGGCCCCAGTTTGATCAGCATTATTGCGATGGGGGCCATCATCAGCGTGATTATCACAACCATCGTTGTATACACCGCCTTCCAGGAGATTGACGAAAACTATATAAAAGTCATGAAAACATTTGGCGCAAAGAAATGGACCATTTTTAAAGAAGTGATTCTGCCCGCATCCTCCCCTGCCATTATTTCAACACTGAAAGTAAACGTCGGTTTATCATGGGTTGGCGTCATCGTAGGGGAATTCCTTGTTTCCAAGATCGGATTAGGATATATGATTATTTACGGTTTTCAAGTTTTCAATTTTACGCTCGTCTTCTTAAGCCTGCTGATCATCGCCGTATTCGCCACTTTGATGTATCAGGGCGTAGAGCTGCTGGAAAAGAAATGGACGAAGGGCAGGACATAAAAAACCCGGCACAAGTGCCGGGTTTTCAGCGTGTCGACAAACCCTCGCATTCGTTGTCAGTCCTGCGCGTTGGTGCTCACGAATTACTACATTCGCTGCGCTCCAATGCTCGTTCTTCCTAGACTTCAAAGGTTTTCAATCACGCTGAAAAGATGACAAAGTCATAAAACGAAAACCGTTTTATGACTTTGTCAACAATCTGAAACCCGGCACAAGTGCCGGGTTTTCATTCAATCCATCCAGTTTCTTTTAGTTTTTTCAAACTGATCGGAAGAACGGAATCCTTCATGATAAAGCTGAATTTTTTATTGCGGGAAAGGTTTTCCGGAAGCTCATGAAACAAAACCGGGCCTTTCGTTTCAAAGTAATCAGCTTGCTTTTCAAGCTTTTCTATATCTGCAAAATATATATTTTTCACAATCACTTTTTCTTTACCGAGAACTTTATACTGTCCGAGGTACTTGAGGCTTTTCACTCTCGCACCCGTCTCTTCCTTCACTTCCCGGAGCGCCGCCTCTTCTGCGCACTCCATCGGCTCTACTTTCCCGCCTGGAAACTCATAGCCTCTGTCCTCATGTTCTGTTAAAAGCCATTTGCCGCCAAAACGGCAAATCACCCAGACGTGCTTCGGGCTGTCCGAGAAAGGCTGATCGTCAAAGGAAAGCTGAACAGTATTCTGATAATAATCTTTAAACTCGTACATGTTTATCCCTCAAATCCGTTCCTAGCTATCTTCCATACATCATACCACAGTTATGTTTCTTCGGAAGCCCTTTATCAAAAAATAAGGAAGCCCAGCACGCCATCAGGGTCTAAAAAACAGATAGACTAGCTCGTACAGGTTTTTGCCGTGTCTTTTGCCAGAATGTGCGACTGACGCTCTGGGCTTTATTATGGCCTGTGAATAGTTAAAAGTTACGGTTTGCGCTTGAATTTATTTTTTAACGTGTCTAAAAGATCGACAAGCATCTGAGGAACAGGTATGCCGAGAGAGCTGGCTGTCACTACAATTTGCACAGATTCATAAAGAATATAAAACATGATTGCCAAGTCACGTATTGACCCCTGTGCATTCAGCAGCTGATCAAAAAAGTGGCAAACAGAGATCAGAGCCAGCGTGACTAGTTTTTTGACAAGCCGGGCAAATACCTTTTTAAACACCAACTTGTGAATAATCGATTCCTTCAAGGTCGTACTGATAAATTCAATTGCCATAAGAGAGAGCAAAATCAGAAATGAATACTGAAAACCGCCAAAGAAAAAACCCGCTGCTGAAACGCTGACTGTTAAAAACGAAAAGATGCCAAAGTCTCTATCCATTTATCCCAACATCCTTTCACAGAAACGGCCTTACCATATTCTATGGAAAACAAGCCGAACGGATTGGATTTTTCAGAAAAATGGACTGGTTGTCGCCTATTTTTTTCAGATACAACATCAAAAGCCGGACGTCTATATATAAGACATCCGGCCTTTCTTTTTTGCATTTACCCCAGATAAGCTTTCAGCATCCAATTGTGTTTTTCAATATTTTGATGGATCGCAAGCAGCATATCCCCTGTTGTTTCGTCACCGACTTCATCAGCTAAATCCATGCCGCTTTTCAGCTCTTCCGCGATGACAGTGAAATCATCATATACGCTCTGAACCATTTGTTCAGCTGTTTCATTTCCTTCCGCTTCTTTTACAGAAGCCGTTTCCAAGGATTCCTTCATCGTCGCAATCGGTTTTCCGTTCAGCGCCAAAAGACGCTCTGCCAAATCATCGATATAAGTGGCTGTTTCGTTATACAACTCTTCAAACTTTTCATGAAGAGTGAAGAAATCTTTCCCTTTCACATACCAATGATAATTATGTAGTTTCACATACATGACTGTCCAGTTGGCGACTTGTTTGTTCACTGCTTGAATCAATTGTTCTGACATGATTATCTTCCTCCTTGTTTATATGAATATGTATACCCTCTATATCGTACGCTAAAACCTCTTTTTTACCCTTATCTGTCACGATTTGCTTTCCTATGCTACAATTGTTAAAAAACGGGAGGTGGAATGTCATGGCGCTTCTCATTCCGGTAAGTATATTGATTGTGCTGGCTGTTTTGCTTGTAACCATTTGGACCACAGTAAAAGCCTACAATGTAAAGCACACCATCGATCCTCCGCAAGAACCAAACTCTAATTCAAACAGTCAATGATCGTGTGAATGCTCGTCTTCAGACTGATTGCCGGCAGCATCGGCGTCCCCGACTTGGACTTTTATGGTCGGCATGCTATGCTGTTTTTTTGCTGTGACATGGGATTGAACAGTGTATATCCCATCTTCCTTAAACGTTGTTTCCAATCGGTACACGCCTTTTTCTTGCTTTGCTTTAAACATGTGGCTGGCGTCTTTTTCTCCTTCTTTCCACACTTCAAACTCCACTTCATCGGCGTCCATCACCGCTTCGTCACCATATGATACCGCTGCTTCATATGCGGCACTTTCTCCGGGATTTACTTTTTCAGGGCCGGTCAGCTTGACATCCAAAACCTCAGGTGTCTCAGCTGCATTGTTTGCTTTGGTTTCACCAGATCCGCAGCCACTAAGCAAAAAAGCAGAAAAAAGCAGAACAACTAACCTCTTTTTCATGCCATCACCCTTCTTTCATCGTTTACTTAAATAGTAGCAAACGCTTACAGTAAATGGTACATAAAAAATGATACGTCACAAAAAAGACCTTTTTGCATAAGCGCAAAAAGGTCTTTTTATCTTTATCCAAATACTTTCAGCAATTCTTCTTTATCCTGTGACAGCCAGAAACGCATGAAACGTTTAGCGCCTTCCAGATCATGAAGCTTCGCTTGGCCGCACTGCTTTTCATTCGCAGCCGGAATTTCGGTAATCTCTACCGCTTCCTTCATTGTGTCTTCAAGAAGATCAACAATTTCCTCTGGTGAAGGTTCTCCGCTCACAACAAGATAATAGCCGGTTTGGCAGCCCATTGGTGAAATATCAATGATATCAAAATGATCGTATTTCTCAGCGTGAGAACGAATCGTGAACGCGAGCAAATGCTCAAGTGTATGAATAGTGTCAGGCTTCATCGCCTGTTTATTCGGCTGGCAAAAACGAATATCAAATTTATTTACAACGCCGTCTGTTCCTACTTTATGCACGCCGCAATGTCTTACGTATGGAGCAACAACAGCATTATGATCTAGCTCAAAACTTTCTACTGAAGGCATAATGGCACTCTCCTCTTTTAAAAATGTAATTTCATTATAACATAGCGTTCCGATAAGAATGATCGAATAACTTTTCAATTTGCGTTTTTTTTCTTATACTGGCATCAGAAAGGTTGCTGAAGACATATGAAAACCCTATTTATCACTCTGATTAGAGGATATCAAAAATTCATCTCGCCGCTAACACCGCCAACATGCCGCTTCTATCCGACTTGTTCCCAGTATGGAATTGAAGCATTGAAAACGCACGGCGCTTTAAAAGGCGGATGGCTGACCATCAAACGGATTATGAAATGCCACCCGCTCCATCCGGGAGGAGTCGATCCCGTTCCTGAAAAGAAACGAAAACATTAATCGTTATAGCCGTTTACAATAAGATCCAATTTCCCTGTTTCAGGATCAATAACTAGGCCATGGACTGGAACATTTTCTGGAAACAGCGGATGATGTTTAATAACGTGTACACTGTCTTTCACACTTGCTTCTACTGAATCAAAGCTTTTAAACCATTGATCAAAGTCGACACCGGAATACTTTAATGTATTGATGCGTTCTTCGGAAATTCCTCTTTCTTTGATTCTTTTCAGCATGCTCTCACTGCTGATTTTGCTCATTCCGCAATCGTGATGCCCAATCACACATACCTCATCGGCGTTCAGCTCATACACTGCGACGAGCAAACTTCTCATAATGCTTCCGAATGGATGTGTCACAAGCGCACCGGCACTTTTAATGATTTTCACATCACCGTTTCTCATATTCATTGAATGCGGAAGCAATTCGACCAAACGAGTATCCATGCAAGAAAGAATCGCCATTTTTTTATCTGGAAATTTTGAAGTTTGATATTTTTCATAATCTCTTTGTTCAGTAAATGTCTTGTTAAATTCGAGAATATCATTTAGTAGGCTCATCGCTTGTTGATCCTTTCTGGTCTTTTTACTCTTCAATATATCACAGCATTTGGCTTTTCGTCATCTTATCGAAATCAACCCGCGCATGAAAAAAGGCAAACCCTCAGGTCTGCCTCATTTCCCCATGTTATAGCGTTTTTTGAACTGCTCCACTCTTCCGCCTTTTTCATTAAATTTCTGACGGCCTGTATAAAACGGATGCGTGTCAGAGCTGACCTCTACTTTAATGACCGGATATGTGTTTCCGTCTTCCCACTCTGCCGTTTCATTAGAGGTTTTAGTAGAGGTGCTGAGAAAACGGTAGCCGCTGTTGACATCCTGAAAAATGACCTTGTGGTTCTTTGGATGAATTCCTTCTTTCATATCTATCTCCTTCTTTCAAATCGTAATAATTACGTTTTATTCTATATCTTCACAAACATTTTGTCAATCTTCTTACATTCTTCCCTGTGTTTCCATACCGTAAACCTCCTGGCATTGAAGAATAGGAAGAATAATCTAAACGAGGAAGCAAATAATAAACCCAAAATACATACAGAACGTCTTTTGAGAAAGGTGGTTTACGATTGTGGATGATTTAGTATTGGCCAGAAGCCTCTTTGGCACGACAATGGGCTTTCATATCATTTTTGCAACGCTAGGGGTCGGTCTGCCGCTCATGATATTAGTGGCTGAATTGGTCTATCAAAAAACGAAAGATGACCATTATGCGATCATGGCGAAAAGGTGGACAAAAGCACAAGCCGTTTTGCTTGGGGTCGCCATACCGACCGGGACGATTGCGGGCACCCAGCTCGCGCTGCTATGGCCGGGATTTATGGAAGTCATCGGCCGAGTCATGTCCCTGCCGTTTCAAATTGAGATTTATGCTTTTTTTGTGGAAGCCCTATTCATGTCGATCTATGTATACGCCGCAGACCGCTTGTCGCCGGCTATGAGGATTGTTGCCGTTTTCTTTGTGTTAGTCGGAGCCGCAGCGTCAGCTGTTCTCATCACGAATGTTCACGCCTTTGAAGGCACGCCTGCTGGTTTCAAAATGGAAAATGGAAACATTACTGATGTTGATCCGTGGGCCGCGTTTTTCAACCCGAGTTTTTTTGTCACCGCCGGCCATGTCGTCGTGTCCGCGTTTATGACGGGGGCCTTTATCGTCGCTTCTGTCGCCGCATACAAAATGATCCGGTCGCGAAAAAAGGAAAACATCTATCGCTTTCACCGGAAAGCGCTTTTGCTTTCATTGACAATTGGCGGTATTTTTTCATTGGTGACAGCATTGAACGGCCACGAATCAGCTCAGATGCTGCACGAATACCAGCCCGAAAAATTAGCCGCGGCCGAAGGTTTGTTTGAAACAACGTCTCACGCCCCGCTTGCGATCGGCGGTTTTACCGATCCGAATGAAGAAAAAGTAAAATGGGCCATCGAAATTCCATGGGCGTTAAGCTTTTTGGCAGCCGACCGTTTTGACACTGTTGTAAAAGGATTAAATGCGTTTCCAAAAGACGAATGGCCGCCGCTGTTCGTTCACACGCTGTTTAATGCGATGGTCGGGGTTGGTATGCTGCTTATTCTCTATTCCATTATCGGTATCGTATGGAAAAAGGTGCTCAAGAAAGACCGTTTCCCAACGTGGCTTTTGGTCATTTTTATGACGGCAGGCCCTTTTAGCATCATCGGCATTGAATTCGGCTGGATTTTCGCCTGTACGGGAAGGCAGCCATGGGTCATCTATCACCTCCAGAAAACATCGGATGTCGTGACGACGACCGGCTCGATCGGAATTCTTTTCTTATTTTTCACATTCGTTTACGCCGTGTTGGGCGCTGCAGTCGTTTATGTGCTGCTGTACTATTTCCGCAAACACCCGGTCGACGAAGACTTAAATGCAACGGAGTCGTAACGATTCCGGACACAGGAAACCAAATGGAAGGAAGATCAACAAATGGACATTACAACTGACGCTCTGATCGCCATCTCAATTATCTGGGGCTTTGTGTTTATCTACGCCGTTATGGCGACAATGGATTTCGGAGCGGGATTTTGGTCTATGATCTATTTAAACAAGGAGCACATGAAGGCGACCGATATTGCGAACCGATTTCTGTCTCCTACTTGGGAAGTCACAAACGTTTTTATTGTGGCCATCGTCGTGGCGCTTTTCAGCTTTTTTCCCGGCGCGACATTTGTGCTCGGAACCGTTTTATTAATTCCCGGCAGCATGATTTTACTGCTTTTAGCGATCCGAAGCGGCTTTCTCGTTTTTTCAAACACAGCGAAAGAACGAAAAACACTGCGATATATTTCCGGTATCTCGGGTTTTCTCATACCAGCTATTTTAATTTTGGTCCTTCCTGTGACACACGGAGGGTTTATAGAAAAAACGGACGGAATTTACAACTTGAATATGTCTAAAATCTTTTCAAGCCCGAACGCCTATTCATTCATCGGGTTTGCGATTTTAACCACTCTGTTCTTGTCCTCGCTGCTGCTTGCTGATTTTTCAAATGTGGCGGAGGAACAGGATGCGTACCGCGCTTACAGAAAAAGCGCCTTAATTACCGGCCCGATTTCACTCCTGTTTGCAATATGCATTATGCTGACATTGCGAAATGAAGCAAACTGGCTGTATAGCGGAATGATGAATGATCTCACTTGGATTATCGCCTCCTTTATTACATTTGTCATTGCGGGAGTCGCTCTGTTTCTGCCTAATAAAAGCTTTAGCCAAAACATCGGAAAGCCGCGGCTTGCACTTATCGCGATTGCGGTACAGTATTTTCTCGCCAGCTATGCGTACGGGCGGGCGCATCTTCCGTACATGATTTACCCTGATGTGACAATCATGTCGGGATTTACAGAGCCGGCAACGTTCAGAGCGCTATTTGCGACATATATCGTTGCATTTATCATCCTCTTTCCCGGTTTCTTTTTCTTCTGGAAAATGTTTATGAAGGATAAGCGTTATATCCGCCAAGAGGAATAGAGGACAAGTACGCCGGTCATACTAAGCCAGAACCTTTAATAAGGAGGGGATGGCATGGAGCAGAAAATTCTATGCGAGGTCAACAACTGTACTTATTGGGGCAAAGGAAACAAATGCACTGCTGATGCCATTTATGTGGTCAGCCATACGGGTGAAACGGCTGATAACAGCCGGGAAACGGACTGCAAAACGTTTAAACCGCATGATTTGTAATCACAAGAAAGAGCTGCGTCAGCCAGCTCTTTCTTTTCGCATGTTCAGTGTTCTTATCTTTTTTGTCATGACCCCGTTTGCAGGTGAGAACAATAAGGCGCCTGCATACCATACACCTGTCATGGCTGCCATCGCTCCGGAAATCGAAACATTCAGCCATGTTGCAAAGAAGTAGCCCATAACTGCCGACAGCCCTCCAATCACGGCGCTGAGGATCAGCATATATAGAAGCCGGTCTGTCAGCAAATGAGCCGCAGCTGGCGGGACAATCAGCATGGCCACAACCAATACAGCCCCCACTGAATCAAAGGAAGCCACGGTCGTGAGGGAGAGCATGCCCATTTGCACATAATGAATCAGCAACACAGGTATACCGAGCGCTAAAGCCATTTGCGGATCAAACGAAGCGATTTTGAACTCCTTATAGCACACACTGATCAACACTACATTTATCACCAAAACAGATGCCAGCATCCAAAACGCTTTCGGCCCGATGTCAGCTCCGAATACTGTGATTGTATTCCACGGCACAAAAGCGATTTCCCCCATTAACGAGTGCTCAATATCGAGATGGACATTCGCTCCATACATAGAAAGCAAAATCACGCCCACCGCAAATAAAGATGTAAAAACAACGCCTATAGCGGCATCAGATTGAACCCCCTTGCTGTGGAGTAGCTGAACCAAAAATGCCGTTAACAGTCCAGATACGGCCGCGCCAATTAACATGGGTATCCCGTCAAGACTTCCTGTCACGAGAAAAGCACCGACAATGCCCAGCAACACTGTATGGCTGATCGCGTCGGCCAGCATCGCCATTCTTCTCAACACGAGAAAGGTGCCGATCAGCGCGCAGCTTACACCGACTAATATACCAGTAGCTATAATCCACGCTTCAAAACTCATTTGCGATCTGTCCCTTCTCTGATTCAGGAGACGCCTTTTGAAGCTCAGGCATCCGTCCATACAGCTTTAAAAGTGAAAAAAGCCGCTCTCTCGTTTCCTCAGGCAAACGATCCGGATCAAAATGCTCCTGATCAATTTCTATATTCGCAAGCTCCATTTCATGCATGAGGTACACCTCATACATTCGATGCTTTAAAGCGATGTGATAGCCTTTTTCTATTCCGGCCCGTGTCATTTGCCAAAGTCCCTTTTCAATACGCACAATGCATCGCTCTTTTTCCAAGTCATTCAATACCTTATGGCATAATGAAGGGGATACCCGTCTTTTCTTTCTTACACCTTCAGCCGTTACATCAAGACCGTTCTGTTCATACTGCTCATAAATTGTCAGCAGCACCTGATCCCGGCATGTTTTGCGCCGCAGCCTGATCAGCCTTATTGTTTTTGCTGCCAATCCCCGCTTCGGTGCGCAAATCATTGAAAATAGAAAAATCGCTGTTGCTGATATGATCATTAATGGCCCTGTCGCCATACCCTTCATCGTCGTGCTAAGCAAGGTTCCGGCTGCGCCGCTTACACCGCCTATGAGACCGGCAATGACTATCATTCCTGTTAATCGCTCGGTCCAATATCTTGCGGCTATGGCAGGCGTAATCAGCATAGCCGCCATTAATATCACACCGACGGTCTGAAGCCCGATAACAACAGCACAGACGATCAGGCAAGCCAGAAGCCCGTTTAAAAAACGCACCGGTATTCCTAATCCCTTTGCAAACGCAAGATCAAAAGTAATGAATGTAAACTCCTTAAAGAAAACAATACAAAGGAGCAACAAAACTGCCGATACCCCCGCAATCAGCATGATATCCTGCCTGACCAATGAAGCCGCCTGGCCGAATAAAAAAGAATCAAGCCCGCTTTGGCTCCCCGCTCCCTGCTGCTGAATATATGTCAGCAATATGATTCCGACGCCAAAAAACACAGAAAGAACGATCCCGATCGCCGAGTCCTCTTTTGTTTTTGAAAGCCGCGGAATCAGCTGAATGCACCACATTCCAAGGAGCCCGGCAAGTGCTGCCCCAAGCAAAAAGAACGGCAGTGATTTTTGCCCGGTAAACAAAAAAGCGAGACACACTCCCGGCAGAGCTGAATGGGCCATCGCATCGCCGATTAAACTTTGCTTTCTTAACAGCACAAAGCTGCCTAAAACTCCGCTTGCCGCCCCGAGTAAAAGCGTACCCGCCAGCACCCACTGTGTATTCGGATGCTGGAGCTGCAGCCACAAACTTTCAAACAATGCGCTCACCCCTTCTGCTCTTCTGCCAGCACTTTATCTTTTAAAAACGCCAGCTTTCCTCCATACGTTTTTTGCAGGTTTTCGATCGTAAATACGTTTTCCGCCGGTCCGAAAGCGATCTTTCTTAGATGAAGCAGGAGTATCCAATCGAAATAATCCTCGGCAGTCTGCAGATCATGGTGGACGACAAGCACTGTTTTTCCTTTTTCTTTGAGTTCTGCCAAAAGCGTCATAATTGCCCGCTCCGTCGCTGCATCAACGCCGGCAAACGGTTCATCCATAAAATAAATGTCAGCGTCCTGGCATAGCGCCCGGGCAAGAAACACCCGCTGCTGCTGGCCTCCTGAGAGCTGGCTGATCTGCCTTTTCGCATAATCAAGCATCCCAACTTTTTCTAAAGCGGCTTGTGCTAATTCAACATCGGCTTTTTTTGGCCTTTTCAATAAACCAATCCGCCCGTATCGTCCCATCAGTACGACATCAAGCGCGTTTGTGGGAAAATCCCAGTCAACCGATCCGCGCTGCGGAACATATCCGATTCTTGTCCGCTGATTCTGATAAGCTTTGCCGTAAATAGAGATGTCTCCTGAAGCCCGGGGCACAAGACCAAGAATGGTTTTAATCAAGGTTGATTTTCCCGCGCCGTTTGGACCGATAATGCCAATTAGCTTTCCTTCAGGCACTTGCAGTGAAATGTCCTGCAGAACCGGCTTTTTATGAAATGCGACCGTTACATTCTCGAGCTCAACAGGGAACATATTCTTCACCTCTTTTCTTTATTTAAGCGCTTTGGTAATGGTACTGATATTGTGGCGGAACATCCCTTCGTATGTGCCTTCTTTTGTCCCCTTTTCACCCATGGCATCCGAGTAGAGCTGGCCGCCGATCGTGACTGTATGGCCTTTTTCTTTAGCGCCTTCCACCACTGCATTTATTGATTTTTCAGATACGCTGCTTTCGATAAAAACCGATTTTATATGTTTTTCTGTCAGGAGATCGACCAGCTCCTGCACGTCCTTCAATCCGTAATCAGAATCTGTGCTTAACCCCTGAAGGCCTTTCACTTGAAATCCATACTCTTTCCCAAAGTACGCAAAAGCATCGTGAGCGGTGACCAGCACACGGCTTTTCTCCGGAATGTTTGCAATCTCCTGACGTGACCACTTATCTAAATATTCCAAATCCTTTTTGTACTCTTTTGCATTTTTCTTAAAATCTTCCGTGTGCTCAGGCATCGCTTTGCTGAATTGCGCTTCGATTTCATCCACGGCATAGATCCATAAAGGAATGCTGAACCAAACGTGCGGATCAAACGTTTTGCCTTCTCCCGCAGAAATAAGCTTGTTTTTCGGTATTGCCTCAGTAACTGCTGCTGCTTGTTTTTGTTCGCCGATCTTTTTGAGAATGTCCTCCATTTTTCCTTCCAAATGCAATCCGCTGTACAGGACAACATCGGCTGACATTAATTTTTTCGTGTCACCTTGTGACGCTTTATAAAGATGCGGATCGACTCCCGGTCCCATTAAAGCGGTAACTTTCACATGTTTTCCTCCGATGTTTTCGGCTGCATCGGCAATTTGGGATGTTGTTGCCGTCACCTGCAGGCGCTGGTCGGCGCTTTTTCCCGCTGAATCAACCCCGCATCCCGTTAAAGCAAAGCAGGCCAAAAGCACTACTGCCATCAGTCCCTGTTTCATATTTTCCCTCCTCTTTGCCATCAATGTCCGGTGGTATTATTTTATGATTTGATTTCTTAGACATGTGACATTAAATTAGACAAAAGCATATTTTATTTAGATAGGACAAAAAGTTTCCTCAGTGCAAAATTATCGCGTTTGTCCATTTTTGTCAAGTGCAATTTTGCATATAAAAAAACCGGCTGGGTTAGCAGCCGGTCCAAACGAGAAGGGATGTATTCAACGAACGCTTTTACTATAACAGCACATTGACATTCTCTCAAAATGCCAAAATGCTTTTTTTCTTATCCATGCTGCGTGAAAACATCCATTTTGGTCACATATTTCCGCATGATTTCCTGGTTCACCTCAACCCCTAAACCCGGCTGTTTGGACACAGAAATAAATCCATTATCAATACGGATATCAGGGGTTACAATATCCTCATCCCAATAGCGTGATGACGATGAAATATCACCAGGTATTGTGAATTGCGGCAGTGAAGCAAGCGCCACGTTCTGGGCTCTGGAAATGCCTGTTTCCAGCATTCCGCCGCACCAAACCTGCATATGATGCTCTCTGCATAAATCATGAATTTTTAAGGCTTCTGTTAAGCCGCCGACACGGGAAGGCTTAATATTAATGATTTTGCAGCTTCCGAGCTCAATCGCCCGTCTCGCATCATCAGCTGAACAAATGCTTTCATCAAGGCAAATGGCTGTTTTCAAATGTTTCTGCAAGTGGCGGTGGTCAACGATGTCATCAGCTTGAAGCGGCTGCTCAATCATCATTAAATGATAGTCATCAAGCTCCTTTAAGCGGCTGATATCCTTCAGCTCATAGGAGGAATTGGCATCGGCCATAAGCGGGATGTTTGGGAACCTGGTCCGGATGGCCTTGACCAATTCCACATCCTGTCCCGGCTGAATTTTGATTTTTATTCGTTGATAACCCTCTTTTTGATAGCTCTCAATTTCCTTCAGCATATCATCAAGAGGCGCCAAGCCGACAACCACCCCGGCAGGGACTTTTTCTCTCGTCCCGCCCAATGCCTCGGCGAGAGATATGCCCTTCTTTTTCGCATAGATATCCCACACAGCCGACTCAAGTCCCGCTTTTGCCATCCGGTTGCCTTTATAGCGCGCCAGGCTGTCCGGCACGTCGGAAGGGTGATTGAATTCACGCCCGACAACATTGGGAATAAAAAAATCCTTCAGCATGTGCAAACATGTTCCAATGGTTTCCTCGGTGTACCAAGGCGAAGAGAACGCAGACACTTCTCCCCAGCCTGTGACACCGGATATATCAATGGCTTCCACGATCAGAAATTTACGCTCTTGAAGCGTTTCAATACTGTTTTTAAACGGTTTTTTTAATTTCATGCTCAAATGGTAAAGCGTAATTTTCTCTATTTCGATCATAGCAGTTCTCCTTTACGCGCATCCTTCAGCTGATTTCGCAAAAGCTTATTAGACGCATTGCGCGGCAGGCGATCAAGCCGGAAAAATTTCACAGGAATTTTATACTTCGCCAAACGTTCTTTGCAGTAGGCGGTCAAGTCTTCTGCGCTTACAGGCTTGTGCAGGACTAAAAAGGCGTGAGGCACTTTCCCCCATTTTTTGTCCTCAGCCCCAGAAACACCAGCTTCGGCCACAGCGGGGTGTGAGAGCAGCACAGATTCCACTTCAGCCGGATAAATATTTTCTCCGCCTGATATGATCAGATCTGAACGCCTGTCTAATACATATAGAAAGCCTTCACTGTCCAAATACCCAAGATCACCTGTTTTCAGCCAGCCATTTTGAAAGGATGATTCATTAGCGCTCTCCCGGTTAAAATAGCTTTTCATAACGTTCGGGCCTTTGACCATGATTTCACCGTGTTCAAACGGTTTACATGCCTGTCCGTCCCGCTCTATTTTAATTTCGCATGAAAACAGCGGTTTACCCGCAGATCCGAGCTTTTGCATACTAAATTCCGGTGACAGGGTCACAATTTGTGAACATGTCTCTGTCATCCCATATGATTGAAAGACAGGGAATCCTTTCTCACGGCATTCCTCAAGCAATGGCAGCGGCGCAGGGCCTCCGCCGAGCAGAATGCATCTGATGGATTCAGGGCAGCGGCTTGTTTCGGCCAAAAGACTGGCCAGCATCGTCTGCACGGCAGATAACATGGTCACTTGATGCCTGTTGATAGAATCCAGCACATCGCTTACTGAAAAACGCTGGTGAAGCACGACAGTCATTCCGTAGATCACAGATTTAAATAACGCGGACAATCCGCTAATGTGAAAGAGCGGCAATGCGATAAGCCAGCGGTCTTGTTCTGTTATACCCAAATTAAGCGCGGATGACACCGCACTGAAATAATGGTTTCCGAAAGTCTGCTGAACCCCCTTGGGCTTGCCGGTCGTACCCGACGTATACATCAGGGTTGCTGTTTGATCCAATTGCATATAAGCCTGGATCTCAATTTCCACCGCGGCCCCTTTCATCAATTCATCCACATCAATGGTTTGAACGATGTGCCCATAATGATGCTTGTCAAAGCTTGAATCTGTCACTAAAACGCGAGCCCTGGAATCCTCCAGCTGAAACAGCCTTTCATGTGTTGAAAGCTTCGTGTTCAAAAGTACCGCCTTCACACCAAGCAAAAAACAAGCATGAATGGCGTATACCATCTCGGCACGGTTTTGGAGCAAAATGGCCGCGGTGTCTCCTTTCCGAACCGAATGAGCAGCAAACTGCGCCGCCATCTGCTTAGACGCCGCAAACAATTCTGCAAATGTTACGGTTTGGTTTCCATAGATGAGAGCGATTCTCTCAGGTGTCAGCTGTGCCCGCTGCATGAGCCAGTTGGGCTGTTCTGTCAGCATGTCATCATCTCCGAGGTAAAATGTCTGTATTGAAAAGAAAACAGCTTGGACCGCAAAGTCTCAAGCTGTTTGTTGACTCCGTATTGCTGATCACGGGAAACGAGGGAACTGTCCGAAATCAGGTTTGCGTTTTTCCTTAAAGGAATCACGGCCTTCTTTTGCTTCATCAGTTGTGTAGTAAAGAAGGGTCGCATCCCCTGCAAACTGCTGAATTCCAGCAAGTCCGTCTGTATCCGCATTAAATGCAGCTTTAAGAAAGCGCAGTGCGGTCGGGCTTTTCTCAAGCATTTCTTCACACCATTTAATCGTTTCTTCTTCAAGCTGTTCCAAAGGAACAACTGTGTTGACAAGGCCCATGTCCAGCGCTTCCTGTGCGTTGTACTGACGGCACAGATACCAAATTTCACGGGCTTTTTTATGGCCTACGATTCGAGCCAGGTAGCCAGAACCATAACCAGCGTCAAAGCTTCCCACTTTAGGGCCTGTTTGTCCGAAAATCGCGTTGTCGGCAGCGATTGTCAAGTCACATACGATGTGGAGCACATGGCCTCCGCCGATCGCATATCCGGACACCATCGCGACAACCGGTTTCGGAATGACACGGATTAAACGCTGAAGATCCAGTACGTTTAAACGCGGAATTTGGTCGTCTCCTACATAACCGCCGTGACCGCGCACTTTCTGGTCTCCGCCAGAACAAAAGGCTTTGTCTCCGGCACCGGCAAGCACGATAACGCCGACATTTTGATCGTCTCTCGCGCGAGCAAACGCATCAATCATTTCAGCAACCGTTTTAGGGGTAAACGCGTTATGTACCTCAGGGCGGTTGATTGTTATTTTTGCAATACCATTATACGTTTCATACAATATTTCATCGTATGTCCGTTCAGTTTTCCATTCTACAGCCATGATATGACCTCCTCTATTTTTCCATATGAATGAGTTAGAAACTTGTCAAAAACCCACTCACTTTTTTACCAAACAAACGCGGCTGTTCCACATGTACCGTATGGCCGGCGTTTGGAACAATCTCTATTTTACTAGATGGAAGCTTCTTATGCACCTCTTGATTGATTGCGCAAAACTTTTCGTCCCACTCCCCGCAGATTAGAAGCACAGGCATGGTTAGGTCTTCTACACGGTTCCACCAGGAAGGCTGGGAACCTGTGCCCATACCGATTAAACTGTTTGCAAGTCCAATCTCATTGTTTCGCAAACGGCCAGACCGTATCCTGTGCCGAACATCTTCGGCCAGCCGCCGCTGGGATGAAAACAAAGGGATGCCCTCCCAATACTGCACGAATGCCTTAATCCCGTCACGCAAAATAAAATCAGCTAGTTTCCGGTCCCGCATGATCCTGTCCCGCCGTTCCTCAAGCGTTTTGAACCCCGGCGTTGTGCTTTCAAGCACAAGTGCCGATACCCGTTCGGGATACGTCATCGCAAAAGAATAAGCGAGCCTTCCTCCCATAGAATACCCAATCAATTTCACTTTGTGAAGTTTTAATTCATCAAATATCTCGGCAAGGTCAGAAACCTGCCGGCTTGTGCTGTATCTTTTCCCATTCAGCGGAGCATCTGTGTCACCATGCCCTAAACAATCCATCTTGATCAAACGGGATTCAGGCAGCAACCCATCAAGAAAAGTCCATGATTGTTTGCTGCCGGTAAACCCGTGCAGACAGACGATGGCTTCGGAAGCATTCGGCCGCTCGTCTGTCACAGCATATCGGACACCGTCTGAAACGGTTATGTTTACAGTTCCCATTGTTTTTTCACTTCCCGCACAGCCTCATTCAGCATATCGCGATGGAGCTGAACTCTCGATTGGCGATCCGTTTTGATTTCTATCAAATGGAGTCCGGGTTTGTCTGCCTGCGGCGTGTAAGCTGCTTTGAATTCATCCCATGAGGCCGGACATGAATATGTTCCGCCGTATAATGCAGCCGCATGCTTGAAATCAAGCCCTGTCGGCGTACCGAACAAATCTTCAAAATGTGCCTTCTCAGAAGCCTGTGGCAGAAATGAGAAAATCCCTCCGCCATTATTATTCACGAGAATCACAGTAAGAGGAATGCCCAGCTTTTTGGCCGCCAGCAGTCCGTTCAAATCGTGATAAAAAGATAAATCACCAATCACGAGTGTAACAGGCGCTTTTGTTCCTTCACATACCCCCATGGCAGAGGAGACAACACCGTCTATTCCATTTGCGCCCCGGTTTGATAGAATCCGGAAAGAGCGTTCCTGCTTTTCAAAAAACGTATCAACATCTCTGATCGGCATGCTGTTTCCGACAAACAGCGAGCTGTTTTCAGGGACGAGATGCTGCAGGATTCGATAGAGATTGCCTTCAAACGAAACCTCTTCACTGCTGATTGTTTGCAGATGCTCACGGAACCGCCCATTGACAAGCTGCCATTTCTCCAGCCATTCTGATGATCTGGCGGTGTCGGCATAAGCCATGATCGCTTCGGAAAAAACAGACGCATTACAGTGAATCATATGCGCGCTAGCCTGGGTTGGGTCTCTCCACCCTCCATCCTCATCAATCACAATCTGCTCGATCGCCGGATCATCCTTCAGCCATATGAAAACCGGTTTTGAAACAGGCATCGGCCCAAAACGGATGACAACATCAGGACGCAATTTCGATTTCAGTTCATCATCTTTTAAAAATGAATCATACGCATCAATGACAGTGCTTTTATCATGAGCACCGTTCCGCAGATTAGACAGCGGGTCGGCTAAAATCGGATACTGAAGCGCCTTTGACAGCGCAATAATAGTGTCCTTATCCGTATCACTGTGGAGCTCCCCGCAGACGATTATTCCTTTTTCAGCCCCAGCCAGCATCGCAGCCACATCAGACAGAGATTCGCGGTCAACAGATTGTATACCCGTTTTCACAGACACGTGACGGTCTGTTTTCATTCTTCCAAACGGCTCATCCGAAAGATCGGGCATAAGCGGTTCGCGCAACGGCACATTCACATGCACAGGCCCCATCGGGCGCTTTTGTGATTCTCCGGCGGCGCGGCCGGCCAGCGTTCGGATATATCTCAGCATATGCGGAGACGCTTCTGGAAGAGCTGAGTCTGTGAAAAACTTAACAAAGTTACCGAATAAGAAGTGCTGATTTATAGCCTGCGGCGCGCCTACTTCACGCAACTCGTGAGGCCGATCAGCAGTTAACACAATAATAGGCACTCTTGAATAATGGGCTTCAATCACAGCCGGATAAAAGTTGGCCGCGGCTGTTCCTGATGTGCAAATCAAAAGCACAGGGCGCTGCTTTGCTTTTGCCAGCCCAAGAGCAAAAAACCCGGCAGATCTTTCATCTATTTGGACATGGACGCTGATATCGGGATGCGCGGCTGCAAGAATAGCCAGCGGTGTGGATCTTGAGCCCGGGCAAACGACGGCGTCTGTAATTCCGGAAAGGGCGAATTCATCAATAAAACTTCCAATGTAATGAGTTATCGGGTTGGCTGTCAATGCCTCTCACCTCCTAATGCAGAGATCATCGGCTTCAGTTTAATCTGCGTTTCTTCATATTCAGACTGCGGTTCCGAGTCTTCCACAATACCGCAGCCAGCAAACAGCCTTGCTCTTCTGCCCTCGATCAGCCCTGAACGTATAGCCACTGCGAATTCTCCGTTATCCTGGCTGTCAATCCAGCCGATAGGAGCCGCATACCATCCTCGGGATAACGGTTCGATCTCTCTGATCACTTCAACAGCTTTCTTCTGAGGCGCTCCCCCAAGAGCCGGTGTCGGATGCAGTTTCTCAATGAGGTCAAAGAGCGAAGCCGACTCACGAAGCTGTCCAACAATCGGCGTAAATAAGTGCTGAACGCTTTTCGTTTTGTACAATACAGGTCCGTCAGGCTTTTCGATCTCGGAGCAGCTTGATTCAAAAGCGTTTTGGATCATGCCTACCACAATATCATGCTCCAGCAGATTTTTTTCATCGTTTAATAATGTAAGGCCTATCCGGCGGTCTTCTTCTTCATCAGTGCCGCGTTTAATGGAACCGGCCAGACAAGAAGACATGACAGTGCCGCCGTCTCGTTTGATCAGTCTTTCCGGAGACGCGCCGACAAAGGTTTTCCCTTCCTGTTCGATTGCAAAAACATAGCTTGTCTGCTGATCGTTCAGAAGGGTTTTAAGCACCGGTTCAATTTGGACCGTGCCGTCAAACGTGAGTAACAGCTCTCGGGCTAGAACCACCTTATCATATTGTTTTTCTTTAATTTGGCTTGTTGCCGTTTCGATTGCTTTCAGCCAATCGTCCTTATCCAGCTCTTCTGATGCTGCTATCACAGCCTGATCTTCTACGTTTGAATCAGGAACCATAAATTCGCCGGCAAAAGCTTGTAAGCCTTCCAAAACTGCCTCTGCGTTTTCCTTTCCGCTTACCCATCTGTTGACTGTTAAGAACGAGCCTTCGGCAGTCATCGTCAGCATAAGCGCCGGCACAAAGAAATCCCCTTCCGAGAAATGGTCCCATTGTGTACCTCGTTCTTCGCAAGGGTCAAAAGAAAATCCTCCGAATAACACAGGTCCCACTGCAGAATGCTGCAGCTTTTCTTCTTCACAAATATGAAAAGCCGTCTTTTTAAAGCGCTCCCATTGTTCAAAAACCTCGCGATACCGCTTGCTGTTTTTTTGATTTGTCTGGAAAACCGCTTCTTTGCCAAGACCGACTATTGTCAATTCACTTTCAGGATCTGACCAAAAAAATCGATTGCCTGTATATTTTTTTGCTCCGTAGTTGAAAAATGATAGAGGGTCAAGAGACTCGATTTGTCTCGAATAGCTTATTAAGACAGCATGGTTGACTTCTTTGGCTTTATGTAATGCATGTAGAACTTCCTTTCGGAACGTACGCTGCACCGTTGTCACCATGAGACATTCCTCCATAATCCTTAAAATGCTTTTAATACCATACACCTGTGTCTCCTTTGTGTCAAACACAGATCATGCAGTCCAAATGGCCTGCCTTACCTATTATAAACCTAATTAGAGAAATGAAAAAGAAACAAACCTTAAATTTCTTTCTCCGCCGCTAGCAAAGGTTGTATCCGCTTACCATATAAGGGGAATTTCCTATATTCCTCCATCCGTCATTTATGAAAGTTCTCAGGCGATCTGTTCATACTAAAGGTATGCATCACAGAGAAACGAGGCGATTACAATGCTTACAAAAGACCAGCTTCAGCATTTGAAACATGAACTGGAACAAACAAAAGAAAATATCTTAAACCGCTTTAAAGACAATGACCATTTTCAGCTCAATTCAGCCTTTCCGTATGATTCAATGGGTGAACTTTCAGCTTATGACAACCACCCAGGAGATCATGCAACAGAACTTTATGAACGTGAAAAGGACATCGCTCTCGACTTGCATGAGCGAGAGCACCTCCGGGACATTGAGCATTCATTGAAGGCGATAGAAAACGGTACGTACGGTATTTGTGAAGTCAGCGGAAAGGAAATCCCATACGAACGTCTTGAAGCGCTTCCGACCGCCACGACGCTCGCAGAGTATTCGTCACAGGATGTCATTTCCAGAGATAGGCCGATCGAAGAAGAAACACCTTTCGGGCAATTTGAATTTGACGATGATGAAGAAATCAGGGCGCCATATGACAGTGAAGATTCCTACCAGGACGTCGAAAAATACGGAAACTCACAAACACCACAGGATATGGAAAACCCGCCTCTCAGCTACGATGATATGACGATGAATGCCGAAGAAAATATCGGCAATACGGAATCATACGAAAATTTCATCGCAACAGATATCACAGGCAAAGAAATTACGGTCTATCAAAGCAGAGCCCATGAGCGTTATGAGGAAGAACTCGACGAAGAGGGAATCATGACAACATTCGGCGATCTTCACGCTGATTGAACCCCCTGTCATTGGGGGTTCTTTAACGTCTTCAGAAGAAACGATCCCGTTTATTGGTTGAAGGATCATTTTAGTATTATGATCTACGCTTACGAATCAAGAGCCCCATTCACTGCCGAACAAAGACAAGTATATGGACAAAATTTTAGCAGATAATTTATTTCCCCCGTACATCGGGGGTTTGATCCTTATAAAATGATGGGTACGTATAAATGTAAAATAAATACATACGGAGGTTGCAAACATGAAGAAAATAATCGGCGCCATAGCGGTTTTTGTGATTACTTACGCGCTGTTTTCAGCCGCAGACTACCTGTTTCCGATTGACCAAGAATGGTACAATTCACTGAAAAAACCGGACTGGACGCCACCCGGGTCTGCGATCGGCATCATTTGGGCGATCCTGTTTGCCCTGATCTCCCTTTCAGCTGCCATTGTGTACGCCGCATTTTCATTTCAAGATGCGAAGCGCTTTTGGCTTATGCTTTTGATTAATTATGTGTTTAATCAGGCATTCAGCTATTTTCAATTTACCCAAAAGAATTTGCTGGCTGCGTCGATTGACAGCCTGCTCGTCGCGCTAACAGCATTCATATTAATGATTATAGTAAAAAAATACAGCAGAGCCGCAAGCTATCTTCTTTTGCCCTATGTTTTATGGAGTGCGTTTGCGACATTCTTATCCTTTACAATCTATTCGATGAATCTGTAAACCAAAAAAGCCGCTCCTACAGCGGCTTTTTCACATCATCGGGCGGATTCTCCAAATGTCTTTCGCATATTCGCGGATCGTGCGGTCGCTTGAGAAATATCCAGAATGGGCAATGTTTACAATCGAACGCCCAGACCATGTCCTCCGATCGCGATAATCAGCTTGAATACGCTCTTGCGCATCTGCATATGAGCTGAAATCCTTTAGCACAAAATACTCATCATTATGCGGAAGCAGCGAGTCATAAATCGATTCAAATTCATCTGCTTCCCCTTCAAAAAAACCGTTGATCAGCTGATCCGCCACCTGTCTGATTCTGCGGTCATGCTGATAATATTCCCTCGATCTATAGCCGCCGTTTTCCTGGTACGATAGAACGGCATCCGCCTTTAAACCGAATGTGTAAATACAATCAGGCCCCACCCGCTCAAGAATCTCAATATTTGCGCCGTCATGAGTGCCGATTGTCAAAGCCCCGTTCATCATAAACTTCATATTTCCTGTGCCTGACGCTTCCTTGCTCGCCGTTGAAATTTGTTCACTTATATCTGAAGCCGGAAAAATCCGCTCAGCCATAGACACTCTGTAATTTTCCAAAAAAACAATCTTGATCAGCTGTTTGACTTCCGGGTCATAGTTGACCTTTTCAGCGACAGAATGGATGAGCTTAATGATTTTCTTGGCATAATAATAGCTTGGTGAAGCCTTTGCTCCAAAAATAAAGGTTTGCGGGTAAATGGAAAATCCCGAGTCCTCTTTGAGCCGATTATACAAATACATAATATGAAGAACATTCAGCAGCTGCCGTTTATATGCATGAAGCCGTTTTACCTGAACGTCAAATATGCTGTCAGGGTCCACAACCACCCCCGCCGTACAAAAAATCAAATCAGCAAGCTCTTGTTTTTTCCTGCTTTTGTTGTTTTGAAACTGTTCAATAAAAGCTGGATCAAAAGCATACGGTTCTAATTGAAGCAGTGATTCCGGATCTTTGATCCATTGATTGCCGATCGCCTCCGTGATGATCGCAGACAAGCCGGGATTTGCTTTTAGCAGCCAGCGCCTGTGGGCAATTCCATTCGTCTTATTGTTAAAACGATTTGGAAACAGCAAATGAAAGTTGTGCATCTCCCTTTTCTTTAAAATATCGGAATGAATTTTGGCAACGCCGTTTACACTGTAGCTGCCCACTATGGCCAGGTGGGCCATTTTGACAACACCATGCGCCGTAATCGCCATGTCCTCTATTCTTTTCCAGTCCCCGGGATACTTTTCCCAGACCGCATGGCAAAACCTTTCATTGATCTCTTCGATAATCATATACATTCGCGGAAGCAGCGGCTTAAACAAATGAATCGGCCATTTCTCCAGCGCTTCTGACAATGTCGTATGATTTGTATATGAAATCGTATGTACGGTGATATGCCAGGCCTCATCCCAGCTCATGTTCTCTTCATCGAGCAGAATCCGCATCAGCTCAGGCACTGCCAGCGCAGGATGCGTGTCATTAATATGAATGCTGATTTTTTTATGCAGCCCGGATAAAGATTTATTTGTTTTTCGGTAATTATTCACAATGCTTTTTAAGCTTGCGCAAACTAAAAAATACTGCTGCTTCAGCCGTAAAATTTTCCCCTCGTCATGAGTGTCGTCAGGATATAAAAATTCAGAAACAGCTTCTGTTTCCCGCTTATAAGACAAGATATTGCCGCCATGATAATGCGCATAGGGCTCGGCATTCCATAACCTCAACGTATTGACTGTCCCCGTTTCATAGCCAATAATCGGTATATCGTAAGGAACAGCGGTGACGATTGTAGCTTGCTCGTGACGAAAATGCAGACGCCCGTTTTGTTGTGTCACATGCACCTCGCCCCAAAATGGCACGTCAACAGCCTGATCCGCATTTCTTACTTCCCATACATTCCCGTTTTTCAGCCATTGCTCAGGCAGCTCCACTTGATGGCCGTCAACAATTTTTTGCTCAAACAAGCCGTGCTTATAACGAATGCCCATTCCATGTCCAGGCAGGTTTAATGAAGCGAGAGAATCTAAAAAGCAAGCAGCCAAGCGCCCAAGCCCGCCATTGCCTAGACCTGCATCGCTCTCTATCTGAAGGATCTCCTCTAATTCGATGCCAATATCCTTTAAGCCTGCTTCCACAACATCACGAACGCCAAGATTCATTACATTTTGTTCAAGGAGCTGACCGAGCAGAAATTCGATTGACAAATAATATGTCTGTTTCCCGGAGTTGGACCTGCTTTTTTCATTCGTCTGGATCCAATTAGCGCTGATATACTCTCTGACCATATTGCCTAACGTTTTGTATTGATCCAGCTTGGCAGAGTCTTTAAAGCTTTTTCCACACGTCATTTCCAGACGCTTTAAAAATAAGGCTGCAAAACGTTCTTTACTCGAGAACATCCCGTCCACTCCTTGTCACATACTCGAAAATGCGCTGATACTCTTTAGCTGAATGCTTCCAGCTGTAATCTGCATTCATTGCGGTCTTCATGATGCTCTTCCATACATCCTTTTGGGGATAAAACGACAGTGCCCTCTCGATTGTGAATTTAAGATCATGCGCATTGAAAGCGGAAAACGTAAAGCCATTGCCCGTTCTCTCTTCCTCCTGATAGGCACGGACTGTATCGTAAAGACCGCCCGTCTCCCTGACGATCGGAATGGCGCCATATTGGAGAGCAATGAGCTGCCCCAAGCCGCACGGCTCAAACTTTGACGGCATTAAAAATAAATCAGAGCCCGCGTAAATTTGATGGGCAAGCGGCTCATCAAATCCAATATACGCTCTGCACTTCTCATGAAAAGCAAATTCTGCATACCGGAAATAATCTTCAAATTCACGCTCCCCCGTGCCCAGCACAATCAGCTGTATGTCATGTTCTTCAAGAAGTTCGTGCATAATCCTGCGGACAAGATCAAGTCCCTTTTGTTTCGTGAGCCTTGTCACCATGCTGATCAGCGGAATATCATTTCGCTCAGGTAGCCCCATCCGCCGCTGCAGCTGCGTTTTATTTTCTTCCTTGCATGTTAGGTGGTCTGCATCATAGTGCGCCTCTATATAGGGATCGTTTTTAGGATGATAAAACGTATCATCAATGCCGTTTAATATGCCGGTTATGTCATTTTCCCTATATTGCAAAACCCGCTCCAGCTGTTCACCGTAATACGGCGTCAATATTTCATTTCTGTAAGTGGGGCTTACAGTTGTCACATGATCAGCTGCAATGATGCCTGCCTTCATAAAATTAACGAATCCGTTGCATTCTAACCTTTCAAAATGAAAATGATCCATATCAAGCCCCAGCAAGTCATGTGTGACATCAGGAGGAAATATGCCTTGAAACTGGAGGTTGTGGATCGTGAGTACGCTTTTCATCTGTTCATAAAAAGGATGCGCTCTGTATTCCTCTTTTAGCAAATAATTGACCATCGCTGTATGCCAATCATGAGTATGAACAATATCGGCCTGAACATTCACGGCTTCAGCAGCTTCCAGCACAGCTCTTGAAAAAAAAGCAAACCGTTCACCATCATCATAATGCCCGTACAGCGAATCCCTCTTAAAATAATATTCATTGTCGATGAAGTAATAATTCACATCATCATCGGCCATATGTTCAATTCCGCAATATTGCTGGCGCCAGCCGACGGCCACTGTACATTCAGCTATTTTTCTCATGCGCTTCTTCCATCGTTCAGGTATTTGGCTGTATTTCGGCAGCATCACAGTTACTTCATTGCCTAATCGCGCAAGTGCCTTTGGCAGAGCACCTGCTACATCGGCAAGGCCTCCTGACTTAACAAACGGCGTACATTCTGATACAGCAAACAATATCTTCAAGAATTCATCAGCTCTCCTTGGACAAACCCTTTTCTTAATACCAGCGGCTGTTCGGCTGTTCCCGCAGCCTCAGTCGAATTGCCGATTTTAACGTCCTTATCAGAAATCACCTGCTCTAACAGACAATCCTCGCCAATCTGTGTTTTTTGCATAATAATGCAGTTTTTCAGCTTCGTTCCCTTTCCGACATGAATCCCCCTGAACAAAATGCAGTTTTCAACCTCTCCTTCAAGCACACAGCCGTTTGCCACCAAGGAATGTTTGACACTGCTGTGCTTTCCGTATTTCGTCGGCGGCTCATCCTTTACTTTTGTATAAATCGGCTGCTGCGGCAAAAACACCTGCTGCCAAAACCGAGGCTGAATGAGCTCCATACTGTGGGTATAATACTTTTCTACCGAATCAATGACAGCGGAATAACCTGAATATTCATACGGGCAAATGCTCAATGAGGAGGATTCTTTTTCGACAGCTTCATGAATGGTTTTATAGCCTTTTTCACTATGTCCGTAAATCAGATCCTGTAAAAGCGTTGTAGACATGATATAGATTTGCAGCGATTGGCCGTCCTGAAATACCTCGGTGACGTCGCAGCCAATCTCCATATGGCGTTTCAGCACATATTGAAATTGAATGTTGCATACGGTATGACTGTTGGAGATGACAGCATACTGTTGTGTGCTTCTGCGGAAGTAATCAAGATGGTCGGAAAACTGTCGAAAGGAACCGAATTCATCATATTCTTGGTGAAGGTGGGGCGACGGGAAAAAAAAGAGGCCATCCTTTTTCCGATGCAAATCCCATTCCTTGCCCGCTCCAAGATGATCCATAAGCGAACGATAGCGATACTTCGGAAAAATTGCGACACTCCTAATATCCGCATTCACCATGTTGGATAGCATAAAATCGATCAGGCGGTACCTTCCGGCAAAAGGAATCGCCCCCAGCGACCGCTGTGCCGTTAAATCCTGAAGAGAATGCTTATATGTGGTTTCATCTATAACACCTAACATTTGGTTATTGAACAATGGCTCTGCCTCCTCTTCAGTATTAGATCAATTCTTTTTCTACAAATTCCTCTGAAACGAGCAGCACCTCCTGAATGTCTTTTTCGGACCGAATCACTGCGCCATCTGGAAGCACCATGCCATTAGGAACAATGGCATTTTCAATCACTACATGCTCGCCGATCGTCACATCCGGCATAATAACCGACGATGTGACAGTCGCATGCTTACCGACAGTAACACCTTGAAAAAGAACGGAATGAGACACATTTCCATACACAACACAGCCTTCGTTCACAAGCGAATCATGAACCTGCGCGTCAGATGAAATAAATTGCGGAGGCTGATTCGGATTAACGGAGTAAATTTTCCATTTCCGTTCAAACAGCTTTAACTCCGAGTCTTCTTTTAACAGATCCATATTGGCTTCCCACAAACTCTGCACTGTTCCGACATCCTTCCAATATCCTTTGAACGGATAAGCAGATAGCTTCTTTTTCTCCTCTAAAAGCAAAGGAATAATGTCTTTGCCGAAGTCGTGGCTTGAATACGGGTTCCGGTCATCCATCTCGAGGTACTGTTTCAAAAGCGGCCAATTGAATATATAAATTCCCATTGAGGCGAGATTGCTCTTTGGGAATTGGGGCTTTTCATCGAAACGTGTAATCGTCCCATCTGCATTGGTCTTCATAATGCCGAACCGGCTTGCTTCCTCCCAGCCCACTTCAATAACAGAAATCGTTACATCCGCATTCTTTTCAATATGAAAATCAAGCATTTTGCCGTAGTCCATCTTGTAGATGTGATCTCCAGATAAAATCAGCACATACTCAGGATCATACTGTTTTAAATAATTGAGATTTTCATAAATGGCGCTTGCCGTCCCTTTATACCATTTGACCTCAGATGACTTGGCATAGGGAGGTAAAACCGTCACGCCGCCATTATATCTGTCAAGGTCCCATGCACTGCCGATGCCAATATAGGAATTCAGCTCGAGCGGCTGATATTGTGTTAAAATCCCCACTGTGTCAATACCAGAATTGGAACAGTTGCTGAGCGTAAAATCAATAATCCTGTATTTCCCCCCAAAAGATACAGCCGGTTTCGCCATATGTTTTGTTAAACCGTTGAGACGGCTGCCCTTCCCGCCGGCAAGGAGCATGGCCACACATTGTTTTTTCATGATTTCATCTCTCCTCTTTTTTAACCGCCCGTAAAATCGAAATGCCGTAAGGGGGGATGGTCATTGTGATATAACCCGGTTTATGATGTAAAGCTCCCTTTTTGGCCGTTAACGGCTTTTTGTTGATTTGCCCTGAGCCTCCATATGCTTCTCTGTCGCTGTTCAGGACCTCGATATATTGGGTAAGAAAAGGAACACCAACATCATATTGCTGATAGACCGCGGGTGTAAAATTACAAATGATGACAAGCGCCTCACCGTACTTTTTGCCGTAACGAATAAAAGAAAAGATCGATTGTTCGTCATTATGGACATCAATCCATTCAAACGACTGTGCACGATGGTCATGTTCATAAAGGATTTTGCTTTTTTGATAAAAGCGGAGAAGATCTTGCGTAAAAACGCTGGCTTTCCGATGCATGGGGAAGGAGTCCAAAAACCAATCAAGCTGCTCTGTGTCTTTCCATTCATCAAATTGGGCAAATTCTGAACCCATAAAAATCAATTTCTTACCGGGGTGAGCCGTCATATAACCGAGCAAAAGACGATACTGGGCAAATTTCTGCCAATAGTCGCCAGGCATTTTATTAAGAATTGATTTTTTGCCGTAAACGACTTCATCATGTGAAAACGGCAATACAAAATGTTCACTAAACGCATACAATAATGAAAAAGAAATAAGCTGATGACAATACCGCCTTTCTTCTGGGGGCGTTTCCATGTATGTCAGTACGTCATTCATCCAGCCCATATTCCATTTAAAATGAAAACCGAGCCCTCCTTCCTCAGCGGCACTTGTCACGTGAGGCCATTCCGTCGAATCTTCCGCAATCATTATGACATGCGGATATGCCTCTCTCATTGTTTGATTAAGTTTTTGTAGAAATTCAACAGCATATGGATTCGGATGGCGTTCATCCTGATTTGGCCAATACAGGATGTTAGCCACTGCATCAACCCTAAGTCCATCTATATGATAGAGTTCCGCCCAGTACAACGCATTAGAAATTAAAAAACTATGAACTTCCGGTTTTCCCAGATCAAAGTTAGCTGTGCCCCATAGCCCGTTCTCCCGATCACGTTCATCTTGATATTCATAAAGAGGCTCTCCATCAAACATATAAAGGCCATGTGCATCTTTACAAAAATGTCCCGGAACCCAATCCAGAATGACTCCGATGTTCTCTTGATGGCATTCATCCACAAACTTCATCAGATCATGCGGCGTGCCAAACCTGCTTGTCGGGCTGTAATAACCCGTTCCTTGATATCCCCATGAACGATCATAAGGATGCTCATACACCGGAAGCAGTTCGATATGGGTAAACCCATGCTTTTTGATATAAGGAATAAGCGACTGGCTTAAATCTTTATAGGTATAATGCCTGCCATCAGAATGTTTCTTCCAAGACCCAAGATGCAGTTCATAAATAAAAATAGGTTTCTCATACAGCGTCATATCCTGTTGTTTCTTTTGCCATTTTTGGTCTTTCCATTTATATCCCGTCAGATTGTACGTAAGTGATGCTGTGTGAGGCCGGACTTCTGAATAAAAGGCGTATGGATCTGCTTTCAGCCTAATCTCACCGCTATGAGTCACGATTTCATATTTATATCGTTCCTGTTGCTCTAGACCTGGAATAAATAACGTCCAAATGCCGTTATCATTCACTCTATGCATCACATGCTGTTCTCCTGACCAGCTGTTAAAATCCCCAGCCACTCGAACTACTGACGCATGAGGCGCCCACACACAGAATTCATATCCGCTTTGGCCATTCAGCTCGCGATAATGCGAGCCAAATAGTTGATAGCTTCTATACAGACTGCCTTCGTGAAAAAGATAAACATCATGTGCTGACGGGCTGGCGGCGGCCATGTAATCATCCTTTCTGACATCATAGTTTTCATTTATAATATTTATTCGCAGAAATAAAAAAAAGCCCTTTCATGAAAGCGCTTATACTTATTGACATTTAACTTCTTTTTCCGAAGAAAAACAAAAGATATGGAGATTTTTGTTGGCTGTTTATAGAATAAGAACGAAATCTAAGGCATAACATGATGATAAAATAAAAAACCTTGCAGGATATGCAAGGTTTTTGGGATGACCCGTACGGGATTCGAACCCGTGTTACCGCCGTGAAAGGGCGGTGTCTTAACCGCTTGACCAACGGGCCGATGAGTGAAGACTTCCATTTTTCATTATATGGCGGAGAAGGAGGGATTTGAACCCTCGCGCCGCTTACACGACCTACACCCTTAGCAGGGGCGCCTCTTCAGCCACTTGAGTACTTCTCCATTTGGCTCCACAGGCAGGATTCGAACCTGCGACCGATCGGTTAACAGCCGATAGCTCTACCACTGAGCTACTGTGGAATATAAAAGTCATGGTGGGCCTGAATGGACTCGAACCATCGACCTCACGCTTATCAGGCGTGCGCTCTAACCAGCTGAGCTACAGGCCCATGACAATATAGAAATGGAGCGGGTGATGGGAATCGAACCCACGACATCAGCTTGGAAGGCTGAGGTTTTACCACTAAACTACACCCGCAATTTTTATTTGGGGCGATTGATGGGAATCGAACCCACGAATGCCAGAGCCACAATCTGGTGCGTTAACCACTTCGCCACAACCGCCAAAATATATATTGATAAATGGTGGCTCGGGACGGAATCGAACCGCCGACACACGGATTTTCAGTCCGTTGCTCTACCAACTGAGCTACCGAGCCTAAGTATTATTTAAATGGCGGTCCGGACGGGACTCGAACCCGCGACCTCCTGCGTGACAGGCAGGCATTCTAACCAACTGAACTACCGGACCATTTTAATAGTACATGTGAATCTTTTTTATTGAGCCCTTCGGGCACTTCATTTTTTATTCGCATATTTTGGTTGCGGGGGCAGGATTTGAACCTGCGACCTTCGGGTTATGAGCCCGACGAGCTACCGAACTGCTCCACCCCGCGATGATTAAGAATAGATATGGCGGAGGAAGAGGGATTCGAACCCCCGCGGGCTTTGACACCCCTGTCGGTTTTCAAGACCGATCCCTTCAGCCAGACTTGGGTATTCCTCCGTATAGTGGTGGACCTTGTAGGACTCGAACCTACGACCGGACGGTTATGAGCCGTCTGCTCTAACCAACTGAGCTAAAGGTCCATTGGTAGCGGCGGAGGGGATCGAACCCCCGACCTCACGGGTATGAACCGTACGCTCTAGCCAGCTGAGCTACACCGCCAAATATTTATTGAAACCAAGTGGAGCCTAGCGGGATCGAACCGCTGACCTCCTGCGTGCAAAGCAGGCGCTCTCCCAGCTGAGCTAAGGCCCCAAGAATGGTCGGGAAGACAGGATTCGAACCTGCGACCCCATGGTCCCAAACCATGTGCTCTACCAAGCTGAGCTACTTCCCGATTTCATGTAGATCATGGCGCGCCCGAGAGGAGTCGAACCCCTAACCTTTTGATCCGTAGTCAAACGCTCTATCCAATTGAGCTACGGGCGCAAAACTTAATGCCGAGGGCCGGACTTGAACCGGCACGGTAGTCACCTACCGCAGGATTTTAAGTCCTGTGTGTCTGCCAATTCCACCACCCCGGCGTGGATGGTATAGTTGGAGCGGAAGACGGGATTCGAACCCGCGACCCCCACCTTGGCAAGGTGGTGTTCTACCACTGAACTACTTCCGCAGAAATGGTGCGGATGAAGGGACTTGAACCCCCACGTCTGTAAAGACACTAGAGCCTGATTCTAGCGCGTCTGCCAATTCCGCCACATCCGCAACATGTAAATGGTGAGCCATGAAGGACTCGAACCTTCGACCCTCTGATTAAAAGTCAGATGCTCTACCAACTGAGCTAATGGCTCTTCTTACAAGAGACTTGAATATTATATCATATAAAAGTGGTGCCGGCAAGAGGACTTGAACCCCCAACCTACTGATTACAAGTCAGTTGCTCTACCAATTGAGCTACACCGGCGTATATGTAAAACCGATATGTACAATAAAGAATGGTGGAGGATGACGGGCTCGAACCGCCGACCCTCTGCTTGTAAGGCAGATGCTCTCCCAGCTGAGCTAATCCTCCATTATTGAACTAGCGTGCAACTGCTTGGCGGCGTCCTACTCTCACAGGGGGAAACCCCCGACTACCATCGGCGCTGAAGAGCTTAACTTCCGTGTTCGGCATGGGAACGGGTGTGACCTCTTCGCTATCGCCACCAAACAAATGCCTTCAGGATGAAGGTACTGGGCGTTTCTCACAGGATGTGAGAGCCCTTAGCGGAGTTTCTTTCCGCCTTTTAGAGAGTGTTCTCTCAAAACTAGATAACAGATGTGACACCAATCAAAATGTGGTTAAGTCCTCGATCGATTAGTATCTGTCAGCTCCATGTGTCGCCACACTTCCACCTCAGACC